>NZ_JANINT010000268.1 GCF_024509035.1 Nocardioides sp. | reverse complement strand
GGGTCATGACCGCTCCTCTGATGATCCTGATCGCCGGCCCCTACCGTTCCGGCACCGGTGACGACCCCGCCAAGATGGCCGCCAACCTGGCCGCCCTCGAGACCGCCGCCTGGCCGATCTTCCGGGCCGGCCACCTGCCGATGATCGGCGAGTGGGTGGCGCTGCCGGTGCTCAGCAGCGCCGGGGCGAGCGGCCCGCTCGACCCGCTGGCCGAGCAGGTGATGTACCCGACCGCCGAGCGGCTGCTCCAGCACTGCGACGGCGTGCTGCGGCTGCCGGGCGCGTCCACCGGCGCCGACCAGGACGTCGCGATCGCTCGCGAGCGTGGGATCCCGGTCTGGTTCGCCCTCGAGGAGGTGCCGGGCGTCGACGCCCGCGACGTGGAGGGCGTCGGCGCCGCGTCCTAGGCTCGCTCGCATGAGCAGCACGAGCCTCGCCATCGGTGCCCACGTCGACCAGACCGACCCGATCGCGGAGGCCCAGGCGCGCGAGATGCCGCACGTGCAGTTCTTCCTGGGCGACCCCCAGGGCTACAAGGGCCCCGAGTTCCGCTACGCCGGCGGGGCCGAGGCGCTCAGGGCCGACGCCGAGGCCGCGGGGGTCGGCCTCTACGTGCACGCGCCGTACATCGTCAACGTCGCCACCACCAACAACCGCATCCGCATCCCCAGCCGCAAGCTGCTCCAGCAGCACGTCGACGCGGCGGCGGCGATCGGCGCGCGGGGGCTGATCGTGCACGGTGGGCACGTCAACAAGGACGACGACCCTGCGAAGGGGTTCGACAACTGGCGCAAGGCCGTCGAGGCCGTCGACCTCAAGCTGCCGCTGCTCATCGAGAACACCGCCGGCGGCGACAACGCGATGACCCGCTACCTCGAGCGCATCGAGCGGGTCTGGGACGCGTTGTCGTCGACCGAGCAGTTCGACCACGTGGGCTTCTGCCTCGACACCTGCCACGCCCACGCGGGCGGCAACGCCCTCGAGACGGTCGTCGACGACGTACGCCGCATCACCGGACGCATCGACCTCGTGCACTGCAACGACTCCCGCGACGAGTTCGACTCCGGCGCTGACCGCCACGCCAGCCTGGGCGCCGGCAAGGTCGACCCCGACCTGCTCGCCGCCGTCGTGCGCGACGCCGGTGCCCCGGTGATCCTCGAGACGCCCGGCGGTGCCGCCGAGCACCGTGCCGACGCCGGCTGGCTCGTGGAGCGGATCGGGTGACCTCCCGGATCACGAAGCTCACGCCGACCCGGCCGCGCTCGCGCGGTTCTGGGCGGCTGCCCTCGACTACGTGGTGATCGACGAGGACCCCGAGCTCGTCGAGATCGGGCCGGCGGATCGCGCCGACGCGCAGCTGCTCGCCGACGTCCGCTCCGGCCCGGTGGCGCCCACGATCTTCTTCGCGTGGGTGCCCGAGGAGAAGATCGTGAAGAACCGGCTCCACCTCGACGTCTCCCCGATCGACTCCGACCGTGACGCCGAGGTCGCCCGGCTCGAGGCCCTCGGCGCCCAGCGCACCGACCTGGCGCCACCGGAGACGAGCTGGGTCGTGATGCTCGACCCCGAGGGCAACGAGTTCTGCGTCCTGCGCAGCCTCGCGCCCGGGCACTTCTCGCTCTGACGTTCACAGACGACCCACAGACGGTCCACACGGTCCCGCCAACCGGCCGGCCGACCGTGGGCTCATGAGCACCGCGACCCTCGACGACCCGACGACGACCCCGGCCACCGAGCCCCCACCGCCCCGGCCCGAGAGGTGGTACCGCCCGACGCTCGCCGGGCTCCTGCTCGCCACCGCCGTCCTCTACCTGTGGGGCCTGGGTGAGTCCGGGTGGGCCAACAGCTTCTACTCCGCCGCCGCCCAGGCGGGCTCGGAGTCGTGGAAGGCGTTCTTCTTCGGCTCCTCCGACGCCGCGAGCTCGATCACCGTCGACAAGACCCCGCTGGCGCTCTGGCCGATGGCGCTCGCCGTGCGGGTCTTCGGGCTCTCGTCCTGGTCGATCCTGGTGCCCCAGGCGATCGAGGGCGTGCTGGCGGTCTGGCTGCTGGTCGCCACGGTGCGGCGCACGACGGCGTCGGCCGCCGCGGGCCTGATCGCCGGGGTGGCGCTGGCGCTCACGCCGGTGGCGGTCCTGATGTTCCGGTTCAACAACCCCGACGCGATGCTGGTGCTGCTGCTGGTGGCCTCGGCGTACGCCACGCTCCGCGCCCTCGAGCCCGGGTCGCGCCACCCGGTGCGCTGGCTGGCGCTGGCCGGAGCACTGGTCGGCCTGGCGTTCCTCGCGAAGATGCTGCAGGCCTTCCTGGTGCTGCCGCCGCTGGCGCTCGTCTACGTGCTGGCAGCCCGCACCAGCGTGCCCAAGCGGCTCGGGCACCTGCTGGTCGCGTTCGGGTCGATGCTCGTCGCGGGCGGCTGGTGGGTCGCGATCGTGTCGCTGTGGCCGGCGTCGAGCCGGCCCTACATCGGCGGCTCGCAGGACGACTCCATCCTCGAGCTGACGCTCGGCTACAACGGCTTCGGCCGCCTCACCGGCGACGAGACCGGGTCAGTCGGCGGTGGCGCGGGGCCGGGCGGGGGATCCGGTGGTGGGATGTGGGGGCAGACCGGCATCACCCGGCTCCTCGACGCCGAGATCGGCGGTCAGATCGCCTGGCTGCTGCCCAGCGCGCTGCTGCTGCTCGTCGCCGGCCTCTGGCTGACCCGGCGCAGTCCGCGCACCGACCTCACGCGCGCCGCGCTCGTGCTCTGGGGCGGCTGGCTGCTGGTCACCGGCCTGAC
>NZ_JANINT010000267.1 GCF_024509035.1 Nocardioides sp. | reverse complement strand
TACATCTACGAGTTCGGCCTGCGCTACGGCAAGGCGCTGCCCGACAACTCCCGCGAGCTGTTCCAGGACGCGATCCGCGCGGTGTGGGACGGGCGCAACGAGATCGACGGGTTCAACACGCTGGTGCTCGGAGCCGGTCTGACCTGGCGGCAGGCCACGGTGCTGCGCGCGTACGCGAAGTACATGCGCCAGGGCAACGCGCCGTTCGCGCTCGACTACATCCACGAGGCGCTGCTCAACAACGTCGACATCACCCGGCTGCTGGTGCTGCTGTTCGAGGTCCGCTTCGACCCGACGGCCGACCGCGACCGCGCTGCCGAGATCGAGGAACGGATCCTCCAGGCCCTCGACGACGTCGCGAGCCTCGACCACGACCGGATCCTGCGGTCCTACCTCGCCCACGTCCAGGCGACCCTGCGCACCAACTACTTCCAGACCCCGCGCGAGGGGGGAGTCCGCTCCTACATCTCCTTCAAGCTCGACCCGGCCGGCATCCCGGACCTGCCCGAGCCCCGGCCGCGCTTCGAGATCTTCGTCTACTCGCCGCGCGTCGAGGGCGTGCACCTGCGCTTCGGCGCGGTCGCCCGCGGTGGCCTGCGCTGGTCGGACCGGCGCGACGACTTCCGCACCGAGGTGCTCGGCCTGGTCAAGGCGCAGATGGTGAAGAACACCGTGATCGTGCCGGTCGGCGCGAAGGGTGGGTTCTTCTGCAAGCAGCTCCCCGACCCGAGTGACCGCGACGCGTGGCTCGCCGAGGGAGTGGCCTGCTACAAGACCTTCATCTCCGGGCTCCTCGACATCACCGACAACCTCGTCGACGGTGAGACCGTGCCGCCCGAGCAGGTCGTGCGCCACGACGGCGACGACTCCTACCTCGTGGTCGCCGCCGACAAGGGCACCGCGTCGTTCTCCGACATCGCCAACGGCGTGGCCAAGGACTACGGCTTCTGGCTCGGCGACGCGTTCGCCAGCGGCGGCTCGGTCGGCTACGACCACAAGGCGATGGGCATCACCGCGCGGGGCGCCTGGGTCGCGGTCCAGCGGCACTTCCGCGAGCGCGGCATCGACTGCCAGGCCGAGGACTTCACCTGCGTCGGCATCGGCGACATGTCCGGCGACGTGTTCGGCAACGGGATGCTCTGCTCCGAGCACATCCGCCTCGTCGCGGCCTTCGACCACCGCGACATCTTCCTCGACCCGGACCCCGACGCAGCCACGTCGTACGCCGAGCGCAAGCGGCTCTTCGAGCTGCCGCGCTCGAGCTGGCAGGACTACGACCACTCCCTGATCTCCGAGGGCGGCGGCGTCTACTCACGTGCGCTGAAGAAGATCCCGCTCAACGACGCGGTCCGCAGGGCCCTCGGCATCGCCGGCGACGTCGCGTCGATGACGCCCGCGGAGCTGATGCGCGCGATCCTGCTCGCACCGGTCGACCTGCTGTGGAACGGCGGCATCGGCACGTACGTGAAGTCCTCGGCGGAGACCCATGCCGCCGCCGGCGACAAGGCCAACGACGGCATCCGCGTCGACGGGCGCGAGCTGCGGGCCCGCTGCGTCGGCGAGGGCGGCAACCTCGGGTTCACCCAGCTCGGGCGCATCGAGTACGCCCAGGAGGGCGGCCCGGCGGGACCCGAGGCCGGGGTGGGCGGCCGGATCAACACCGACTTCATCGACAACTCCGCAGGTGTCGACACCTCCGACCACGAGGTCAACCTCAAGATCCTGCTCGACCGGGTCGTCAAGGGCGGCGACCTCACCGAGGAGCAGCGCAACACCCTGCTCGCGGAGATGACCGACGAGGTCGCGGGCCTGGTGCTGCGCGACAACTACGAGCAGAACCTCGCGCTCGCCAACGCCGCCGCGAACGCCGGGCCGATGCTCCACGTCCACGAGGACTGGATGCGCAAGCTCGAGCACGACGGGTTGATCAACCGCGAGCTCGAGGGCCTTCCGGACAGCCGGGAGGTACGCCGTCGGCTCGACCGGGGTGCCGGCCTCACGACGCCGGAGCACTCCGTGCTGCTCGCCTGGACCAAGATCGCCCTCGCCGAGGAGCTGCTGACCTCCGACCTGCCCGACGACCCCTACTGCGACCAGGACCTGCGCGCGTACTTCCCGCGCCAGGTCCAGGAGGGCTTCGAGCCGCAGGTCCACCAGCACCCGCTGCGCCGGGAGATCATCGTGACCCAGGTCGTCAACGACCTGGTCAACGGCGCCGGCATCACGTTCTGGCCGCGCCTGGCCGGCGAGACCGGCGCGAGCGCCGCGGAGCTGACCCGGGCCAACTTCGTCGCCCGCGAGATCTTCGGGTCGTTGCCGTTGCGCGACGAGCTCCGGGGGCTGGACAACCAGCTCGACGCGGCGGTGCAGACCCGGATGCGGCTGGAGATGCGCACGCTGATCGAGCGGGCGTCGCGGTGGCTGGTCAACAACCGGCGTCCCCCGATGGACAGCCAGGGCACCGTCGACCAGTTCTCCGGGCCGGTCCAGCAGACGATGGTCCAGCTGCCCGACCTGATGGTCGGTCGCGAGCTGGCGGCCTACCAGGACCGCCGCTCCCGGCTCGAGGCCGAGGGCGTGGCTCCCGACCTGGCGAGCCGGGTGGCCGTGCTGCCGCCGGCGTACATGCTCCTCGGCGTCGTCGAGGTCGCCGCCCGCGAAAGGCTGGATCCCGCGGACGTCGCCCGCGTGCACTTCGCGCTGGGCGAGCGACTCGGCCTGTCCGCGCTCGTCCAGCGGATCCTCGGGCTGCCGCGCGACGACCGGTGGCAGACCATGGCCCGTGCCTC
>NZ_JANINT010000266.1 GCF_024509035.1 Nocardioides sp. | reverse complement strand
GGAGCCGAGGTCCGCATCCAGTACGACGCGCAGCGCACGCGTCTGCACGCCAAGGCCTGGATGTTCCGACGCAACACCGGCTTCCACACGGCGTACGTCGGCTCCTCGAACCTCTCCCGCGCCGCCCTGCTCGACGGCGTCGAGTGGAACGTCCGACTCTCGCGCGTCGCGACGCCGGCGCTCCTGGAGAAGTTCAGCGCAACGTTCGCGACGTACTGGAGCGAGGCGAGCTTCGAGGAGTACGACCCCGATCGTGACCGCGACCGGCTCGACGATGCTTTGGCCGAGGCCTCCGGGCGCAGCCAGCACAGTCGTGTGACGATCTCGCTGTCCGGGCTCGAGGTGCGTGCGTATCCCTATCAACAGCAGATGTTGGACGCGCTCGACGCCGAGCGAGTCGTCCACGATCGCCACCGCAATCTCGTCGTGGCGGCGACCGGCACGGGCAAGACGGTGGTCGCTGCACTGGACTATCGCCGGCTCTGCGATCCGACCACGGGCGAACGGCCCTCGTTGCTCTTCGTGGCCCACCGGCGCGAGATCCTGCATCAGTCGCAGCGCACCTACCAAGAGGTCCTCGGCGACGCCACGTTCGGCGAGCTCTACGTCGACGGGGCGCGGCCCGAGCGATGGCGCCACGTCTTCGCCAGCGTGCAGTCCCTGACGTCGTACGGCGTCGAGAACCTCCCCGTCGATGCCTTCGACATCGTGGTGATCGACGAGTTCCACCATGCTCAGGCGTCGACGTACCGTCGCCTCCTCGATCGCCTTCAGCCTCGGGAGCTGCTCGGGCTGACAGCCACACCCGAGCGCGCAGACGGCGTGGACGTGCGCACGTTCTTCGACGGTCGGATCGCAGCCGAGCTGCGCCTCTGGGACGCTCTCGGAGCGGACCTGCTGTGCCCGTTCCACTACTTCGCGCTCGCCGACGGCACCGACCTGAGGGCCGTCGGCTGGTCGCGAGGCCGGTACGACGAGGAGCAGCTCTCGAACGTCTTCACCGGCAACGATCGTCGAGCCCAGATCGTGCTCAACCAGCTGCACGACAAGGTCCTTGACCCCGGCGCGATGCGTGCATTGGGGTTCTGTGTCAGCGTCGCTCACGCCGAGTACATGGCCCGGGTCTTCAACGAGGCGGGGGTCCCGGCGCGTGCCGTCAGTGGCCAGACGCCCTTGATCGAGCGCGAGCGCGCTCTCAACGATCTGCGCGCCCGGGACGTCAACGTTCTCTTCGCCGCCGATCTCTTCAACGAGGGCCTCGACCTCCCGGACGTTCCTGTTCCTCCGGCCCACCGAGAGCGCCACCGTCTTCCTGCAGCAGCTCGGTCGGGGGCTGCGGCGTACGCGCTCCAAGGCTGTGCTCACCGTGCTCGACTTCGTCGGTCACCACCGCAAGGAGTTCCGCTTCGACCTCAAGCTTCGTGCCCTCACCGGCCAGACCCGGCGCGGCCTCGAGCGCGAGATCGAGCGCGGCTTCCCGTTCCTGCCGTCGGGCTGCCAGATCGTCATGGACCGTCAGGCCCAAGTGCTCGTCCTCGAGAACGTCCGCGCCCAGGTCTCGGCCCGGTGGCCGCAGATGGTGGCGGAGCTCCGGTCGTACGGCGACCAGACGCTTGGCTCGTTCCTCCACGAATCGGGACTCGAGCTCTCCGACGTCGTCCGCCAGGGTCGCTCCTGGACCCAGCTGCGCCGCGCCGCCGGCCTGGCGACTCCGCCTGCTGGTGAGCTGGAGAGCGCCCTCCTGAAGCGCACCCGCGCCTTCACGCATGTCGACGACCCCGACCGCGCGTCGGCGTACGACGCCCTGCTCGCCGGACAGGCTGTCGACGACGGCGGGCACTCGACGGTCGAGAAGCGCCTCGCGGACATGCTCTTCTTCTCCCTCTTCCCCGACGGCGGTGGATTCGACTCCGTCGAGGCCGGGCTGGAGGCGGTCCGACGTGAGCACGCGGCCCGTGACGAGGTTCGCAGCGTCGTCGACCTGGCGTTCGACGACGCCCGCCACCGCACCGTCGCGCTCGACGGACCGCTCGCCGGCATCCCGCTGCGGGTCCACGCCCGCTACCAGCGCGAGGAGGTGCTCGCCGCTCTCGCGTACGCGAGCCTGCAGCGCAAGCCGAACTCGTTCCGCGAGGGCGTGCTGTACGTCCCGGAGGTCAACGTCGACGCCTTCTTCGTGACGCTGAAGAAGTCCGAGGCCGACTTCTCCCCCACCACGATGTACCGCGACTATCCGATCAGTCCGACGCTGTTCCACTGGGAGTCGCAGTCGACGACGACCGTCGCGTCCCGCACTGGCCAGCGGTACCTCACCGGCGCCAGCACCGTGCTGCTGTTCGCCCGCGAGACCCAGCAGGACGCCTTCGGCACCGCCTCCTACCTCTTCCTCGGGCCGGCGACCTACGTCTCCCACGAGGGCGAGCGCCCCATCGCCATCACGTGGCGTCTCGCTCATGCCATGCCGAGCGAGTTCTTCCAGACCGCATCCGTCGCCGTCTCCTGACGAGCCGCGCGATCGCGCCGTCAAGGCACTGTCGGTGGGCCCTGTTTCACTGTTCTCATGCAGGCGAATCGGGCGCTTGAGGAGATGTCGGAGGACGAGGTCCTCGACTTCGCCGGCGCCTGCGCTGAGACCGTCTGGCGGGCCGAGGTCGACCTGCTCCGCGCGGCGTATCAGTGGTCGGTGATCCACTCCGCTGATCGGCTCGACCCGGGCTGGGCCGGGGTGCATGGTGGCGAGCGGGCCCGCCGGCTGGGTGGTCCGGGTGTCGCGGAGGTGACGGAGTTCGC
>NZ_JANINT010000265.1:766-2793 GCF_024509035.1 Nocardioides sp. | reverse complement strand
GCGTACCTGACCGGCGAGGACGGCCGGCCCGGGGTGCTCCTCTACATCGACGCGATCGGGCTGCGCCCGCAGATCGAGCAGATGGCGGACCGGATCGCGTCGTGGGGGTACGTCGTCCTCGCGCCGAACGTCTTCTACCGCGACGGCCGGGCCGCGGACCTGGCCCCGCAGGAGGACCTGCGCGCACCCGGCGCCCGGGAGGCGTTCTTCGCCTCCGGCGTCGGTGACCGGGTCGCGGCGCTGACCCCGGACCGGTCCGGACCCGACGCCGAGGCGTGGGTCCGCGCCCTCGAGGACCACGCGGGCGACGGCCCGATCGGCGTGACCGGCTACTGCATGGGCGCCCGGCTCGCCGTCCGCACCGGTGGCCAGTTCCCGGGCACGGTGGCCGCCGTCGGCGGCTTCCACGGCGGCGGCCTCGTCACCGACGCCGCCGACAGCCCGCACCTCGCGATCGCGGCGTCGACCGCGGAGTACGCCTTCGGGCACGCGGACCAGGACCGCTCCATGCCGCTCGAGCAGGTCGAGGCGCTCGAGCAGGAGCTCCAGGCGGCCGGCCGTCCGCACCTCAACGAGGTCTACGCGGGCGCCGCGCACGGCTACACGATGGCCGACACCTCGATGTACGACGAAGCCGCCGCCGAACGGCACTTCGCCGTGCTCCAGGGGCTGCTCGCCCGCGCCCTGTGACATCCGGCGACATGGGGCGCCCTGCTCCCGGGTACCGCCCGGGCATGCCTCAGAACCAGTGGAGCAAGAAGCGCGAACGGCAGTACGAGCACATCAAGGACGGCCTCGAGGACCGCGGTCGCAGCGAGGACGAGGCGGAGGAGATCGCCGCCCGCACCGTCAACAAGGAGCGGGCCCGCCAGGGCGAGTCGAAGCAGAAGAGCCGCACCTCGACCCAGGACATCTCCTCCGGGCGCCGCGGCGGCCTCCGCTCGCACTCCGGGTCCGGCGGGCGGACCCGGGACCAGCTCTACGAGGAGGCGAAGCGCAAGAACATCAAGGGCCGCTCCTCGATGACCAAGGCGCAGCTCGAGAAGGCCGTCGGCCGCTGACGACCCCCAGGGGGGCACCCCTTCGGGTGGTGCGGGCCCCGGGGCCCGCTGCGAGGGTCGAAGGCATGGAGGACCGGCGAGCGACCACCCTCCGCCTCTTCGAGGAGGCGGGCCGCGCCGCCGACGGTGAACGGCACGCCCTCGAGGACGAGATCATCCGGCTGAACATGGCCGTCGCCAGCGACTGCGCCCGGCGCTACCGCGGCCGCGGCATCGCCGCCGACGACCTGGAGCAGGTCGCCTACCTCGGGCTGGTGAAGGCGGTCCGGGGCTTCGACCCGGAGCGCGGGCCCGACTTCCTCGCCTACGCCGTACCGACGATCCGCGGTGAGCTGCGCCGCCACTTCCGCGACCTCGGCTGGGCGCTGCGCCCGCCCCGGTCCATCCAGGAGCTCCAGACCCGGATCCTCGCGGTGGAGAGCGACCTGGCCCAGGAGCTCGGCCGCTCGCCGCGGCCCTCCGACCTGGCCCGCTACCTCGAGGTCGACCTCGAGCAGGTCCTCGACGCCCTCGGCGCGAGCGGCTGCTTCACCCCCACCTCGCTGGACGCGCCGGCACCCGAGGGCGAGGACGCCCTCGGCGACCGGCTCGGCGCGCTCGACCCGGCGTTCGCGGACGCCGAGGCCCGGGTGACCCTGCACGCCGTCCTGCGTGGGCTCACCCCGCGCGAGCGCCGGATCCTCGAGCTGCGGTTCTTCGGCGGCTGCACCCAGGCGGAGATCGGCGCCGACATCGGCGTCACCCAGATGCAGGTCTCGCGACTGCTGAACCGGATCCTCGGCCGCCTGCGCGAGCGGTTGCTGGACACGGGCTCTAGCCTGACGGCGTGACACCGGACTCTCCGGAGGAGGTCGCGCGCGCGAGCGCCGCCGCGATGTGGGCGGACGACCGCGCCAGCCGGGCCCTCGGCATGGCGCTCGACGCCGTCGGGCCGGGGACGGCGACCCTGCGGATGACCGTCCGCGA
>NZ_JANINT010000265.1:377-756 GCF_024509035.1 Nocardioides sp. | reverse complement strand
CACCGTGACGGCCGGCGACGAGGTGGTCGCGACGTTCGTCGGCCGCTGCCGCGAGATCGGGGGAGCGCTCTGGTGAGCGGCGTCCCCGCCCTGACCAGGCAGGAGCTCGAGGCGCTCCAGCTCGAGCGGCTGCGGACCACGCTCCGCACGGCGTACGAGAACGTCCCCCACTACCGCCGGGCCTTCGCCGAGGCCGGCGTGCGGCCCGACGACCTGACCGCGCTCGCTGACCTCGCGCGGTTCCCGTTCACGACGAAGGCGGACCTGCGGGCGAACTACCCGTTCGGGATGTTCGCGGTGCCGCGCGAGCAGGTCGCGCGCCTGCACGCGAGCAGCGGGACGACCGGAAAGCCCACCGTCGTCGGCTACACGCAGCATG
>NZ_JANINT010000265.1:0-367 GCF_024509035.1 Nocardioides sp. | reverse complement strand
CACCTGGGCGGAGCTGATGGCGCGCTCGATCCGCGCCGCCGGCGGACGGCCCGGCGACGTCGTCCAGGTGTCGTACGGCTACGGCCTGTTCACCGGCGGTCTCGGGGCGCACTACGGCGCCGAACGGCTCGGCTGCACGGTGGTCCCGGTCAGCGGCGGCATGACCGAGCGGCAGGTCCAGCTGATCGTGGACTTCGCCCCGCGGGTGATCATGGTGACCCCGTCGTACTTCCTCGCGATCCTCGACGAGATGGACCGCCAGGGGATCGACCCGCGGTCGACCGCCCTCGAGGTCGGCATCTTCGGCGCCGAGCCGTGGACCGACGAGCTGCGGCGAGCGGTGGAGGAGCGCTCCGGCGTCCGCGCG
>NZ_JANINT010000264.1 GCF_024509035.1 Nocardioides sp. | reverse complement strand
CCGCGGCGCCCGGACCGGTCAGCGAGCCGGCGTACGACGCCGTGTGTGCCGAGCTGGAGCAGCTGGGAGCCCGGGTGGCGCGCGGGGTGTTCGGCGCCGACATGCGGGTCGAGTCGGTCAACGACGGGCCGGTCACGCTGATCCTCGAGCGGTAGGCCGTTTAGTCACGGAGAAATCCGTCGAAAACCGGGACAGGGCGCCCACGCCGGCGTGATCCTGGCGCCCACGGCTCGGGACGCGGCAGCTCATCGTCACGGGGAGGAACCATGTCCGCTGGTCGTCGCGCGCTCGTCGCCGCTCTGGCATCGCTCACCGGGGCCGCGGTCGCCCTGGTCGGCGTCGGCGCCGCCGTCGGCGGCACCACGTCGGGCAGCAGCCCGTCCCTGCACGCGGCCGCCGCGAGCCGGGTGGCGGCACGTGACGTGAGCTGGCACGGGCCGGGCGCCACGCTCGGGACGTACGCCGGCAGCATCACCCCCCACGCCATCGGCATCGCCGACCAGCCGGCCCTCGCCGTCACCGGCGAGGCGAGCCGCACCCGGATCGGCAAGTACGCCACCAGCACGCCGGTCTCGGCCAGCCTCGCCCTCATCCGGGGCGGGAAGGTCGTGACGCTGGTGCAGGGCATCGAGCTGGCGGCCGCCGCCGGGGTCTACGAGGTCGGGTTCGTCGACAGCACCGGCGCCCCAGCGACACTGCCGTTCCGGGCCGGCGACCGGCTCGGCATCGTCAACGACTCCGCCACTCCCCTGCCGGTCATCGGCACCGCCTCGACGTCGTACTCCGAGGAGGAGTGCTCGATGGACTCCTCCACCGGCGCACTGTCGGGCTGCGGGATCGCCACGGTGAGCTGGCGGCTGCAGGTCGACCTGGGGGTGGGCAGCCTCAGCACGCCGAGCGCGACGCCGACGACGAGCACACCCACTCCCACCACGACGCCCACCGCGACGGCGACGCCGACCTCGACGCCCAGCAGCTCACCCACGAGCACGCCGACCGACCCCGGGACTGATCCGGGCGACCCGAGCATCCCTCCGGACGAGCCCGGCGCGCCGGTCACCGACTGCCCCTCAGGCATCGCCGCCCAGGGGTGGCGGGTGCCGCGCGCGACCCGACCGCCGAAGTCCCTCGTCGGCTTCGACCTGGCCAAGGACGGTGGCAACCACCTGCGCGGCGCGCTGGTCACCTCGCTGACCGACAACCTCGTCGAGCGCCTGGCGAGCGGCCGGGGCGCGTACTACAGCAGCGCGACCCGCGCCGCGGCGTACTCCCTCACCGGCTCCACCCAGGCGCTGGCCTGGAGCGAGCACCTCGACGTCACGTTAGACAACGGGCTGCTGGTGCCGTGCCAGGCGGTCTACGCGACGCTGCGGGCGGGCGGGCCGGCGCAGCCGATCCTGTGGTCGGAGTCGGGCCTCGACCACCTCGACGCGGCTGTCGACACCGCCGGCCGGCTGGCGCTGGTGGTCACCGACGCCGCGCCACTGCACACCGACGTGCGGGCGGTGTACTGGCCCGCGGTCCGCGAGGACGGCGCCTACCGGCTCGGCCGCGGGATCCGGCTGCCGGTGCGCGGTGTCGAGGCGGTGCGCGTCGCGAGCACCGGCGGTCGGGTGGTGGTCGCCACGGCCGGCCTCGGCAAGCTCGCCGTCTACACCGGCCCGGTCGCGGGCCCGCTCCGCGAGGTGCACACGGCCGCGCGGGTTGACGCCGCGGCGTTCGACGTGGCGCTCGCCCGCGGCGGCAAGCCCGTGGTGACCTACTCCAGCAAGGGCCGGCTGCACCTGCTGATCGGCGGCCGCGACGTCGACACCCGCTACCCGGCGTACGGCGCGGCCATGGCGCTCTCGCGGTCCGGGACGACCGCACACCTGGCGTGGTCGGTGAAGCCGACGGCCGCGCCCTGCTCGACTCGTCAGGGGTTGCTGTTCGACTGCGCCGGCACCAACGGGCTGCTGGTCGCGGACGTGCCGCTGGCCAGCGGACGGCCACGGCACGTCGGCCTGGCGGCACGGTTCGCCGACGGCGTCGCGCCGCAGGTGGTCGTCGGACCGGGCGACCGCGCGGCGGCGTACTTCATCCCCTCGACGAGCCGGCGACTGGCGGTGCGGCCGGTGCCCTGATGTGGGGATGGGGTTGACGTGGACTAGACCGCCGCGCTAGACTCGGCGCACGCACTTCGTCACCACGCCGACCTTCTCCGAAGGCCTTGTGCGCCCGGTGGGAGTGCCAGCCGCGAGGGTGAGTAATAGCCGCAGTACGGGCCTCCAGGAGCGGCGAACCCGATCAGACATATGGGGTCGCCAGCAGTGCTCGGGAGGTGTGTGCGTTGACCCATCCGGTGCTCGACGCCGCCGGCGCGATCGACGTCGCGCTGAAGTCGGTCGCCGACGTCAACCCGACGTTCATGTCGCCCGAGGACAAGGCGGCCGCCCTCGACGAGCTCACCCGCCTCGACGCGCGGCTCTCGGAGCTGACGATGCGCATCCTCGCCGAGGCCGGGGACCTGGCCGAGCGCAGCGCCGCCCACGACCCCGCGGAGTGGCTGGCCGCCCGCGCGCACGTGCGCCTCGAGGACGCGCGCGCCGACCTCGCGCTCGGCACTGCCCTCGACCGGCGATGGAGTGTGCTCGCCCGGGCGCTGCGCGACGGCGCCTGCTCGCGGGCCCAGGCCCAGGTGATCGCCGGGGTGCTCGGCGAGCTGCCGCGCGAGGTGCCCGCCGACGTGCTGACCCGCGCCGAGGAGGTGCTGGTCGGCCACGCCGCCGACTACGGCCCGCGACAGCTGGCCCGCCTCGGCCGCCGCATCC
>NZ_JANINT010000263.1:18717-23972 GCF_024509035.1 Nocardioides sp. | reverse complement strand
CCGGGATGTCGACGATGCCGAGCTCGGCCAGCGCCCGCTGGGCGGCGGCGACCTGCGGAGCACCGCCGTCGACGACCACCAGGCCGGGCGCGTAGGCGAACTTGCGGGGTCGCCCGGTCTCGGGGTCGACGAGCATCGGGCCCGCCCCAGCATCCTGCTGAGCCCCGGCCGCCTCGATGCTCGTCGCCTGCTCGTCGAGGAGCCGGCGGAAGCGGCGGGTGATCACCTCGTGCATGGCGCGGACGTCGTCGGAGCCGTCCTGACCGCGGATCACGAAGCGGCGGTACTCGCTCTTGCGCGCGAGCCCGTCCTCGAAGACCACCATCGAGGCGACGATCTCGGAGCCCTGCAGGTGGGAGATGTCGTAGCACTCGATGCGCAGCGGCACCTCGTCGAGCCCCAACGCGTCCTGGATCTCCTCCAGTGCCCGGTTGCGGGTGGTGAGGTCGCTGGCCCGCTTGGTCTTGTGGAGCGCCAACGCCTGGGCGGCGTTCCGGGCGACGGTCTCCTGGAGCGTGCGCTTGTCGCCGCGCTGCGGCACCCGGATCGCGACCTTCGAGCCGCGCAGGTCGCCGAGCAGCTGCTCGTACGTCGCCACGTCGGCCGGCAGCGCGGGCACCAGGATCTCGCGTGGGATCTCCTCGGAGCCCGCGCCGGCGTAGAGCTGGAGCAGGAAGTCGTCGACGAGCTCGGCGGTGCCTCCCTCGTCGACGCGGTCGGCCACCCAACCCCGTTGGCCACGGATGCGCCCGCCGCGCACGTAGAAGATCTGGACGGCGACCTCGAGCGGGTCCTCGGCCAGCGCGATCACGTCGGCGTCGGTGCCGTCACCGAGCACCACGGCCTGCTTCTCCAGCGCCTTGTTGAGCGCGCCGAGGTCGTCACGGAGCCGGGCGGCCTTCTCGAAGTCGAGGGCGTCGGAGGCGGCGTACATCTCCCGCTCGATGCGCTTGACGAACGCCGTGGTCTGGCCGGCCATGAAGTCGCAGAAGTCGTCGACGATCGCCCGGTGCTCCTCGGCGCTGACGTTGCCGACGCACGGCGCGGCGCACTTGTCGATGTAGCCGAGCAGGCACGGGCGGCCGATCTGGCTCGACCGCTTGAACACACCGTTGCTGCACGAACGCATCGGGAAGACGCGCAGCAGCAGGTCGACGGTCTCGCGGATCGCCCAGGCATGGCTGTAGGGGCCGAAGTAGCGGGTGCCCTTGCGCTTGGCGCCCCGCCCCACCATCACCCGGGGGAACTCCTCGCCGACGGTGACCGCCAGCCACGGGTAGGACTTGTCGTCGCGGTACTTGACGTTGAACCGCGGGTCGAACTCCTTGATCCAGGAGTACTCCAGCTGCAGGGCCTCGACCTCGGTCGTCACCACGGTCCACTCGACGCTCGCGGCCGTGGTGACCATGGTGGCGGTGCGCGGGTGCAGGTTGCCGATGTCCTGGAAGTACGACGAGAGGCGGGCCCGCAGGTTCTTCGCCTTGCCGACGTAGACGACCCGCCCGCGGGCGTCGCGGAACCGGTAGACGCCGGGCTGGGTCGGGATCGACCCGGGCGCGGGACGGTAGGACAGCGGGCCTCGGCTGGATCGGGACGGTCGAGCAGGAGGCACGGACCAACCCTACGTTCCGGCGGGGACAGTCCCCTCGCCGCGGGCGTCGTACGCGCCCTCGCCGAGCCGGAGAAGCTGCTCGGTGCCGATCAGCGTCGCCACGATGACCACCGACGCCACCGCCGGTGTGGGCTGCTCGGGCCGGGCCGCCAGGTCGAGGACCGCGAGCCCTCCGACCCCGACCCCGCAGGCCACGAGCCGCACCAGCCGCTCGCCGAGACCCCGGCGGTAGAGGACCTGCCAGCTCGCACCGACGAGCACGGCCGCGCAGACCGCCGTCGGGAGGTCCGTGTCGGAGATGCCGAGCAGCAGCAGCGCCGGAAGCAGCCAGACCAGCCGCTGGGCGCCGCTGGCCGACTCCGTGAGAGCGGGTGGTCGCACCCGCTCATGATCGCGCAGCCGTCCCGGCGGGACGAATCGCGGCGGCCGCCCCGAGCCGGGTCGGGCTCGTGTCAGGCGGTGGTGATCTCGCCGCCCTGGACGGTCACCGCGACCTCGGGCAGCGGCTTGGTCGCGGGGCCGTTGACCACCGACCCGTCCTCGACCGAGAACTTGCTGCCGTGGCAGGTGCAGTTGATGGTGCCGTCCTGGACCGCGGTCACCGGGCAGCCCGCGTGGGTGCAGATCGAGGAGAAGGCCTTGAACTCGCCCTTCGTCGGCTGGGTGACCACGATCTTCTGGTCGGCGAGGATCGTGCCGCCTCCGACCGGGACGTCGGCCGCAGCGCCGAGCTTCTCCCCCGGCGTGCTCGACGGCGCACCGCCCGAGGACTCGCCGCCGGAGCCGGCGCCGCACGCGGCCAGGAGGGGTACGCCGACCCCCAGCGCGGCGGCCCCGGTCAGCGTCTGTCGGCGCGAGATCCCCATGGTGACGGTCGTCCTCTCGGTGGCGGTGCTTGAACGTTCACCCTACAAACGGCGGATCGGGCTTCGAGGTTCAGGCGGTTGAGAGTCCGCTGAGAATCTCGCGCCGTCAGCCGGCCTTGCGGGCGGTCGCCTTCTTCGCCGGGCTCTTCTTCGCGGCCGTCTTCTTCGCGGCCGTCTTCTTGGCGGCCGCCTTCTTCGCCGGGGCCTTCGTGGAGGTGGCCTGGGTGGCCGCCGCCTTCTTCGCCATCGGCTGCGCGGCCGCACGGCCCTCGAGGAGCGGCGCCAGGAACCGGCCCGTGTAGCTGTCGGGGTTGGCCGCCACCGTCTCGGGAGTGCCCTCGGCGACCACCGTGCCGCCGCGGGAGCCACCCTCGGGACCCATGTCGACCAACCAGTCGGCGGTCTTGATGACGTCGAGGTTGTGCTCGATGACCAGCACGGTGTTGCCCTGGTCGACCAGGCGGCCCAGCACGAGGAGCAGCTTGCGGATGTCCTCGAAGTGCAGGCCGGTCGTCGGCTCGTCGAGCACGTAGACGGTGCGCCCGGTGGACCGCTTCTGCAGCTCGGAGGACAGCTTGACGCGCTGCGCCTCGCCGCCGGAGAGCGTCGTCGCCGGCTGCCCGAGGCGGACATAGCCCAGACCGACCTCGACCAGCGTCTTCATGTGCCGAGCGATCGCGGGGACGGCCGCGAAGAACTCCGCGGCCTCCTCGATCGGCATGTCGAGGACCTCGGCGATCGTCTTGCCCTTGTAGTGGACCTCGAGCGTCTCGCGGTTGTAGCGCGCCCCGTGGCAGACCTCGCACGGCACGTAGACGTCGGGGAGGAAGTTCATCTCGATCTTGATCGTGCCGTCGCCCGCGCACGCCTCGCAGCGTCCGCCCTTGACGTTGAACGAGAACCGGCCCTGGAGGTAGCCGCGCATCTTCGCCTCGGGGGTCGAGGCGAAGAGCTTGCGGATGTGGTCGAAGACGCCGGTGTACGTCGCCGGGTTGGAGCGCGGGGTGCGGCCGATCGGCGACTGGTCGACGTGGATCACCTTGTCGACGTGCTCGAGGCCGGTGTAGAGGATGTCGTTGACCAGCGTCGACTTGCCGGAGCCGGAGACGCCGGTGACCGCGACGAACAGCCCGAGCGGGAACGACACGTCGACGTTGCGCAGGTTGTGCTCGCGCGCGCCGTGCACGGTCAGCTCGCGGCCCTTGGTCCGCGGCCGGCGTACGGCGGGCACCGGGATCTCGCGGCGGCCGGAGAGGTACTGGCCGGTCATCGAGTCGGGGTGGGCCAGCAGATCCTTCACGCTGCCGCTGTGGACGACCTGGCCGCCGTGCTCGCCGGCACCCGGCCCGATGTCGACGACCCAGTCGGCGACGCGGATCGTGTCCTCGTCGTGCTCGACCACGATCAGGGTGTTGCCGAGGTCCTTGAGCCGCACGAGCGTCTCGATCAGGCGGTGGTTGTCGCGCTGGTGGAGGCCGATCGACGGCTCGTCGAGCACATAGAGAACGCCGACCAGTCCAGCGCCGATCTGGGTCGCCAGCCGGATGCGCTGGGCCTCGCCGCCCGACAACGACCCGGACGGCCGATCGAGGGAGAGGTAGTCGAGCCCGACGTCGAGCAGGAAGTTGAGCCGCTCCTGGATCTCCTTGAGCACCCGCTCGCCGATCTGACGCTCGCGCGCGGTCAGGTCGAGGTTGCGCAGGTAGTCGGCGGTCTCGTTGATCGGCATCGCGCAGACCTCGGCGATGTTCTTGCCGCCGTCCTGGAGCGAGCCGCCGAGGGTCACCGACATCGAGACCGGCTTGAGCCGGCTGCCGGCGCAGGTCGGGCAGGGCACCTCGCGCATGAAGCCCTCGAAGCGCTCACGGCTGGTGTCGGACTCGGCCTCGCGGTGCCGACGCTCGACGTAGGGCCGCACGCCTTCGAACTCGGCGTAGTAGGCGCGCTGGCGGCCGTAGCGGTTGCGGGTGACCACGTGCACCTTGGTCGAGTGGCCCTCGAGGATCGAGCGCTGCGCCTTGGCGGAGAGGTCCTCCCACGGCGTGTTGAGGTCGAAGCCGAGCTCGTCGCCGAGCGCGCCCATGAGCCGCAGGAAGTAGTCGGCGACGTGCGCCTGGCTCCACGGCTGGATGGCGCCCTCGCCGAGGGTCGCCTGGGGGTTGGGGACGACGAGCTCGGGGTCGACCTCCATGCGGGTGCCGAGACCGTGGCAGGCCGGGCACGCGCCGAAGGGTGAGTTGAACGAGAACGACCGCGGCTCCAGCTCGTCGGTGTCGATGGGGTGCTCGTTCGGGCAGGCCATCTTCTCGCTGAACCGCAGCTCGCGGTGGGGGTCCAAGGCATCGAGGTCGACGAAGTCGAACAGCACCAGCCCACCGGCCAGCTGCAGCGCGGTCTCGACCGAGTCGGTGAGCCGCCGCTTGGAGGACTCCTTGACCGCGAGCCGGTCGACGACGACCTCGATCGTGTGCTTCTTCTGCTTGTCGAGCTTGGGGGGCTCGTCGAGGGCGTGGGTCTCGCCGTTGACCCGGGCGCGCGAGAAGCCTTGGGTCTGGAGCTGCTTGAAGAGCTCGACGTACTCGCCCTTGCGGCCGCGGATCACCGGCGCCAGGACCTGGAACCTCCGGCCCTCCTCGAGGGTGAGGATGCGGTCGACGATCTGCTGGGGGGTCTGGCGCTCGATGGGCGCGCCGCAGGTCGGGCAGTGCGGGCGGCCCGCGCGTGCGTAGAGCAGGCGCAGGTAGTCGTAGACCTCGGTGATGGTGCCGACGGTCGAG
>NZ_JANINT010000263.1:0-18637 GCF_024509035.1 Nocardioides sp. | reverse complement strand
ACGGGCGTACGCCGAGAGCGACTCGACGTAGCGGCGCTGGCCCTCGGCGAAGATCGTGTCGAAGGCGAGCGAGGACTTGCCCGACCCGGACAACCCCGTGAAGACGATGAGGGAGTCACGGGGCAGGTCGATCGAGACGTCCTTGAGGTTGTGCTCCCGGGCCCCCCGGATGATGAGCTGGTCCGCCACTGCGTTGTCCCCTGGTCCCCTCGTCTTCGAACACGTGTTCGCCATCGTAACCGGCGCGAGCTGGACATAACGACCCCGGACGCACCGATGTTCCCCACGATCTCACGGGCCACCGACAACGCTCCGGTCCGGCAGGATGGGGCCATGGCCGACCTCACACCCGACCCACCGCGGAGCCCGTCCCTGGCCGCGACCGACGACCTCCTCGCCGCGGCCACCCGCCGCCTCGTCCGGACCGCGGACGGGCTCCCGGAGGCCGACTACGACTCCCCCAGCCTGCTGCCCGGCTGGACCCGAGCCCACGTGCTCGCCCACCTGGCCCTCAACGCCGAGGCGCTCGCCGGAGCCCTCGGTGGGATCGTCGAGGGCGACCCGGTCCCGATGTACGCCTCGCAGGCGGCACGCGACGCGGACATCGAGGAGCTGGCCGGCGCCGAGCCGGCGGCGGTCCGGGCCCGGCTCCTCGGCGCGTGCACGGACCTGGCCGACGCGATCGCCGCGGTCCCCGACGACGCCTCGTCGACCGAGATCGAGCGGGTGCCCGGCGGGCGCACGTTCCCCGCCGCCGCGGTCCCCGGCATGCGGCTGCGCGAGGTCGAGATCCACCACGCCGACCTCGGCGCCGGCTACGACCACCGCAGCTGGCCGGCGGAGTTCGCGGAGCTGCTGCTCGACTCGATGGCCTCGCGCGACGTCGCCGAGGCGGGCTTCACGGCGTGCGCCACCGACCTCGACCGGACCTGGACGTACGGCGATGCCTCCTCCGGGCCGACGGTCTCCGGCGCGGCCGCCGACCTCGGCTGGTGGTTGACCGGGCGCGGGAGCGGCGAGGGACTGACGAGCGACCGCGGCGAGCTGCCGCAGATCGAGGAGTGGTGATGAACGACTACACCGGACGGGTCACGCCGGGCGGCGGCCCCGACGTGCGCGAGCTGGCGCACCTGACGATCACCAAGGTGGCCGTGGACCCGAAGATGTCCAACAACTGCTACCTGCTGCGCTGCCACCACACCGGGCAGCAGGTGCTGGTCGATGCAGCCGCCGAGCCCGAGACGCTGCTGCCCCTGATCGGCGAGGCCGGGCTGACCACGGTGGCGACGACCCACCAGCACTGGGACCACCACCGCGCGCTCGCCGACGTGGTGTCGGCGACCGGCGCCGAGGTGGTGGCCGGCGCCCCCGACGCCGCTGCGATCACCGACCAGACCGGCGTGGACGTCACCCGGCGCCTCGCCCACGGCGACACCGTCGCTGTCGGCGACTGCACGCTCGAGGTGATCGCGATCGCCGGGCACACGCCCGGATCAATCGCCCTCCTGTACGACGACCCCGACGGCCACCCGCACCTGTTCACCGGCGACTCGCTGTTCCCGGGCGGCGTCGGCAACACGTTCGGCGACAAGGCGGCCTTCGCCCAGCTCATCGACGAGGTCGAGACCAAGGTGTTCGACCGGCTCCCCGACGACACCTGGTTCTACCCCGGCCACGGCGACGACTCGACGCTCGGCGCCGAGCGCCCGGCGCTCCCGGAGTGGCGCGACCGCGGTTGGTGAGGACCACGGCGGGAGAGGACTACTGGAAGCAGTCGTAGTAGTCCTCGCCGCCTCGCGGCTGGTTCCACAGGATCTCGATCACGTTCATGCCGTACGACGGGTCGTACATGTGGTGTCCCCGGGCCGCCTGGTGCAGGTACCCGCTGGTCCAGCGAAGGCCGGCTCCGCGCCGCGGGTGCGCGAACGCCCCCTTCTTGACCCAGTGGCCCGGACTGACGAAGGCGTACTTGCCGGCGGCCCGCACCCGGAAGACGTATCCGGTGTAGACCTTCTGGCTGTTCGAGTCGTAGGTGTAGCAGGGGTAGTCGCCGCGAGCGATCCGACCGTGCGCGCTGGCCGGTGCTGGAGCGAACGTCGCCGCCACCAGGACCAGCGAGAGAGCCGTGACGACGAGCTTCCAGAGGTGCATGTCATCCTCCTCCCGAGATGGCCCGACCGAGCCACCCTCGCGCAGGCTAGGAGCGGCGGGGACGAGGCGGTAGGTGCGAAGGTGCCGGGCTCCCGGGACCTTGGCCCACCCAGAGCCGGCCGTGGTCGCACGCTCACGAGGCCGTCGGCTGGGGATGCCGACCGGCGCACCCGCACGACACCCGTCGATGAGCGGCCGAGGTCAGGCCACCGAGGACCAGCCGCCGTCGCCGTCGGCCTCCCAGTCGGTGGTGGGCGGGAGCGGCGAGCGGCCCGAGGGCGCGGGGTCGGTCGACCAGTCCGCGAGCCCGGTCGGGAACGTCAGGTCGTCCATCGTGGGGATCGAGTCGAGGTCGAGCAGCTCGGCGATCGGCATCCCGGCCGGGAGGTTGTCCTCGCTGAGCCGGGCGAAGACGCCCAGGGCGTCCCACCGCGGCGCGGTGCCCGCGTCGAGGTGGTCCAGCATCGCGTCCTCGGCCAGGCCGGCGTCGATCACCACGACGAGCCTGTCGGCGCCGTACGCCGTCGCCCACCGCCACAGCGTGCGGGCCGAGAAGCGACGGGTCCGAGCCAGCCGCATCACCCGCTCGACGGTCGGGGCCGCCACGCCTGCGCTCAGCAGCTGGGCCTCGACGTCGCCGTGGTGGACGCGCTCGGGGTGCCGCTGCAGCTCGAGGTCGCGTCGGCGCGAGCCCTGGGCCGACGGCGCGCACACGGTCCCGGCGATCGCCAGGCCCAGGCAGACCAGGCACACCAGAGCGAGCAGGAGGATCACGTCGCGCACCTCCTTCCAGGGCTCCGGGCGTGCCTCACGCGTGTTCATCGTGCGGGCAACTGACCCGACGGGTACAGCGTTACGCCGTACCCGGCCCGTGACCCCCGCGGCCTAGACCAGAAATGCCAGGAATTCTCCAGGACGAGCTCGGCCGACGACCGACAGCCCGGGTCAGTGGTAGGTGATCTTGACCGTGTCGGTCACCGGGACCGACTGACAGCCCAGCCGGATGCCGTCGGCGATGTCCTCGTCGTCGAGCACGTCGTTGTGGAGCATCTTCACGTCGCCCTCGAGCAGCCGGACCGCGCAGGCCGAGCACTCCCCCTCGCGGCAGGAGTACGGGGCCTTCACGCCCTTGGACTCCAGGTGCTCGAGCAGCTTGGTGCCGGGCGCCCAGTCGTCGAAGACGTACTGCTCGCCGTCGAGCTCCACCTCGAGCTTGACCGGCCCCTGCGGCTGGTCCTCCTCCGCGGCCGGCGCGCCCTCGTCGCCCGAGACGTCGCCCGAGACGTCGTCGGGGTCGTGCTCGGCGTCCTCGATCTCGTGCTCGGCGACCTCGCGGTCGTGCAGGTCCCCGAACGGGTTGCCGCCCAGCGAGATGAACTTCTCCTGGTGGCGCCGCTCGCGCGGGAACCCCAGGTCCTTCAGGGCCGCGACGGCCATCTTCATGAACGGCGCCGGACCGCAGACGAAGGCGTCGTACGACGCGTGGTCGGCCGCGAACGCCCGCACCTGCTCCTGCGTCGGCAGCCCCTGCACCGACTCCAGCCAGTGCACGACCAGCAGCCGGTCGGGGTGCTCGGCAGCCAGCCGGGACAGCTCGCCGGCGAAGATCACCGACCGCTCGTCGCGGTTGGCGTAGAACAGCACGATCCGCCCGCTCCCCTCACGCAGCGCGGTGCGGGTGATCGACATGACCGGCGTGATGCCGCTGCCGCCGGCGAACAGCAGCAGGTCGGCATCGAGCGACACCGGGCTGAAGATGCCGCTCGGCGGCAGCATCCGGATCGTGTCGCCCTCGCGGAGGTGGTCGCACAACCAGTTGGAGGCGTAGCCGTCGGCCGTGCGCTTGACGGTGATCGTCAGCGGGCCGCCGTCGCCGGGGCTGCTGCAGAGCGAGTAGCAGCGCGCAGCCACGCCCGTCTGGTCGCTCGGCACGGCCAGGGTGAGGAACTGACCCGGCTTGTAGGTGAACTGCTCCTCGGCACCCGCGGGCACCTCGAAGGAGATCGAGTGCGCGTCCGCGGTCTCCTCGACCACGTCCACGACCCTCAGCTCGAAGGACTCCTCGCTCATCTGCTCAGTAACCGTCCTCGGCTCCGATGGGGATGCGACCCTCGCGCACGGCGGCGTCGATGCTGGCGACCAGCCGCGAGCAGCCGGCGTACACCGGACGCCCGCCGGGCTGGGCCGCCATTCTCGCGAACTCCGGGCAGTGCCCCAGGGCCTCGTCCGACCACTGGATGGAGGTGTGGTGCTCGCTGTTCTTCTTCACCCCGACGGTGGCCAGGCAGTCCAGGCAGGACACCTCGACCAGCCGCGCCCGGGTGTAGAGCCGCTGGTCCTCCAGCGTCTCGGGGCTGGTGGGGACGAAGGACGCCATCAGGTGCCCGTCATGATCGGCGGCGTGGACTCCGGGTCCGGCGCCTGCTGATCGTCGGCGTCCTCCGCGCTCTTGCGGGCGAGGTTCTCCTCGACCTCGGCGCGCCAGTGCTCGTTGGCCTTGGTGGTGTCGACCTCGAACTCGAACCGCTCGGTCATCTCCGGGGTGACGTCGGCCTTGTCGACGTAGAACTGCTCGTACCACCGGCGCAGCTGGTAGACCGGGCCGTCCTCCTCGCACAGGAGCGGGTTCTGCACCGGCGCCTTGTTGAGCCAGATCGCGACGTCCTGCTCGAAGCCCTGCTTGAACGTCTCGGAGTAGCGCCGGCCGATGTACTCGGCGGTGGCGTCGTCGACGCCCTCGGGCTTCTTCACGCACAGGCCGTACTGCAGCTTGAAGGAGTTCTGCGAGGTCGGGATGTGGCAGTTGATGAGGATGACCTCGGTCTCGAAGCCCTTGTAGTCGACGTTGATCCAGTTGATCATGTACGACGGCCCGTAGTACGAGGCCTCCGACTTCAGCATCAGCCCCTCGTCGCCGTAGCCGGCGCCGTCCACGTCGGGGCGGCCGGTCGACTCCATGAACTGCGTCGCGACGTGTCCCTCGAACACGTTGCGGAAGCTGGTCGGGAACGCGAAGTGGATGTAGAAGAAGTGCGCCATGTCCACGACGTTGTCGATGATCTCGCGGCAGTGCGCGTGGGGGACGTCGAGGACCTCCCACGTCCAGTCGGTGTACTCGTCGGTGCCCACACCGGGCAGCTCCGGCGGCAGGATGTCGAGGTCCGGCTCGGAGCCCTCCACGTCGTGCCACACCATCACCTGGCCGTTGCGCACCACCACCGGGTAGCGCTGGGTGCGCGCCCGCAGCGGCACCCGGCGGGCGTACGGGATCGCCTTGCACTTGCCGTCGCCGCCCCACCGCCAGTCGTGGAACGGGCAGGCGATCTCGTCGCCCTTGACCGTCCCCTGGGTCAGGTCGCCGCCCATGTGGCGGCAGTAGCCGTCCAGGGCGTTGATCTGCCCCTGGGAGTCCTGCCAGACGACGATCTTGCCGCCGAACGCCTCGATCCCGTGCGGCTTGCCGTCCGCGAAGGCCGACTCGAGGCCGAGGCAGTGCCACCCACGCGCGAACCTCTCGGGCGGCGTGCCGTGGTCGAGGGCGCGCGCGCTGGACGGGGCGCTGGACTGGGTCGGGCTCATGGCGTGCCTCCAGACAGGTGGACCAAAACGAGAACAGGTTATAGTTTTTGGGTCGCGGTCGCCAGCGCCCCACCCCCAGGATCCACTGGCCACCCTGCCACGCCGACCTCGATCCGCCCCCGATGGAGTCCCCATGCACATCGCCCTCACGCCCGAGCAGGAGCGGCTCCGCGAGGAGCTGCGCGACTACTTCGCCGCACTGGTCACCCCCGAGGTCAGGGCCGGTCTGGCGTCGGCGACCGGCGAGTTCGGCGAGGCCGGCGTCTACAAGGACGTGATCCGCCGGCTCGGCACCGATGGTTGGCTCGGCATCGGCTGGCCGAAGGAGTACGGCGGGCAGGCCCGCTCGATGGTCGAGCAGCTGATCTTCACCGACGTCGCCGCGGTGGCCGGCGTACCGATCCCCTACCTGACGCTCAACACGGTCGGGCCGACGATCATGCGCTTCGGCACCCAGGAGCAGAAGGACTACTTCCTCCCCCGCATCCTCGCGGGCGACCTGCACTTCTCGATCGGCTACTCCGAGCCCGGCTCCGGCACCGACCTGGCCTCCCTGAAGACCAAGGCGGTCCGCGAGGGCGACGAGTGGGTGATCAACGGCCAGAAGATGTGGACCTCGCTGATCCAGTACGCCGACTGGATCTGGCTCGCGTGCCGCACCGACCCCGACCTCCCCCGCCACAAGGGCCTGTCGATGATCCTGGTGCCGGCCGACGCGCCGGGCTTCTCCTACACGCCGGTGCACACGGTCGCCGGCGTCAGCACGAGCGCGACGTACTACGAGGACGTGCGGGTCCCCTACGGCAACCTCGTCGGCGAGCTCAACGGCGGCTGGTCGCTGATGACCAACCAGCTCAACCACGAGCGGGTCGCGCTGACGTCGGCCGCGCCGCTGACGCACTCGATCGGCCTGGTGCGCCGCTGGGCGCAGGAGACCAAGAACCCCGACGGCCAGCGGGTGATCGACTCCGAATGGGTGCAGATCGGGTTGGGCCGTGCGCACGCCCGCGCCGAGGCCCTGTCGCTGGTCAACTGGAAGCTCGCGGCCGACGCGGACGCCGGAGTGGCCCTCTCCCCCGCCGAGGCCTCGGCGACCAAGATCTACGGCTCCGAGCTCGCGACCGAGGTCTACCGCTCGCTGATGGAGATCGTCGGTCCCAACGCCGGAGTGACGGGCGACTCCGACGGCGCGGTCCTCGCGGGCCGGCTCGAGCGCTACTACCGCTCCGCCCTGGTGATGACCTTCGGCGGCGGCACCAACGAGATCCAGCGCGACATCATCGGCTACGTCGGGCTCGGTCTGCCCGCAGCGAAGAGGTAATGATCATGGACTTCACCTTCACCGCCGAGCAGGACGAGGCCGCGGAGCTCGCGGCCGGCATCCTCAAGGACCGCGCCACCAACGACCGGCTCAAGACGGTCGAGGCGGGCGGCGACCGGTTCGACCGCGACCTGTGGGCCGAGCTCGGGGCGGCCGGGCTGCTCGGGCTCGCGCTCCCCGAGGAGCACGACGGCGCGGGGCTCGGCCTCGTCGAGCTGTGCCGCGTGCTCGTCGAGGTCGGCCGCACGGTCGCCCCCGTGCCGCTCGCCGCCCACGGCCCGGCCGCCCGGCTGCTGGCCGAGCACGGCTCCGACGCGCTGCGCCAGCAGTGGCTGCCCCGCGCCGCGACCGGCGACGTCGTGCTGACCGCCGCGGTCGCCGAGGAGCGGGCCTACGCCCCGTCGCGGCCGACGACGGTCGCCACACCCGCCGGTGAGGGCTTCCGCCTCACCGGCAGCAAGGCCATCGTGCCCGCGGGCCCCTACGCCGACGCGTTCCTCGTCCCGGCCGACACCCCGACCGGGGTCGGGGTGTTCCTGGTCGAACCGGTCGACGCAGGCGTGAGCGTCGTGGCGCAGACGTTCTCCGACCGCGACGCCGTGGCGCGCCTCGACCTCGACGGGGTCGCCCTGGGGGCGGACCGGCTGGTCGGAGCGGCCGACGGCACGGCCGACCACCGGCTGCGACAGCTGCTGCTGCTCGCCGCCTCCGCGGAGCAGCTGGGCATCACCGAGGGCGCGCTGCGGCTGACCTCGGCGTACGCCAAGACGCGCGAGCAGTTCGGCCGTCCGATCGGCACGTTCCAGGCGGTCTCGCAGCGCCTGGCCGACGGGTACATCGACGTGCTCGGCCAGCGGCTCACGCTCTGGCAGGCCGCGTGGCGGCTCGAGGAGGGGCTCCCCGCCGACACCGAGGTCGCGGTCGCCAAGCTGTGGGCGGCCGACGCCGGCCACCGGCTCGCCCACACAACCGTGCACGTCCACGGCGGCGTCGGCATCGACCTCGACGGCGAGGCGCACCGCTACTTCACCGGCGCGAAGCGTTTCGAGTTCCTCCACGGTGGTGCCACCGAGCAGGCACTCACGATCGGACGCGCCCTGGCGGCCGAGCCGGCGTGAGGCCCGGCCGCTGCAGCGGTCGGCACCTCAGCGATCGGGCGGCGGCGACGGTGCCGTGTCCGCATCGGTGAACGGGATCCCGCCACCGAAGCCGTCGCTGACCTGCCGCGCGTCGAGGACGCGGTACGGCGAGGTCGCGCTCGCCGCCCGCGAGCCGAGCGCCTCGACCGGCACCGCGCCGCGCGAGGCCACGACCACCAGGTTGCCGAGCCGACGGGCCCGCAGCGTCGCGGGCTCCGCCGTGAGGACGACCGTGCCGAACACCTGGCGCAGCGCCGCCACCACACGGCGGCTCCAGCCGAACGGTGCCCGGTCGGTCAGGTTCAGCACGAAGAGCCCGCCCTCGCCGAGCACCCGGGCCACGTCGTCGAAGAACTCCACCGTCACCAGCTCCGCCGGCACCCGGGCCTCGGCGAACGCGTCCAGCAGGACGATCTCGGCATGACCGTCCCGGAGTGCAGCGAGGCCCTCCCGGCCCCCGACGGAGCGGACCTTGATGCCGCTGCGGCGCGGCAGCGGGAGCTCGCGGCGCACGAGCTCGGTGACCTCCGCCGCCGGCTCGAGCACGACCTGGGCCGACCCGGGCCGCGTAGCCGCGACGTACCGCGGCAGTGTCAGCCCGGCGCCGCCGACGTGCACCACCCGCACCGGCTCCCCGGGCGGCGCGGCGGCGTCGAGGACGTCGGCCATCCGGCGTACGTAGTCGAAGACCAGGCGGGTCGGGTCTTCGAGGTCGACATAGGACTGGTTCATCCCGGACAGGCGGAGCACATGGCTCCCCGGTCGGTCACCCGGGACGATCTCCATCACGTCCGCCTCGCTGCTCACCCACGCCTCATCGCAGGTCGAAGGTACCGGGGACCGGCACCCGGTCGCGCGACCACGGGTTCGCATCGGTGCGGAAGCGCCCGGTGAGCAGCTCGACCCGGATCGCCGCCTCCTGCGGCGGGATGCACTTCACCGGCACGTCGAGGCTGAGCTCCGTGCCGCCGCTGGTCTGGGACACGAGCGGCTCGCAGTTGCGATAGCGACCGGTGTCGTCGAGGTAGCGCGTGGCGTAGGCCCAGTCGGGCTTCTGCGGGCTGAACCCGATCTGCGTCTCCCACGTCGCCTCGGAGCCGGCCGGCGGGACCAGCCGCACGAACACCATCTGGTCGAACCGGTGCGAGCCGGTCACCCGCGCGATCGTCACCGCGAACCGGAGATCGCCCTCGTCGCCGACCGGCGTCACGGTGAACGCGCTGGCGTCGATCGTGCGGCGCTGCCCGTCGGAGAGCCCGTCGGCGCGGTGGAAGATGCGGACGTCCCCGGTCGCGTCGGGCGCCTGGACCACGGGATCCACCCGGGTCGCGGACGCCCCCACGGGCGGCACGACGACGACCACCGAGGCCATCAACGTCGCCAGCAACATCCGCGGTCCGACCATGGGTCGATGCTTCCAGCACGGAACGCTCCCGGACCAGAGGCCAACGTCCCAGCGCGCTACGGTGAGCGCCCGTCCACGCTGCAGGAGCCGCCCGTGATCACCCCGCCCCGTCCCGACGTCGCCTCGGCCGCTCGCGAGCGCCTCGCCGCGCTCGCCACCCCGCCCGGGGCCCTGGGCCGGCTCGGCGACCTCGCCGTGTGGATCGCCGCTTGCCAGGGCGTGGCCCCGCCCCGGCGGCTCGACTCGGTCCGGGTCGTGATCTTCGCCGGCGACCACGGCGTCGCGCGGTACGGCGTCTCGGCGTACCCGCCCGAGATCACCGCCGCGATGGTGCGCACGTTCGTCTCCGGCCGTGCGGGCGTCAGCGCCCTGGCCGCCGCGCACGGCGTCGCGGTGCGGGTGCTGGACCTGGGCGTCGACGACGACCTCGACGGCGTCCCCGACGACGTACGCCGGTTCAAGGTGCGACGCTCGTCCGGGCCGATCCACCTCGAGGACGCCCTGACCGCCGAGGAGACCCGCACCGCGCTGGCCGCCGGGGCGGCCGTCGCGCGCGAGGAGATCGCCGCGGGCGCCGACCTGCTGATCAGCGGCGACATGGGCATCGGCAACACGACTCCCGCAGCAGCGATGGTGGCCGCGGCCCTCGGCCTGCCGGCCAGCGAGGTCACCGGGCGCGGCACCGGCGTCGACGCGGCCGCCCTGGCCCACAAGGAGCAGGTGATCGACCAGGCGCTGGCCCGCGCCGGCGCCCGCACCGACGACCCGGTCGAGACGCTCACCGCGCTCGCGAGCGCCGACCTGGCCGCGAGCACCGGCTACCTGCTGGAGGCGGCCCGCCAGGGCGTGCCCGTGCTCCTGGACGGCCTGATGGCGGTCGCTTGTGCGCTGACGGCCGACCGCATCGACCCCGGGGCGGCCGCCTGGTTCGCCGCCGGACACCGATCCACCGAGCCGGCCCAGGCACTGGCGCTGGCCAAGATGGGCCTCGAGCCGGCGCTCGACCTCGGCATGCGGCTCGGCGAGGGCAGCGGCGCCGTCGCCGCGGTGCCCGTCCTGCGCAGCGCCGTCGCCGTGCTGCGCGACGTGGCGCTGCTCAGCGAGCTCGGTGGGTGAGTCCTGGCGGCTGGCCGTCGGCACGCTGACGGCGCTGCCGGTGCGAGCGGTCTCCGCCGTGGACCGGCGCACAGCCCGGGGCGCCATGCTGCTCGCGCCGGCGGCCGTGCTTCCGCTCGGGCTGGTCGTCACCCTCGTCCTCGTCCTCGGCGCCGCCGCCGACCTGCCGCCGCTCGCCGTCGCGTTCGTCGCCGTGGGCGCGTTGGCGATGGGCTCGCGGGCGCTGCACTGGGACGGCCTCTCCGACACCGCCGACGGGCTGACGGCCTCCTACGACCGGGCGCGGTCGCTGGAGGTGATGCGCACCGGCACGAGCGGTCCGGCAGGGGTCGTCGCGACCGTGGTCGTCCTGGGCGTCCAGGTCGCCGCGCTGGCGGCGTACGTCGAGGTGGGCTGGCGCGCCGCCCTCGCCGGCGTCCTCGTGTGCCTGTCGCGGTGCGCGCTGTGGATCGTGTGCTGCACCCGCGTGCCACCGGCGCGGCCCGACGGCCTCGGCGCCGCGGTCACCCGCACGGTGCCGGTCCCCGTGGCCGTCGTGGGCGGTGTCCTGCTCTCGGTGGTCGGAGGCCTCGTGGTGCTCGCGCTCACCCGACGCACCGTGAGCCGCTTCGGCGGGGTCACCGGCGACGTCCTCGGCGCGGCGATCGAGGTCGCGCTGGCGACGACGCTGCTGGCGTGGTCGTGGGCTTGACGATCAGAGCCGCAGCACCCGGCCCGCGACCACCAGGTGCACCTCGTCGCAGGCGGCGCCGAAGCGCTGGTTGACCACGCCGAGCAGGTCGCGGAACAGGCGCCCGGAGCGGTGCTCGGGCACCACGCCGAGCCCGACCTCGTTGGTGACGACCACGACCGGTCCGCGCGCCGCGCCGAGGGCGGCGATCGCCGCGTCGGTCTGCGCGCTCACGTGACGATGGATCTCGCCGGGCTCCGCGTCCCAGAGCGCCGCCTCGTCGAGCACCGCGGCCAGCCAGGTGCCGAGGCAGTCGACGAGGATCGCGCCGTCGACGGCCAGCGCGGTGGCGAGGTCGCGGGACTCCAGCGTCGTCCAGCGTGCCGGCCGGCGGGCCCGGTGCGCGGCGATCCGGGCGGCCCAGTCGGGGTCGGCGTCCTCGTCGGGGGTGGGCCCGGGCGCAACGTAGGTGACCGCGGGCGCGTGCTCGAGCAGCCGCTCGGCGTGGCTGGACTTGCCGGAGCGGACGCCACCGGTGACGAGGACCTTCATCGCGCCGATCCCGGGGGCAGCAACGGCAGGTCGCGAGGCGCCCCGCTCGTCGCGAGGTCGGCGATGGCAGCGACGTCGAGGTGCTCCTCCACGAGGTCGGCCAGCAGCTCGAGCCGGCGTTCGCGCGCTGCTGCGAAGCTCACCCCGGAAGGCTCCCACACGTGCCCGGTGAGTCGGGCCACCTCGGTGAGGAGCGCCGCGCGGAAGCTGTCGCCCTCGAGGCTGCCGTGCCACATGGTCCCGAGGACGTGGCCGGCCCGGGCCCCACCGAGGAACTCCTCGGCCCCCGCTCCGCGCGTGACGACCCCGTGGTGGATCTCGTAGCCCGAGGTGGCCGCGCCGAGCGCGGTGCCGCGCGGCAGCCGCAGCACCTTGTCCTCGACGAAGTCGGTGCGTACGTCGAGCAGGCCCAGCCCCTCGACCTCGGCTCCGGCCACACCCTCGACGCCCGCCGGGTCCGACACACACCGGCCGAGCATCTGGAAGCCCCCGCAGATGCCCAGCACCGGTCGCCCTGCGGCCGCGTGCGCGTGGATCGCGCGGTCCAGGCCGCGCTCGCGCAGCCAGGCCAGGTCGGCGATCGTCGCCCGGGTGCCGGGCAGCACCACCAGGTCCGCGTCGGAGACCGCACGCGGCTCGCTCGCGAACACGACGTCGACGCCGGGCTCGAGGCCGAGGGCGTCGACATCGGTGATGTTGCTGATCCGCGGCAGCCGCACCACGGCCACCCTGAGGATTGCTCGCCCGTTCCCGGCGCGGCGCGACACCGGGTCGAGGGTGTCCTCGCCGTCCAGCCAGAGGTCGGGGTGCCACGGCAGCACGCCGTACACCCGGCGTCCGGTGAGCCGCTCGAGCTCCTCCAGGCCCGGCGTCAGCAGGGAGAGGTCCCCGCGGAACTTGTTGACCACGAACCCTGGTACCAGCCGCTGGTCGGCGGCCTCCAGGAGCGCGACCGTGCCGAACATCGCGGCGAGCAGCCCGCCGCGGTCGATGTCGCCGACCACCACCGTCGGCAGGTCGGCGTGCCGGGCCAGGCCCATGTTCACGTAGTCACCCGCGCGCAGGTTGATCTCCGCGGGGCTGCCCGCGCCCTCGGCCACCACGACGTCGTAGCGCGAGGCGAGGTCGTCGAAGGCGTCGTACGCCGTACGGGTCAGCCGGTCCCGGCGGCAGGCGAAGTCCCGGGCGCCGACCTCACCGGCAGGGCGCCCCATCACCACGGCGTGGCTGCGCAGGTCGCTGCCGGGCTTGAGCAGGACGGGGTTCATCGCGGCCTCGGGCTCGGCGCGCGCCGCGACCGCCTGGATCCACTGGGCTCGGCCGATCTCGGCGCCGTCGGCGCACACCATCGAGTTGTTCGACATGTTCTGGGCCTTGAAGGGCGCCACCCGCACCCCGGCGCGCGCCAGCGACCGGCACAGCGCCGTCGTGACGACGCTCTTGCCGGCATCTGAGGTGGTGCCGGCGATCAGGATCCCGCCCATGGGCAGCCCAGCATAGGAGGCCGGCCGGACGGCACCTGCCGTCAGACCACGCCGCTCACGCCGTGGCGTCGGCGGACGCCTGCGCGGCCGGGCCGGTGCCGTTGACCGACCCGTCGACCGCACCGGTCTTGATCGAGCTGATCAGGCTCTGGGCGAGGCCCAGGCCGGCGCCGCCCATGGTGAGCGCCTTGCCGAGCATGTCCTCCATGCCGTCGGCGCCATTGAGCACGACGAGGTTGTCGATGTTGCCGAGCGCGGAGGCGCCGGCCTTGACGATCTCGGGGTAGTTCTCGGCGATCGTCTGGGCGATGACGGCGTCCTGGTTCTCGGCGAGCGCCTCGGCGCGCGCCTTGATGCCGGCCGCCTCGGCGAGGCCGCGGGCCTGGATGGCCTTCGCCTCGGCCTCACCGGTGGCGGCGGTGGCACGGGCCTCGGCGTCACCGCGCAGCGTCGTCTCCTCGGCCTCCGCGCGGGCGCGGGCGATCTTGGCCTGGCGGTCGGCGTCCGCGAGCGTGATCTGACGGTAGGCCTCGGCGTCGGCGGGCTTGCGGATCTCGGTGTCGAGCACCTTCTCGGCACGCTGGGCGTCGAGCTCGGCCGCCGCGGTCTCGGCCTTGACGACCTCCTGGCGGGCCTGCGCCTCGGTGAGCGGGCCGGCCTGCGCGGCCTGGGCCTTCGCTGTGTCGACCTCGGCCTGGTAGCCGGCCTGCTCGATCTGCGACTGGCGGACGGCCTCGGCCTTGCGGGCGTCGGCGATCTGCTCGGCCTGGGTGGCCTCCTGATCGCGCTGGGCGGCGGCGATGCGCGCGGCGGCCTCGATGGCGGCGGCCTGCGGCTTGCCGAGGTTGTTGATGTAGCCGACCTCGTCGTCGATCTCCTGGATCTGCAGCGAGTCGACGATCAGCCCGAGCTTGCCGAGGTCGTCGGCCAGGGACGTGCGGATGTTGGCGGTCAGTGACTCGCGGTCGTGCAGCATCCCCTCGACGGTCATGCCGCCGACGATCGCGCGGAGGTGGCCGGCGAACAGCTCGTGGATCGTGCTGACCAGCGTCTCCTCGTTCTGCTCCAGGAAGCGGCGCGCGGCGTTGGCGATGCTGGCCTTGTCGTCGGCGACCTTGAACACGACGACGCCCTTGACGGTCAGCGGGATCGACTGGTTCGACGGCGCCTTGACCGTGAGGGTGGTCGTGCGCAGCCCGAGGTAGAACCGGCGCACGGTCTGGAACCCGGGGATCACGGCGGTGCCGCGGCCGACCACGATCTTGAAGCCTCGACCCGTGTCGCCCGGCATGTCGGCCGGGGTCTCACCGTGGGCGCCGAGGCCCGAGATGATCAGCGCCTCGTTGGGCTCGGCGACGCGCCAGATCATCTTGAAGACCAGCACGAGGAAGAGGACGGCGACGAGCGCGACGGCGCCCACGATCACGAGAGTCATGGCAGTGCTTCCTTGTTCGGACCAGCGCTAGAGCGCGGCGGAGACGTAGACGATGCGCGGCTGGGCGTACTCCATGACCCGCACCAGTGTGCCGATCGGGAGCGTGTCGGTGCCGACGTACGGGTAGGCGTTGAACGCCTCGCTGCCGCCGCGGATCGGGAGCATGACCTCTCCGACGAGACCGGGGCCGACCGTGCCCGTCACGCGTCCCTCGCGACCGACGACGTTGTCGTCCCCGCGGTCCACCGCAGACCTGCGTGCCATCCGAACCCCCGTTCGCGTCCCGCTCCGAGCGACGTGACGGGCACATCAGACCACACCGACGCGCCGGTGGCCACCTGGGATCGGTCAGGGTGCGCGGAGACCCGCCAGAGCGCGCTCGGTCGACGACCCGGCGGGGACCGGTAGCGTCAGCCGCGCCTGGCCGGCGACCAGCGTCACCACCCGCACCGTCGGGTAGACCGGGTGCGGCTCGACGCGGACCTCGGTCAGGGCCTCCCGCGCCACCAGCCGACGCGCCTGGGTGTGCACCGGCGACCGGCCCCGCGCCAGCCCGACCCGGTCGAACACCTCGACGGTGTCGTCGTCGAGTGCGACCAGCGCGGCGTGCACGGTCATCGGCCGGAGCGCGTGCGTCACGGAGCGCGCCGCCGCGGAGACACCGCCTCCCCCGGGCCGCACCACCTGCCGCGGGTGCCAGGCGACGGCCTGCAGCGCCGGCCGTGCGGCGGCGACGGCCCGGTGGGCGTTGACGATGCCGATGTCGTCGAGGCCGAGCGCGTGCTGGTCGAGGAGCGTGGGCACGCCCGGCGCGGCCGCGACCTCGCCGTCCGCCGAGCGCTCCATGGCGAGCACCCGCAGCTGCTCCACGAGCCGGCCCGGATGGCCGCGGTCGGCGCCGTTGTAGGTCATCGTCACGACCTCGCCGTCGCGAGCGTGCACCCGCACCCGGGCGTCCAGGAGCGTCACCACGTCCTCGATCGCGACCACGTCGCCGTACGCGACCTGGCGGACGACGTACCCACCGGCACCGGCGGACCGGCTGAGCACGGTGAGGCACGAGGGCTCGAGCGCCACCAGGTGGTCGTAGAGATCCATGTCCGGGCGCGCGTCACGGCGCGCGATGTCGCGCGGCACCTTCAGCACCAGCCGCGCCGCGGCGAGGTCGAGCGGGTGGCGCCGGTACAGCCGCGGCACCTCGTCCTCGGTGCGGACCTCGTCGACCCAGGGCCCGAACAGGTCGTACTCCCGGGTGCCGGTGACCACAGCGTCCTCCTCGTCGACACTCCCACGTTACGGCCCCATGCCGTCCGTAACTGCCCGAACCGCGCACCCGGAGGTGCGAGGCTGGTCACCCGGCGGGGACTGCGGGTGCGGTCAGGCGAGGGCGGCGCGAGCGGTGACGAACGCCTCGGCGCAGCGGCGTACGTCGTCCTCGGAGTGAGCGGCCGAGAGCTGCACGCGGATGCGCGCCTTGCCGCGCGGGACCACCGGGAACGAGAAGGCGATGACGTAGACGCCCTGGCCGAGCATGTGGTCGGCGATCGCGGTCGCGAGCCGGGCGCCGTCGTCCCCGGGGAACATGACGGGGGTGATCGGGTGCTCGCCGGGCAGCAGCTCGAAGCCGGCATCGCTCATCAGCGAGCGGAACAGCGCACTGTTGGCGGCGAGGGTGTCGCGGGCCTCGCTCGAGGACGTCACCAGGTCCAGCGCCTGGAGCGAGCCGGCCACGACGCCGGGGGCGACGGAGTTCGAGAACAGGTAGGGGCGCGAGCGCTGCCGAAGCAGGTCGACGACCTCCTGGTGGGAGGCGACGTAGCCACCCGACGCGCCGCCGAGGGCCTTGCCGAGCGTGCCGGTGATGATGTCGACGCGGTCCATGACGCCGAACCGCTCGGGCGTGCCGCGCCCGCCGTCGCCGACGAAGCCCACGGCGTGGGAGTCGTCGACGAGGACCATCGCGGAGAACTCGTCGGCGAGGTCGCAGATCTGGTCGAGCGGCGCGTAGCTGCCGTCCATCGAGAACACACCGTCGGTGGCGATCAGCACCCGGCGGGCGCCGGCCTCGCGTGCCGCGACCAGCTGGGTGCGGAGGTCGCCCATGTCGGCGTTCTTGTAGCGGTAGCGGGCCGCCTTGCTCAGGCGGATGCCGTCGATGATCGAGGCGTGGTTGAGCTCGTCGGACACGATCGCGTCCTCCTCGCCGCACAGCACCTCGAACACGCCGCCGTTGGCGTCGAAGCACGAGCTGTAGAGGATCGTCGCCTCGGTGCCGAGGAAGTCGGCGAGGCGCCGCTCCAGCTCGGTGTGCTGGGTCTGGGTGCCGCAGATGAAGCGCACCGAGCTCATCCCGAACCCCCACCGGTCGAGCGCATCCTTGCTCGCCGCGATGACGTCCGGGTGGTCGGAGAAGCCGAGGTAGTTGTTCGCGCAGAAGTTCAGTGCCTCGCCCGCGGTGGTGCCGATGTGGGCCGCCTGCGGCGTGGTGATCTCGCGCTCGCGCTTGTAGAGCCCGGCCGCCTCGATCTCCGCCAGGGTGTCGGCCAGCTGCTGCTTCACGTCGCCGTACATCTCAGCTCCAATCCAGGACGGCCTTGCCGGCGGTGCCGGACCGGGTGTGCTCGAACGCTTCCTCCCAGCGCTCGGCCGGGCCGCGCCACGTGATCACCGACTGTACGGCGTCACGCAGCGCCGGGCTGGTCGCCAGCATCGAGCCCATGAGGTACCAGGTCTCGAACATCTCGCGGCCGTAGATGCCCTTGAGCGTGATCATGTGCGTGATCACCCGCCCCCAGTCGATCTCGTACGCCGAGTGGGGCAGGCCCAGCAGCGCGACCCGCGCGCCGTGGTTGAGGTTCAGCAGCATGTCGCGCACGGCGGCCGGCGCTCCGGACATCTCCAGGCCGATGTCGAAGCCCTCGAGCATCCCGAGCTGCGCCTGGGCCCAGGCCAGGTCGTGGCCCTGGGAGAGGTCGACGGCGAGGTCGGCACCGGCCCGCGTGGCCAGCTCGAGGCGCTCGGGCCGCAGGTCGGTGACCGCGATCCGCCGGGCACCGGCGTGCCGGACGATCGCGGTCGCCATGATGCCGATCGGACCCGCACCCGTGATCACGACGTCCTCCCCCACCACCGGCCACTGCAGCGCGGTGTGGGTGGCGTTGCCCAGCGGGTCGAACAGCGCGCCGAGATCGGGGTCGAGGTCGGCCGGCTGGACCCATGCGTTCGTCGCGGGGATCACGATGTAGTCGGCGAAGGCGCCGTCGCGGTTCACTCCGACGCCGATCGTGTGGATGCACAGCTGGCGGCGACCGGCCCGGCAGTTGCGGCAGGCGCCGCACACGATGTGGCCCTCGCCGGACACCCGATCGCCCACCTCGATGTGGTCGACGTCGGCACCCACCTCGACGACCTCGCCGAAGAACTCGTGGCCGATCGTCATCGGCGTCTGCACGGTCGAGGCCGCCCAGTCGTCCCAGGTGAGCAGGTGCAGGTCGGTGCCGCAGAGCCCGGCCCGCAGCACCCGGATCTTCACGTCCCGGTCACCGCAGACCGGCTCGGGTACGTCGATGAGCTCGAGCCCGGGCCCGGCGGTGGTCTTCACGAGTGCGCGCACGTGCTCATCCTGCACCGCGGGCGAGACGGCGGAGCAGGAACCCCGGTCCGGGGGTCAGCTGCCGTCGGGCTTGTTCATCCACGACGGCGGCGGGGGCGGTGCCACCGTCGCGCTCGGCGGAGCGGGAGCCGGGCTCGGAGGCGCCGGCGGCGGCGTGGCCGCGCCCGGGGCC
>NZ_JANINT010000262.1 GCF_024509035.1 Nocardioides sp. | reverse complement strand
GCCTGGTCGACGCCCACTGCCACCTCGGGCTCGACGACGACGGCGCGATCTCGCAAGAGGCGACCGAGCAGCAGGCCGTCGCCGACCGCGACGCCGGGGCACTGCTCATCCGCGACTGCGGCTCGGCGGCCGACACGCGCTGGATCCACGAGCGCGAGGACCTGCCGCGGCTGATCCGCGCCGGCCGCCACATCGCCCGCACCAAGCGCTACATCCGCAACTACGCCCACGAGGTCGAGCCGGAGGAGCTGCCCGCCGTCGTGGCCCGCGAGGCCCAGAGCGGCGACGGCTGGGTCAAGCTCGTCGGCGACTGGATCTCCCGCGACGCAGGCGACCTCGCGCCGTCCTTCCCGGCCGAGGCCTTCGCCGAGGCGATCCGGGTCGCCCACGAGCACGGCGCCCGGGTGACGGCCCACTGCTTCGGCCACGAGGTGCTCGCCGGGCTGCTCGAGGCCGGCATCGACTGCATCGAGCACGGCACCGGCCTCCACCCCGACCAGGTCGAGACGATGGCGTCGCGTGGCGTGGCGCTGGTGCCGACGGTGATGCAGCTGGACAAGTTCCCGCAGTACGCCGCCGCCGGGCGCGCGAAGTTCCCGACGTACACCTCGACGATCACCGACCTCTACATCCGGCGCCGCGACACCGTCATGGCGGCGTACGAGGCCGGGGTGGCGCTCTACGCCGGCTCCGACGGTGGCGGCATCAGCCGGCACGGCAACCTGGCGGGCGAGGTCATCGCGATGGCCGCGCTGGGTCTGCCGGTCGACTACGCGCTCGGCGCCGCGTCGTGGCGGGCGCGGGAGTGGCTCGGTTGGAACTCCGGCCTCGACGAGGGCGCGCCGGCGGACTTCGTCGTCTACCCGGCCGATCCGCTGCTGGATCTCTCGGTCCTGCTACGCCCCTCGGCGGTCGTGCTGCGCGGCCGGGTCGTCGCCTGAGCGAGCCCGCCCGGAGCGGCTCACCCGATGGGGTCGACGAGCCCGATCCGGCCCTTGCGCACCCGGAACCACCGGGGCACGGCGGCGTCGTCGCCGATCATCGTCAACAGCGCGCCGAGCTCGGAGTCGAACCACGCGCGGTCCTCCACCGGGCTCCTGGTGGACGTCTCCTCGGTCTCGCCCCGGTAGCGCAGCGCCAGCTGCCGCCAGCCGAGGGTCGAGGTGCCGGCGTACAGCATCGTCTCGATGAGCTTGACCTGCTCCGGGAGCGCGTTGGCCAGCCGGTCGTCGACGACCAGCAGGTCGCGCGAGGGGTTGATGCGCAGCCCGTTGAACTCGATCCAGCTGCCGACGAACCGCACTCCGCGCTCCGCCATGCCCTCGGGGCCGTGGCGCCCGTCCTCCGCGGGCATCCCCGTGCCAGGGACGACATGGAGGTGCCGCGCAGCCGGCGGGTGGGCCGCGGCGGGCTCCCAGACCTCCGCGGAGCCGTCGGTGATCGACGAGAGCGGTCGTCGGGCGACCGCGGCGAGGCGCGCCTGCAGCTCGCGCGGTCGGATGGGCTTGGGGACGTAGTCGTCGGCGCCCGCATCGAACCCGGCAAGCACGTCGTGCTCGTCGGAGCGGCTGCTGATGATGACGATGTAGGTGCTGGTCGCCTCGCGGACCCGGCGCGTGACCTCCAGACCGTCCATGCCCGGCATCGTCACGTCGATCGTCGCGAGGGCGGGCCGGTGCTCCAGGGCGATCGCGATGCCGTCGGCGCCGTTCGTCGCGGTCACCACCTCGAACCCGGCCTGGGTCAGCACGATCTCCAGGAGGTCGACAGTGTCTTGGTCATCGTCGATGACGAGGGCTACGGGTCGCGCTTCCACCGAGACGTCGGACACGCCAGCGAGTATCTCAGGTGCGGGCTGCGCGGGTCAGCGAACGAGGTGACCCGCGGCGTACTTCACCACTGCTCGGTTGCGCCGCACCAGCTCCTCGGCGACAGGGCGGCCGGTGCGCCGGTCGATCACGGTCCGCCAGATCTCGTTGCTGCGACGAACGAGCCCGTCCGCGCCCGTCTCGAAGCGCTCGCCGCGGGCCTCGACGGCGTAGGACACCGGCAGCTCCCGGTCGGCGCGCAGCTCGCCGTGCAGGTGCCGTTCGCCCACCCACGTGCGCAGCTGGAAGGTGGTCGCGGTGTCGTTGCGCACCACGAGGTCGACGTAGTTGTAGACGATCGTGCAGCCCACGCCCCACGGCAGCACCCGACCGTGGTCGGGGAACGGGTCGAAGCTGTGCTCGCTGCGCTCCAGGACGGTGAGCGGGGAGTGGAGGAACATCCAGTGCAGCAGGTTGGCGAGCTGGCAGATGCCGCCGCCGACGCCGGGCACCGGCGCACCGTCGGAGAGCCGCATGCCCTCGATGTAGCCCTTGCGACGGGTGCAGTCGCCCACGACCTTGTTGAACGAGAACGTCTCCCCGGGCCGGATCACCAACCGGTCGACGCGCGCGCTGGCGAGCCGCAGGTTCACCACCTTGTTGTGCTGGAGCGCCATGTCGGCGCCGTCGAGCCGGCGCAGCAGGAGCGAGGCGTGCCGGTGCGCTCGCACGGGCAGGTCGGCGGGGGAGCGGTACGACGCCCACTCGGCTCCGCACGTGAGCCACCGCACCCGGCGGCGGCTGCGGTGCGCGAGGACCGCCACCGGGCGCAGCCAGGGGTGCCGCTGGGAGAGGGTCATGCCGGTGGGACGCCGGCGGCCCGGTGTTGGTTGTCGTCGGTCGTCAGCGTGGCTGCGCGGGGCGCAGCGACCACAGGATCCCGGTCACGAGCAGGACGATGACTCCGGCCAGGCCGAGTGCCAGTGGCACCAGGATGGTGGCCAGGATCCCGACGACGAAGCTGCCGATCCGCGGGGCCGGCCCGATCTCGACCGTCGAGAGCGGCGTCGAGCCCGAGCGTGAGCAGGTGATCTCGAGGTCGCCGGAGCCGGAGTCGAAACGCCAGGTGCCGACCCAGTCGCCGGCGCTGCCGGCGTTGCGGCGGAAGTCGCCGCCCGGGCGCCGGAGCGGGACCTCCTCGTCGGTCGACCGGTCGACCACGCGGCAGTCCGGCTGCCGGTCGAAGTCGTAGCTCCAGAGCATCTGCTCGTGGTCGGCGGTGAGCGCGACCGCGTGAGCCCGGCCGTCGCGCGCCACCGTGACGTCGGTGTCCGAGAACCCCGAGAGCGTCCAGACGAAGAGTCCCACCCCGGCCCCGACCGCCCCGACGATCAGGACGATGCCGACGGCGAACCACCCCGCGCTCGGACGGGGCTTCGGTGGCCTGGCCGGCCCGGGACCGGTGGGGTGCGGGCCGTAGGGTGGCGGCAGCTGGCTCATGGATCGACTCTGCCCGATTTCCCGGCGTCGATGCGGTCTGGCACACTGGGCCGCTGAGTCCTGCGCGCCCGGACCCTCTCACCCGGACGCCGTAGAGCCCATCGAAGGTCCCGGCCGGTGCTTTCCCCACCTGGTCACGGTGCCTTCACCCACACACAACTTCCGAGGAGACACCACAAACGTGGCCGTCAAGATCCGTTTGAAGCGCCTGGGCAAGGTCCGGGTGCCGCAGTACCGCATCGTCGTCGTCGACTCGCGCAAGAAGCGCGACGGTCGCGTGATCGAGGAGATCGGCAAGTACCACCCCAAGGAGCACCCGTCGTACATCGACGTCGTCTCCGAGCGGGCGCAGTACTGGCTCGGCGTCGGCGCGCAGCCGACCGAGGCCGTCGCCAAGATCTTCAAGATCACCGGCGACCTGCAGAAGTTCAAGGGCACGTCGGGCCAGGAGGGCACCCTCAAGGTCGCCGAGCCCAAGCGCGACAAGCTCGAGATCTTCAACGAGGCCCTCAAGGAGGCCGCGAGCGAGCCCAAGGGCGACGCCGTGACCAAGAAGGCCGCCTCGAAGAAGAAGGCCGAGGCCAAGCCGGAGGAGACCGAGGCTGCCGCCGAGACGCCCGCCGAGGCTCCCGCCCCGGTGCCGGCCGACGAGACCCCCGAGGTCGCGGCTGAGGCTGTCGAGGCCGCCGAGGGCACCGAGGGCTCGGACAAGGCGGAGTCCTGAGCGCCATGCTCGCCGAGGCGCTCGAGCACCTGGTGCGCGGCGTCGTCGACCACCCCGACGACGTGAGCGTCCGGGACAAGCAGCTGCGCCGCGGCTCGATCCTCGAGGTCCGGGTGCATCCCGACGACCTCGGCAAGGTGATCGGCCGCAGCGGCCGGACCGCCACGGCGTTCCGCACCGTGATCTCCGCCCTGGCGGGTCGCGGCGGCGCGCGGATCGACTTCGTCGACGTGGACCGGCGTCGCTGATACCGGACCATCCCGCTTGAATGGGTGCCGCCCCGCACGGGGCGGCACCCATTCTGCACATTTCAGGAGAGAGCGTTGGAGACCATCGAGGTCCTCGTCGGGCGCATCGGCAAGCCGCACGGGCTGCGGGGCGACGTGACCGTGGACGTGCGGACCGACGAGCCCGACCGCCGCTTCGCCGTCGGCTCGGTGCTGCGGGTCGAGGCACCCCGCGGATCCCACAGCCCGCTGCGCTCGCTCACCGTCGCCGCGACGAAGTGGCACCAGTCGGTGCTGCTGGTCCGCTTCGAGGAGATCCCCGACCGCAACGCCGCCGAGGCCGCCCGCGGGATCCTGCTGCACGCCGACATCCCGGCCGACGCGACCCCCGACGATCCCGACGAGTTCTACGACCACCAGCTGATCGGACTGGCGGCGTACGACGTCTCCGGCGCGGCGCTCGGCGAGGTGACCGGGCTGGTCCACGGGGGAGCGCAGGACCTGCTGACCGTCCGGACCCCCGACGGTCGCGACGCGCTGGTGCCGTTCGTCAAGGCGCTCGTCCCCGAGGTCGACCTCGCCGGCCGCCGGGTCGTGATCGCCGACCGTCCCGGGCTCGTCACGCCGCTGCCCGAGGACGGTGATGACCACTGATGCGCATCGACGTCCTCACGATCTTCCCCGACTACTTGGCGCCGCTGGGTCTCTCGCTGGCCGGCAAGGCCCGCGACAAGGGCCTCATCGACGTGCGCGTGCACGACCTGCGCGACTGGACCCACGACCGGCACCGCACCGTCGACGACACCCCGTACGGCGGCGGTGCCGGCATGGTGATGAAGCCGGAGCCGTGGGGCGAGGCGCTCGACGCCGTCCTCGGGGACGAGCCGCGCGACCGGGTCACCGTCGTCGTCCCGACGCCGTCGGGCCAGCCGTTCACCCAGGCGGTCGCGCGTGAGCTCGCGACCCGGGAGCGGCTGGTGTTCGCGTGCGGGCGCTACGAGGGCATCGACCAGCGGGTGCTCGACGAGGTGGCCGACCGGGCCGAGCTGCGCGAGATCTCGCTCGGTGACTACGTGCTCAACGGGGGAGAGGTCGCCGCGCTCGCCGTGACCGAGGCCGTCGTCCGGCTGGTCCCGGGCTTCATGGGCAACGCCGAGTCGCTGGTCGAGGAGTCCCACGAGGACGGGCTGCTGGAGTATCCCGTCTACACCAAGCCGCCCACCTGGCGCGGTCGTGACGTGCCGCCGGTGCTCCTGTCAGGCGACCACGCGGCGATCGCCGCGTGGCGGCGCGAGCAGGCCGAGCGCCGTACGGCGGAGCGCCGGCCGGACCTGCTGCCGCCCTCGACCCTGCTGGAGGGTGTCGAGCTGCGGGCCGCCGAGCCGGCCGACGCGGCCGAGCTCTACGTGCTGCAGCTGGCCTGCTGGGTCCAGGAGATGCACGCCAACCCGGGCGTCCGGATCCCGGCGCTGCACGAGTCCCTCGACGACCTGCGGTCGTGGCTGACCCGCGACACCGTGGTCGTCGCCCGTTCGGCCGGCCGGCTGGTCGGCGGGGTGCGGGCATCGCTGGACGGCGACGCGTGGGAGGTCGGCCGGCTGATGGTGGCGCCCGACCTCGCCGGCCGGGGCCTGGGGCGCACGCTGCTCACGCGCATCGAGGAGCTCGTCCCGCCCGAGGCGACGACGTACGCGCTCTTCACGGGCGCGGGCAGCAGCCGCAACCAGCGCATGTACAAGAAGGCCGGGTACCGGCTGCGCGGCGAGGTCGAGCCGGGCACGGTGCGGATGACCAAGCCGGTCCGCAGGTGATTTTCTGACCGCGGCCCCGCTGTGGCAGACTTGCTCCTCGGCCCAGTCGGCCAAACAAGGACCGCCCGCGGGACAACGTCTCGCAGGGGTCCGCACCGGTCCCTGCCACAGGGGGGACATGGTGCCGCCGGCCACCACGACGGGGTCCACAACTCAACGGTTCCGATACCGCGGCTGACCTGTGGCACTCGCGAGGAGAGACATGAGCAACGTCATTGCCGAGCTCGGCAACGCCAGCAAGCGCACCGACCTTCCGGAGTTCCGCGCCGGTGACACCGTCAAGGTGCACGTCAAGGTCGTCGAGGGCAACCGCTCCCGCGTCCAGGTCTTCCAGGGCGTCGTGATCCGCGTCCAGGGCTCCGGCGTGGGCCGCAGCTTCACCGTCCGCAAGGTCTCCTTCGGCGTCGGTGTCGAGCGCACCTTCCCGCTGCACTCCCCGATCTTCGAGCAGATCGAGGTCGTGACCCGCGGTGACGTCCGCCGCGCCAAGCTCTACTACCTGCGCAACCTGCGCGGCAAGAAGGCGAAGATCAAGGAGCGCCGCGAGGCCTGAGCGTTTTCTCAGCCTTCCTGACTACGCTCTCAGCGTGACTCCTGAAGACCGCGACTCCACGTCCGTCGAAGCCGACGAAAGTGGGTCGCGGTCTTCGCTTTCCGCGGAGGCCTCCACGGTGCCCGCCAAGCCGGCGAAGAAGAAGCACCTGCCCGTCTGGCAGGAGACGATCCTGCTGCTCGGCATCGCCGTCGTGCTCGCGATCGTCATCAAGGCTCTGTTCGTCCAGGCCTTCTACATCCCGTCGCAGTCGATGGAGCCGGGACTGGTCAAGAACGACCGGATCCTGGTCCAGAAGGTCTCCTACTGGTTCGGCGGGAGCCCGCAGCGAGGCGACGTGGTGGTGTTCAAGGACCCCAACGGCTGGCTGAGCGCCGAGGAGTCCGCCGGTCCGACCAACGGCGTGGCGAAGCTGCTGTCCAAGGTCGGCCTCTACCCCTCGGGCGGCCACCTGGTGAAGCGGGTCATCGGTGTCGCCGGGGACACGATCTCCTGCTGTGATGCCCAGGGCCGGATCCTCGTCAACGGCCAGCCCCTCAACGAGAAGTCCTACGCTCGGCTCGGCGGCGCGGAGTGCTACGGGCCGATGGTCGACAGCTGTGGCAAGGACTGGGAGATCGGGCCGATCCCGAAGGGCCACATCTTCGTGATGGGCGACAACCGCAACAACTCCGCCGACTCCTCGTTCCACATGTGCAAACCCGACGAGACCGACTGCACCAAGAATCCCTACGTCGACGTCGGAGACGTCGTCGGCAAGGTGTTCGTGCTGCTCTGGCCGAGCAACCACTTCAAGTTCCTGCATCGTCCCGACACCTTCGCGGACGTGCCCGATCCGTCCTAGCCATGGTCCGGATGTGTCATGAGTGAGCTGCCCCGCGGGTCGACGATCCGCAAGGACGCCGGCATGTACGGCTACGAGCGCGCGCTGCGCCGACACGGCATCGAGCCGATCGCCGGGGTCGACGAGGCGGGCCGTGGGGCCTGCGCCGGGCCGCTGGTCGCCGGAGCGGCGATCCTGCCGCCGGGCAAGGCCGGGATCGTGCCGGGCCTGGCCGACTCCAAGCTGTTGACCGAGAAGGCCCGCGAGCGCTGCTACGAGCAGGTGGTCAGGCGTGCGTCGGCCTGGTCGGTCGTGGTGGTGTCGCACGAGGAGTGCGACCGCCTCGGCATGCACGTGGCCAACGTCGAGGCGCTGCGGCGTGCGGTCGCGCTGCTGGAGCTGCCGCCGGCGTACGTGCTCACCGACGGGTTCCCGGTCGACGGGCTCGGCGTCCCGGGCCTGGCGATGTGGAAGGGGGACCGGGTCGCCGCCTGCATCGCGGCGGCGTCGGTGCTGGCGAAGGTCACCCGGGACCGGATCATGACCGATCTGGACGCCCAGTGGCCGGCGTACGACTTCAAGACCCACAAGGGCTACATCACCGACGTGCACACGGCCGCTCTCGCCGAGCACGGCCCGTCGCCGATCCACCGGATGCGCTTCGTCAACGTCCGTCGTGCCGCCGGGCTCGAGGTCGCCGCCGGGATAGAGTCGCCCCTGTGAGCGCGGAGGACCTCGAGAAGTACGAGACCGAGATGGAGCTGACGCTCTACCGCGAGTACCGCGACGTCGTCGGCATCTTCAAGTACGTCGTCGAGACCGACCGCCGGTTCTACCTCTGCAACCAGGTCGACGTGAAGGCCCGCACCGAGGCCGGCGACGTGTTCTTCGAGGTCTCGATGAGCGACGCGTGGGTGTGGGACATGTACCGCCCCGCGCGGTTCGCCAAGAACGTGAAGGTCCTGACGTTCAAGGACGTGAACGTCGAGGAGCTCAGCCCCTCGGACATCGACCCGCCGAAGGCCTGAGCCGACCCGGGGCCGAGCGCGGACCAGACCAGTTCGTGCGATTCTCCTGCGCGCGTGGTCCACGCCACTTAACCTGACCCCCACGCGGCCGTGGCGACCGGCCGTACGACGTCGAGGTGGGACCGATGGCCGGTGGGGTGGTGCGCCGACGGCGCGGGCGCGCGGACGAGCGCGGCGCCGCGGCGGTGGAGTTCGCGCTCGTGGTGCCCCTGCTGCTCGTGATCCTGTTCGGCATCATCAGCTACGGCTACATGCTCAGCTTCCGGCAGGCCATCAGCCAGGCCGCCGCTGAAGGGGCCCGGGCAGCGGCGGTGACCCTCGCGGGCACCTCCGATGTCCAGCGCAGCGCTTTGGCACGGACCGCGGTCGAGGAGGCGCTCGACAGCTACGGGGTCGACTGCACCGGAGCGATGACCTGCACGATCAACGCAGCAGACACCTGCGGCTCCGCGACGTGCGTCAGCGTGGAGCTGGACTACAACTGGGGAGACGAGCCTCTCGTGCCGGCGTTGCCGGGCCTGGGCCTCGTCACGCCTGACCACCTCGTCTACCGGGCCGTGGCACAGGTGAGCTGATGGCACGCGCCCGCAGCGAGTCCGGGGCTGTCGTGCCACTGGTCGCAGTGTCCATGGTCCTGTTGATCGCCGTCGCGGCCTTCACGGTCGACATCGGGATGCAGCGAGTCGCTCGGCGCGACATGCAGGCTCTTGCGGACGTCGTGGCACTCGACCTCGCCCGGCTGATGGGCGAGCGCACGACGGCCGAGCTCGAGGTGCTGAAGGCCTCGGCGATCGCTGCGAGTGTCGCTCGCAACCCGGACACCCTCGGCGACCCACCCGACGTCGATGCCGAGTTCGGCGAGCTCGACGCCAACGGCGACTTCGTGCCAGGCGCGGCCGACGAGATCGCCACGGCGGTCGAGGTCACGGCGGCAACGAGCGTCGACTTCGCCTTCCATCCGGGCAGTGGTGGGGCCTCTCGGACGGCCATCGCTGAAGCGGACGAGTCGGCCTGCCTGAAGGTCGGCTCCGTTGCCGCTGCCGTGCAGACCGGCGACGCGTCGGCGATCGCGATCCTCAACGGACTGCTGGACCAGGCACTGGGCGTCGATCTCCTGGCCGGAGGCGTGACGGCGGCCAGCTACCAGGGACTGGCGAACGCGAACCTCACGCTCCTCGACCTCGTGGACGTGGACGCGCTACAGGTCGGCACGGTCGATGAGCTGCTCGCGGACCAGGCCATCTCGGTCGGTGACCTCAACGCGGCGATGATCTCGGTGCTGAGCAACCAGGATCCTCCGAACACGGCTGCCATCCAGCTCCTGGAGGCCATCGAGACGGGGATCGGTCCGATCGCGGCCCATCCGGTGAACCTCGGGACCGTCCTCGGCCTGGAGCAGGGCAACGAGTCCGCGCTCGCGATGAGCCTCAACGCGCTCGACCTCATCACCACGGCCGCGCTGATCGCCGACGGCTCGAACGCCGTGGCGGTCGAGGACCTCGGACTGTCGCTGGGGCTCTCCAACGTGAGCGGCAGCCTGAGCCTGATCGACGCTCCGGACTTCCAGTGCGGGCGGGTGGGCGAGACCACGGCGACGTCGCAGGAGGCGTCGGTCGACCTCACGGGCACGCTGCTCTCCCTGCCGCCCGTGACGATCCCGTTGATCACCGAGCTGTCGACGACCGCCGGCTCGGCGTCCGTGCACGTCGGCCTCGCGCGGTCGCGGGCGGACCTCACCGACATCAGCTGCAAGACAGCCGTCGCCGGGAGCGTCGACCAGCTGACCGCGGACGTCACGACCGGGCTGCTGAGCACCAGTGTCACGGTCCCGCTCACCATCACCGGCAAGCTCGGGGTCACGGATGCCTTGGGACTGCCCGCGCTCGCGAAGATCACGATCGACCTCACCGCCAAGGTCAGCACTCAGCAGGGGACGGTCAACAAGCCCGGACAGGTCTTGCTGCTCCCGCCCAACGACACCAGTCCGAAGAAGACCGGGGCCGGAGTCCTGGGTCTGAGCGGTCTCAGCGTGATGGTGGACGACCCCGCGCCGTCGATCACGGTGACGCTGCTCGGGGTGCCGCTCATGCTCACCAACGCCCTGACGACGACGCTGCTCCAGCAGGTGCAGACTGCGGTCTCGAGCCTGCTCGCCCCTACGCTGGTGACCCTCGACGCGGCTCTGGTCGGGCCGTTGAGCGATCTCCTGGGGCTCGAGCTCGCGGGTGCTGACCTCTACGGTGCGGCGGCCGTGTGCAACGACGCGGCCCTCCGGGGCTGAGCCCGCTAGACCGAGGTCTCGACCGGCGCGGCGGCGCGCAGGACGGCGGCCAGCCCGAGGGCGGCGAGGCCGAGCATCAGCGGGATGACCAGGAGCGCGGCCTTGAGCGAGGTCGCGTCGGCGAGGGCGCCGACCGTGAGAGGCGCGACCAGGACGGCCAGGGAGGTCACCGTGACCGCACGCCCGGTAGCGAGGACCGCCCGGCCCGGGGCCAGTGACACCGCGATCGACATGCCCATGGGGAACAGGTTGCCGATCCCGAGGCCGAGGGCCGTCAGGCCGAGCACGGTCTGGGGCACCGAGGTCGACGTCCAGAGCACGCTGAACCCGAGCGCGCTCAGGACCAGGGCCGCGCCCAGGAGGGTGGTCGGCTCGATCCGGCGGGCCAGGCGGCTCCCGACCGTCCGCCCGGCGAGGACGCCGATGAAGAAGCCGGCCATCATCGAGACGGCGCGTTCGGCCGACACATCGGCGGCCTCCTCCGCGAAGCTGGCGCCCCAGCCGGTCGCGCACCACTCGGCGGCGGTCGTGCAGACCAGGATGCCGGCCGCGATCCAGAACGGCCGCGGCAGAGGTTCGGCGGCCACGGAGGTCGCCGGGGGAGCGGCCATCGGCAGGGCGCGGTTGTTCCACCACAGCAGCAGGGGAGCGAGCAACGACACCAGGAGCGCCGTACGCCATCCGAGATGCAGCGCGGCCGCCAGCGACAGGCCCCCGATCAGCACGATGTAGGCGACGCTCGCGGACAGGTTGGCCTCGGTGAGGGCGATGCTGCGGTGGTCGCCGTGCTGGTCGGACAGGACCGCTTGCAGCGTGACCAGCAGGACGCCGCCGCCGGATCCCATGACGAAGACCGAGGCGATCGTCATGGCGGCCGTCTGGCCGGCCGTCAGGCCGACGGTGCCGGCGGCCATGAGCGCCGTCGAGCTCCACAGGAGCGAGCCGCGGCCGAGCACCTTCTCGAGGTGCGGCGAGACGAGCCCGCCGAGCATGCTGCCCGCGGCGAACGCAGCGACGTGCAGGCCGCCGACGGAGTAGCTGAGGTCGAGCTCGTCGCGCAGGTGCGGCACGACGAGGCCCGGGGCCGCCTGGAGATAGGCGAACCAGCCGAGCACGAGGTACATGACCCAGGTGAGCCGATCGCGCACGAATCCCTGGGGCATGCGTGTAACGATACACACGCTAGGGTCCTGGCATGGCGGATACTCCGGGATCCAAACGGGCGACGCTGGCCCGGGTCGCCGAGCTGGCGGGTGTCTCGGTGATGACCGCCTCCTACACCTACAACCGCCCCGAACGGGTCTCGGAGCAGGCGCGGGCCAAGGTGCTCGCGGCCGCGGAGGAGCTCGGGTACGCCGGTCCGCACCCCAGCGCCCGGTCGCTGCGGCGCGGCAGCACGCTGGCGCTGGGGGTCGTGCTCGGCGAGCACCTGACGTACGCGTTCGACGACCCGGCAGCGGTGGCGTTCATGGCCGGGATCGCCGAGGTCTGCGCGGAGCGCGGGTTCGGCATGACGATCCTGCCGATCACCGGCGAGCCCGAGGACGCCGAGCGGATCGCCGACGCCGCGGTCGACGGGTTCGTCGTCTGGACGACGGCGGACGACGACCCGACCCTCGCAGCCGTCCTGGCGACGCGGCGTCCGGCGGTGATCCACAACGGCTCCCGGGTCCGCGGGCTCGTCCAGGTGAGCATCGACAACCGGGCCGCCGCGCGGGCGGTCGGCGACGTCGCCTTCGCGGGCGCCAGTCGGCCTGCGGTCATCAGCCACCCGCTGTCGCGCGAGCGGGTCGCGTCGATCACCCGTGGTGCCGAGCTGGGCGAGCTCGGTGACGTGGGCTTCCCGGTGACGCGGGACCGGCTGGCCGGCTACCGCGAGGCGGCCGAGGAGGCCGGGACACCGTGGTCGGACGTCGTCGTCGCGGTGTGCGCCCGCAACGACCCGGCCGAGGCCGAGCGGGCCGCGACCGCCTTGCTCACGTCGCCGGGTCCTCCGGACGCCATCGCCGCGATGAGCGACCAGATGGCCCTCGGCGTGCTGCGAGCGGCCGACACCCTGGGCCTGGCCGTGCCGGGCGACCTGGCCGTGACCGGATGGGACGACCTCCCCGCCGCCGCAGGGGCCGGCCTGACCACCGTGCACCAGTCGATGCGCGAGCAGGGAGCGACCTGCGCCCGGGCGGCTCTCGGCCGGCGACCGCGCTCATCGACGGCTCCGTGGTCGCTGGTCACGCGCTCCAGCACCCGCTGACCGCGTTCCTCGGCCCGCCCGCCGTCCACAACCCGCATCCGCGACCGCACCGTCCACAGACCCGGCCGCGACCCGCCCCCGCCGTCCCTCCCTCCGCCCAGGCTTGCGCCAGGAGGTCGAGAGATGACGAGTTCGACGACTGCGGCGATCAAGCAGGCCCTCGGGGCCTACGGCGAGACCCTCGCGATGCGCCACCTGGTGGCGCAGGGCATGGTGCTGCTCGACCGCAACTGGCGGTGCGAGGCCGGCGAGATCGACCTCGTGCTGCGCGACGGCGACGTGCTGGTCGTCTGTGAGGTCAAGACCCGCAGCAGCGTGCGCTACGGCACGCCCCACGAGGCGGTGACTGACATCAAGCTCGCGCGACTGCGCCGTCTGGCCGGCCGCTGGATCGAGGAGCGCGGCGTGGCCGTCCGCGACGTCCGCATCGACATGGTCGGCATCGTCCGACCGCGTCGCGGCTCCTCGATCCTCGACCACGTGCGGGGGATCGGCTGATGCCCATCGCGACCGCCCACACCGTCTCGCTGCACGGTGCCGTGGGCCACCTGATCGACGTCCAGGCCGACGTCTCGCCCGGCCAGGTCGGGGTGACGATGGTCGGCCGCGCGGACACGATGATCAACGAGTCCCGCGACCGGTGCCGGATGGCGATCGTCAACAGCCATCTCGACTGGCCCGCGACCCGGCGCATCACGATCCTCCTTTCGCCGGCCGACCTCGCCAAGAGCGGCACCCACTTCGACATCGCCATCGCGGTCTCGGTCCTGGCGGCCGCAGGCAGCGTGCCGGTGTCCGCCCTCGAGAGCACGGCGTTCATCGGCGAGCTCACCCTCGACGGCCATCTCCGGTCTGCGACCGGGGTGCTCCCGATGGTGATGGCGGCCGCCGAGCGTGGCATCCGCGCGGTGTTCGTCCCCGAACCGCAGGCAGCGGAGGCCGCGATGGTGCGCGACATGAGTGTGATCGGCGTGCGGTCACTGAGCCAGGTCGTCGCCGTCCTGCGCGGCGACGACGAGGTGCCTGAGGCTCCACCGGTGTCCCCGGCATCCGGCACCCGCCTCTTGGCCTGGCGGGGCCAGGAGCGGCTCGACGAGCTCGACCTGGCCGACCTCGTCGGCGTCGACGACGCCCGCTACGCCGTCGAGGTCGCGGCGGCGGGAGGTCACCACCTCCTGCTCTCAGGCCCCAAGGGGTGCGGCAAGACGAGCCTGGCCGAGCGGATTCCGGGCATCCTTCCCGACCTCAGTGCCGCCGAGTCCCTCGAGCTCAGCGCCATCCACTCCCTGGCCGGCATCCTCGACCCCGAGTCCGGCTTCCCGACCAGGCCGCCGTTCTCCGCCCCCCACCACGACGCCAGCAAGACCAGCCTCATCGGCGGCGGTCTCGGCGTCGTGCGACCGGGCGAGGTCAGCAAGGCACACACGGGTGTCCTCTTCCTGGACGAGTTCCCGCTCTTCCACGCCGACGTCATCGAGGCGCTGCGCCAGCCGCTCGAGAACGGCGACATCACCGTCGCCCGCCGCGACGAGTCGGTCACGCTGCCGGCTCGGGGCATGGTCGTGCTCGCAGCCAACCCGTGCCCGTGCGGCGACTACAGCGGCGATGTGCGCCACAACCGCTGCGTGTGCCGCGAGGCCCAGCGCCGCGCCTATCGCAGCAAGGTCACCGGACCGGTCGCCGACCGCGTGGACATCACCCGCCACCTCCCGGCGCTTCGGCGCCACGACGCCGTGGTCGACCTCGTCCCGAGCGAGTCCTCTGCGACCGTGCGCCGCCGGGTCGAGGAGGCCCGCGCGCGGCAGGCGGAGCGGTACGACGGCGAGAGCTGGCGGCTCAACGCCCATGCCCCGGGTCCGGCGCTGCGCGATCGCTGGCCGCTGGCGAAGTCCGCCCAGAAGGCGGTGGACGACCAGCTCTATGCCGGCCGGCTCAGCCGCCGCGGCGCCACCCGCGTGCACCGGCTCGCGTGGACCGTGGCCGACCTCCGCAGGCTCGAGCAGCCCGGTCTCGACGAGGTCGACACCGCCCTGCGGCTGCGCACCGGCGACCCGCTGCTGCTCACGATGCTGGAGCGCGTCGGATGACCACCGACGACCGGCTGGCCCGGGTGGCGCTGTGCGCGATCGGAGAGCCCGGCGATCCGCGGCTGCTCGACCAGGTCACGCAGCTCGGCGCACCCGCCGTCCTCGACCTCCTGCTCAGCGGTCACCGCATCGACGACCTGCAGACCGACCCCGACGCGCGACGAGCGGCGCTCGATCCCGAGCAGACGCTCGCCGACGCCACCCGGGTCGGCCTGCGCTTCGTGATCCCCGGCGACGAGGAGTGGCCGGTCCAGCTCGGCGACCTGGCCACCGCGCCGGCCCTGTTCCGGCGCGGCGGTGTCCCGGTCGGCCTGTGGGTGCGCGGTCCGGCGCGGCTCGACGAGCTCGCCGGCTCGGTGGCGATCGTCGGGTCCCGGTCGGCGACCACCTACGGCGCCGATGTCGCCGCCGACCTCGCGGCAGCCCTGGCAGGCGCCGGCCGAGTCGTGGTGTCGGGGGCTGCCTACGGCATCGACCAAGCGGCCCACCGAGGTGCGCTCGCCGGTGGCGGGGCGACCGTCGCAGTCCTCGCCTGTGGGGCCGACCGTGTCTATCCGGTCGCCCACGCTCAGCTCATCGCACACATCGGTGCCCACGGAGCCGTCGTGTCGGAGGCGCTTCCGGGATGGGCGCCCACCCAGATCCGCTTCCTCGCGCGCAACCGCCTCATAGCCGCACTCACCTCGGGGACGGTCGTCGTCGAGGCCGCCATCCGGAGCGGGGCGCTCAACACCGCCAACTGGGCGAACCGGCTCAACCGGACCGTCATGGGCGTGCCGGGCCCGGTCACGAGTGCCCCCTCGGAGGGCGTGCACCAGCTGATCCGGTCCCAGGCGGCCACCCTCGTCACGTCCGGCCCCGAGGTGCTCGAGTCGGTGAGTGCGGCCGGGGAGCACCTCGTGGAGGTACGGCGCGGCCCGGTCCGCCCGCGCGACCGGCTGACGACCCGCGAGCGTCAGGTGCTCGACGCGGTCCCGGCCGCCCGCGCCGCGCCCGAGGCCTCGATCGCCCGTACCGCGGGCCTCCTGGTCGGCGACGCGCGGCAGGTGCTCGCCGCGCTGGCTCGCCACGGCCTGGCCGAACACGTCCCCGGCGGATGGCGGCTCGCCGCGCTGGCTCGCGAGGACCAGGCCGCCGGCTTCCTAGACTCGGGCGTGTGAGCGACGAGGACGTGCCAGCCGGGCTGCCCGAGGCCATGGCTCGCGTGCTCGGGGAGTACGAGCGACACCTCGCCGCCGAGCGTGACCTGACCGAGCACACCGTGCGCGCCTACGTCGGCGACGTGGCGGGTCTCCTCGACCACGCCGCGCGACTCGGACACATGGACGTGAACCAGCTCGATCTCCGCACCCTGCGCAGCTGGCTGGCCAAGCAGCAGACCATGGGCCGCTCGCGCACCACCCTCGCCCGGCGCGCGACCGCCGCGCGGGTCTTCACCGCATGGCTCGCGCGCACCGGCCGTGCGCCCGTCGACGCCGGCGCCAGCCTCGGCGCCCCGAAGGCCCACCGGGCGCTGCCCCCGGTGCTGCGGACCGACGAGGCGGCCGAGCTCGTGCGCGCGGCCGCCGAGCACGCCGACGACGGCAGCCCGGTGGGGCTGCGTGACGTCGCGATGCTCGAGCTGCTCTACGCGACCGGCATCCGGGTGGGCGAGCTCGTCGGACTCGACGTCGACGACCTCGACCGCGAGCGCAACGTCGTGCGGGTCTTCGGCAAGGGGCGCAAGGAGCGCTCGGTGCCGTTCGGGCGCCCGGCCGCCCGGGCGCTCGACTTCTGGATCAAGCAGGGCCGGCCGAGGCTCGCGGTCCCCGACAGCGGCGCCGCGCTCTTCCTCGGAGCCCGCGGCGGCCGGATCGACCAGCGCGCGGTGCGCACCGTCGTGCACCGGCGGATCGCCGACGTGCCGGGAGCGCCCGACATCGGACCCCACGGACTGCGCCACACCGCCGCGACCCACCTGCTGGAGGGGGGTGCCGACCTGCGCTCGGTCCAAGAGCTCCTCGGCCACGCCTCGCTGGCGACCACGCAGATCTACACCCACGTCAGCACCGACCGGCTGCGGCGCGCCTACCAGCAGGCGCACCCGCGAGCATGACTCACCCGATCATCATCCGCAGCAGGGTGATCGCCGGCGCCCATCCGGTGTAGGGGAGGACCGGCACGACGGGGCGTCGAGGCTCGGAGTACGGCGTCCCGACGGGCTCCTCGCGCCACAGCGGCAGCAGGCGCACCGTCCCGGCGCCGACCAGACGCAAGGGATCCAGGTAGGTCTCGCCTTCGATCCGACCCCCGGCGATCCAGCCCCAGTGCAAGCACGCGCGCGGGGGACAGTGCGAGCCGACCGCCGAGAGCCGACCGATGCGGTCCCCGGCCTCGACCGGGCTGCCGACCTCGACCGTGGCGTCGACGGGCTCGTAGGTGGTGCGGGTCGAGCCGTGGTCGACCACCACGACGCCGCGACCGGCCAGCGGGCCGGCCCAGGAGACCCGGCCGGGGAGCGCGGTGCGCACCGCCTGTCCGGGAGCGCCCAGCAGGTCGACGCCGCGGTGCCCGGGGCCCCACGGATCGCTCGGAGGATCGAAGCCGGAGACGACCTCGGGGACGGGAGCCAGCGGCCACACGCCCACCGGGTCGGCCCGGTCCGGGCGTGCGGGGCCGGCCGCCGCCGCCACGAGAGCCAGCACCGGGAGGACGAGGAGCAGGAGTCGACGGGCCATACGATCGACCCTGCCCGCCCGCGCGTCGTCCGGCACGTGAGGTGCGCGGGCCTGGGGAGACGCCGGCGCCGCGCGAGGCTGTGGACGGTGGGCGGGCCGCGAGTTGGCGGCACCGCGGCGCGGCGACTACCCTGACCGAAGCAATCCTTGCGGATTGACTTCGCACGCTCGCAGACCGCGACGGGCCCTGCACCTCCGAGGGCTCGACCACCCGTGGGCGCCGACCCTCAGTCCGTCCGGGCAACCGGACGGTCGGGCCGCGCGCGAGCGTCAGGGCAGCCGACACCCGTCGGGTGCAGCAACTGTAAACAACGACCGGGTCCGCCCCGGTCCGGCCTGCTGAAGGCCGGGCGGCAACGGCGGCGGTGCCCGACACAACAGGAGACACACATGGCAGTCGTCACCATGCGCCAGCTGCTCGAGAGCGGCGTGCACTTCGGACACCAGACCCGTCGCTGGAACCCGAAGATGAAGCGCTTCATCATGACCGAGCGCAACGGCATCTACATCATCGACCTGCAGCAGTCGCTGGCCTACATCGACCGGTCCTACGCGTTCGTCAAGGAGACGGTCGCCAAGGGCGGGACGATCATGTTCGTCGGCACCAAGAAGCAGGCCCAGGAGGCGATCGCCGAGCAGGCGACCCGCGTCGGCATGCCCTACGTCAACCAGCGCTGGCTCGGCGGCATGCTCACCAACTTCCAGACGGTGCACCAGCGGATCAACCGCCTCAAGGAGCTCGACGAGATCGACTTCGACGACGTCGCCGGCAGCAGCCGCACCAAGAAGGAGCTGCTGCAGATGCGTCGCGAGCGCGACAAGCTCAACAAGTCGCTCGGCGGCATCCGTGAGATGACCCGCACCCCCGCCGCGGTGTGGATCGTCGACACCAACAAGGAGCACCTGGCTGTCGAGGAGGCGCGCAAGCTGCGCATCCCGATCATCGGCATCCTCGACTCCAACTGCGACCCCGACCTGGTCGACTTCCCGATCCCGGGCAACGACGACGCCATCCGTGCCGTCGGCCTCCTGACCCGCGTCGTCGCCGACGCCGTCGCCGAGGGCCTCATCGCCCGCTCCGGCGCCAAGGCCGGCGAGGGCACCGAGGCCGTGGGCGCCGAGGAGCCGCTGGCCGAGTGGGAGCGCGAGCTCCTGACCGGTGACGCCGAGCAGGCCGCGGTCGCCGCCACCGGCGGTGACGCCGCCACCGAGGAGACCCCGGCCGCCGAGGCGACCGGTGCCGCCAGCGAGGCCGCGGAGGCCACCGAGGCTGCCGAGGCCGCCACGGAGCCGGCCGCCACGGAGCCGGCCGCCGCGGAGCCGGCCGCCGAGACCACCGAGGCCTGAGCAAGCCTGACCGGGCCTGATCCGGCGACCGGGCGCTCGTCCGGTCGCCGGATCACCCGCGACACCCTCCACTACTTCGAGGAAGAAGGACCATGGCGAACATCTCCGCCGCCGACGTCAAGAAGCTCCGCGAGCTCACCGGCGCCGGCATGATGGACTGCAAGAAGGCGCTCGACGAGGCCGACGGCGACTTCGAGAAGGCCGCTGAGCTCATCCGCATCAAGCTGGGCAAGAAGATGGCCGAGCGGGGTGCCGAGCGCGAGGCCTCGGCCGGCCTGGTCGTCACCTCCGGTGGCGCGCTGGTCGAGCTCAACTGCGAGACCGACTTCGTGGCCAAGGGCGACGACTTCGTCGCGGCCGCCCAGCAGATCGCCGACGCCGCCAACGAGGCCAAGGCCGCCGACGCCGAGGCCCTCAAGGCCGTCAAGCTCGGTGACAAGACCGTCGCCGAGGTCGTCGAGAACCTCGCGATCACCATCGGCGAGAAGATCGAGCTGGGCCGGGTGGCCTACTTCGACGGCCCGGTCGTCGCCTACATGCACAAGCGTGCGGCCGACCTGCCGCCCGCCGTCGGCGTGCTCGTCGAGTACGACGGTGACGAGGCCGGCGCCCGCGGCGCCGCGATGCAGATCGCGGCCATGCGCCCGCAGTACCTCACCCGTGAGGAGGTGCCCGCCGACATCGTCGCCAAGGAGCGCGAGATCGCCGAGGCCACCTCGCGCGAGGAGGGCAAGCCCGAGCAGGCGATCGCCAAGATCACCGAGGGCCGCCTCAACGGCTTCTTCAAGGACGTCGTGCTGCTCGAGCAGCCGTCGGTCACCGAGAACAAGAAGACCGTCAAGGCCGTGCTCGACGAGGCCGGCACCACCCTGAAGCGGTTCGCCCGCTTCGAGGTCGGCGCGTAAGCAGATAGGTTCTAGCCAGACGTACACACGAGGAGGCCGGTTCGATGACAGCGATCCTGATCATCGGACCGGCCTTCTCGCGTCCCGCCCACCTGAGGAGCAGCCCGTGACCGGATACAAGCGCGTCCTGCTGAAGCTGTCAGGGGAGATGTTCGGGGGCGGTGGGGTCGGCGTCGACCCCGACGTCGTCCAGACCGTCGCCCGCGAGATCGCCGGAGTGGTCAACGCCGGCGTCCAGGTCGCCGTCGTGACCGGCGGCGGCAACTTCTTCCGGGGTGCCGAGCTGCAGCAGCGCGGCATGGACCGGGTCCGTGCCGACTACATGGGCATGCTCGGCATCGTGATGAACTGCCTGGCCCTGCAGGACTTCCTGGAGAAGCTCGGGATCGAGACCCGGGTCCAGACCGCGATCACCATGGGTCAGGTCGCCGAGCCCTACATCCCGCGCCGCGCCATCCGGCACATGGAGAAGGGCCGGGTCGTGATCTTCGGCGCCGGCATGGGCATGCCCTTCTTCTCCACCGACACCGTCGCCGTCCAGCGCGCGCTGGAGAGCAGGTGCGACGTGGTGCTCGTGGCGAAGAACGGTGTCGACGGCGTCTACACCGCTGACCCCCACCTCGATCCCACCGCGACCAAGTTCGACGAGCTCACCTACGACGAGGCAATCGCGCGCGGCCTGCGGATCATGGACCAGACGGCGTTCGCCCTCTGTGGTGAGAACAAGCTCCCGATGGTGGTGTTCGGCATGGAGCCGGAGGGCAACATCCTGCGCGTCGTCCAGGGTGAGAAGATTGGGACGCTCGTGAGCGCCGGCTGAGCGACGACTGCCAGTTCCGACTCGAGCACGACGACGAGCACCGACCAGCAACGCAAGGAGCACCCGTGATCAACGACATCCTCCACGAGGCCGACAGCAAGATGGACAAGTCGGTCGAGGCGACACGCGAGGAGTTCGCGGCGATCCGGGCCGGCCGGGTCAGCCCGACCATGTTCAACAAGATCGTCGTCGACTACTACGGGACGCCGACGCCGCTGCAGCAGCTCGCGTCGTTCACGGCCCCCGAAGCTCGGATCATCCTCATCGCGCCCTACGACCAGGGTGCGATGCACAACATCCTCAAGGCGATCCGCGACTCCGACCTGGGCGTCAACCCCGCCGACGACGGCAAGGTGATCCGCTGCGTGTTCCCCGAGCTGACCGAGGAGCGCCGCAAGGAGTACATCAAGGTCGCGCGCGGCAAGGCCGAGGACGGCCGCGTCGCCGTCCGCAACCTGCGCCGCACGGCCAAGCAGCACCTCGAGAAGCTCGAGAAGGACGGCGAGGTCGGCAAGGACGACGTCGCGGGCGCCGAGAAGCGTCTCGACGCGATGACCAAGAAGCACACCGACGCGATCGACGAGCTGCTCAAGCACAAGGAGGCCGAGCTGCTCGAGGTCTGAGCAGTCGGAATCCCCATGTCCGACGTTCCGTCCGCGACGCCTCTGTCCTCGCCGCCCGCTCCGCCCGCCAAGGACCACGGCCGCGCCGGTCGTGACCTGCGGGCCGCGGTGGCGTCCGCCGTGGTGCTGCTGAGCGCGATCGCGCTCTCGCTGCTGTTCTGGAAGACGGCGTTCATGCTGATCGTCGCCGCGGCGGTCGTGGTGGCGATCTGGGAGCTGCACCGCGGATTCCACGCCAAGGGCATCGACCTGCCCGAGCAGCCGCTCATGGTCGGCGGCGTCGTCATGGTCGTCGTCGCCTACTTCTGGGGCGCCCCTGCGCTGGTCACCGCGACCGCGGTGACGGCCCTGGTGATCATGCTGTGGCTGCTCCAGCGCGGCGTCCCGGGCTACGTCCAGAACGCCACCGCCGCGGTCTTCACGCTGGTGTACGTCCCGTTCCTGGGCTCGTTCGTCACGCTGCTGCTGTCCGAGGGCGGCGGCGCCAACGCCGCCGGGTTCGACGACGCGGGCGTGCAGGGCATCGTCGCGTTCGTGCTCGTCACGATCGCCTCCGACATCGGTGGGTACGTCGCCGGCGTGCTGTTCGGACGGCACCCGATGGCGCCGGTCATCTCGCCGAAGAAGTCCTGGGAGGGCTTCGCGGGCTCGGTGGTGTTCTGCCTGCTCGCCGGCTGGGCGCTCGTGGTCTACCTGCTCGACGGCGACTGGTGGGTGGGCCTGGTGCTCGGCCTGATCGCGGTCGTCATGGCGACCCTCGGCGACCTGTGCGAGTCGGTCATCAAGCGCGACCTCGGCATCAAGGACATGAGCCACGTGATCCCGGGCCACGGCGGTCTGATGGACCGGCTCGACTCCCTGCTGGCGACGATCGCCCCGATCTGGCTGACGCTGCACTACCTCGTCTACTGATGCTCCACCTGGTCCGTCACGGTCGCTCGCTCCCCGAGCCGGGGCTGATGCCCAGCGCCTGGGAGCTCGACCCGGCCGGCTTCGACGACATCTGGACGCTTCGGGAGTCGGGGCGACTTCCCGAGGACGCCCGGTGGTTCACCTCGCCGGAGTCCAAGGCGATCGCGACCGCCCAGCTGCTCACCGACCGTCCTGTCGGGATCGTGGAGGGGCTGCGCGAGCACGTGCGCGAGACCTCCGACTGGATCGAGGACTTCGAGGCCGTCGTACGCCGTGCCTTCGCCGATCCGGAGCGGTCGGCCTACCCCGGCTGGGAACCGCTGGCGACGGCGCGCGAGCGGGTGGTGACCACGGTCCGGCTGCTCCTGGCCGACCACCCGGGGGAGGACCTGGTGCTCGTCGGCCACGGGACCGCCTGGACCGTGCTGGCGGCCGAGCTGCGGGGCGTCGAGCCCGACCTGGACCGTTGGGCGTCGCTCGGCATGCCGGACGTCATCGCGGTCGATCCAGCCGTAGAGTCGCACTGATGTCGACCGACGCTGACGAGACGGGCCACACCGTCCACACGACCGAGGGGCCGGCGTCCGCCGAGGAGCGGGTGCCGGACTGGTGGCACCGCGACCACCCGACGTTCACCTCGCTCACCGGCTTCTTCACCGGTCTGGCGTTCGTGATCGTGGTCCCGGGCCTGTTCGCCGCGATCCTGGGCTGGATCTTCGACTACCACACCGCCGAGGACCTGTTCCCGCTGGTGCTCGTCACGCTGGCCGTCCCGATCGGTCTGGTGATCGCGCCCCGCACCCGGCGGTTCGGGCGCTACATGCTGATCGGCATGGCCGTGACCGCGCTCGTGGTCGGCGGCGTGAGCGGCATCGTGCTGTGGTACCTGGTGAACTACCAGAGCTGACCCGCAGCACCGCCGGGCGCCGGTGACGAATCGCCCGGGCGCCCACCCGGATGGGATGATCGAGCCCTGATGTCCGACTCCGAGCGCACCTCCCTGCCCCTGGTCTTCGACGAGCCGCGCGGCCGCAAGAAGCCGCCGCGGCACCTGGCCGACCTCTCGCTCGAGGAGAGGACGGCGTACGCCCAGGAGCTCGGGCTGCCCGGGTTCCGCGCCAAGCAGCTCTCCACGCACTACTTCGCCCGGCTCGTCGACGACCCGGCCGAGATGACCGACCTCCCCGCCGGGCAGCGCGAGGAGCTGGTCGCGGGCCTGCTGCCGCACCTGATGACGCCCTTGCGGACGATGGAGGCCGACCGCGGCACGACGCGCAAGACCCTGTGGAAGCTCTTCGACGGCGCCCTGGTGGAGTCGGTGCTGATGCGTTACCCCGACCGGGCGACGATGTGCGTCTCGAGCCAGGCCGGCTGTGGGATGGCCTGCCCGTTCTGCGCCACCGGCCAGGGCGGTCTGCAGCGCAACATGTCGACGGCGGAGATCGTCGAGCAGGTCGTGGCCGGCGCCCGCGTGCTGGCCCGCGGCGAGGTCCCCGGCGGTCCGGGACGCGTCTCCAACGTCGTCTTCATGGGCATGGGGGAGCCACTGGCCAACTACAAGGCGGTCATCGG
>NZ_JANINT010000261.1 GCF_024509035.1 Nocardioides sp. | reverse complement strand
CGCACACGGTGACGCCGAGCGTCGGCACGCCGTCGGGCTCGATCAGCCCGAGCACGCCGCAGACGGTCAATGATGGTGCGACGACGGCGTTCACGCTGACGGCCGATGCGGGTTTCCACATCGACACGGTGGGCGGCACCTGCGGCGGCAACCTCGCCGGCGGCACCTACACGACGAATGCGGTCACGGCCGATTGCACGGTGATCGCCAACTTCGCCGCGGACGGCGGCGGTGGCACGTTCCCGCCGGACGAGAACTTCGACGAGGTCACCGCCCCGGCGCTGCCGGCCGGCTGGGTCACGTCGACGACCACGGGCAACGACTTCACGACCGTGACGACCGCGGCGGACACGGCGCCGAACGCGGCGTTCGCGACCGACCTGCCTGCGGTGAACGACTTCACGCTCGACTCGCCGTCGTTCACGCCGGCCGGTACGACGACGCTGACGTTCCGCCACCAGTTCAACCTGGAGGACACGTTCGACGGTGCGGTGCTCGAGATCAGCATCAACGGCGGTCCGTTCACGGACATCCTCGCCGCGGGTGGTTCGTTCGGCTCGGGCGGTTACACCGACACGATCTCGTCGAACTTCAGCAGCCCGATCGCGGGCCGCCAGGCCTGGAGCGGCAGCAGCGGCGGCTTCATCACGACGGTGGCGATCCTGCCGGTCGCAGCGACGGGCCAGCCGACCAAGCTGCGCTTCCGCACGGCTGACGACAGCTCGGTCGCGCCGAGCTCGGGCCCGGGCTGGTGGGTGGATTCGATCCACCTGTCGTTCGCGACGCTGCCGTCGGTGTCGAAGGCGTTCGCACCGAGCAGCGTGTCGCTCAATGTCGACAGCACGCTGACGATCACGCTGACCAATCCGACCACGACCGCCGCGACGCTGACGGGGAACCTCGTCGACACGCTGCCGGCCGGTGTCGTCGCGACAGCGGCCTCGGCGACCACGACGTGTACCGGCGGAACCGGCGCGAGCAACACCTCGGGCTCGGTCACGCTGGCGACCGGCGCGGTGATTCCGGCGAACGGTTCGTGCGTGGTGGCCGTCACGGTGCATTCGGCATCGGCGGGAAGCTACGTCAACACGATCCCGGTGGGTGCGCTGCAGACGTCGATCGGCAACAACGACACGGCGGCGAACGCGACCTTGACCGTGACCACGCCGCCGGTGGCGGTCGTCACGCCGAACGCGTTGTCGCTGACGGTCGCGGCCGGCGGCACGGGTTCGACGCCGCTGAACATCGCCAACACGGGTGGCAGCGCGCTGACCTACACGGTGAGTGAGGGCACCACGTCGATCAACGGCCACAGCCGCCTGCAGGGCAACAGCTATCGGACCGTGTCCAAGGCGGCGCAGGAGATGCGCGCGAAGTACGGCCCCGGCTCGCTGTCGCGTAACCCGAAGGCAGGCATGCCGCCGGCGATGCGTCGTCCGGTCACGCCGCTCGGCGCGCTGGAGATCTCGCAGATGGCGGACAACTCGCCGGGTGACGAGGGCGTGTCCTGCGGCGTCTCGGGTACGTCGACCACGGCCAACAGCTGGTGGCGCCGCTTCTACTTCAGCGAGCATCCGGGCGTGGGTGCGAGCACGAACGTGAGCAGCGTGACGATCTCGTCCGGCAGCAACGGACCGAGTGGCGTGCCGGTGACGATCAACCTGTACACGATCCCGCACGGTACTCCGACCGATACGATCCCGACCGCGTCGCTGACGCCGATCGGCACGGGCACGGGCACGATCGACAGCGGTCTCGTGTCGGTGACGATCCCGGTCAGTGGTGCGATCGCGGATACCGCCGGCAGCGACCTGGTGGTCGAGTTCCATATCGAGGCGGTCGCCACGGGCCAGTTCTTCCCGGGCGCGAACGCGACCACGGAAACGCATCCGACGTTCCTGTCGGCGGCCGACTGCGGCGTGAACGAACCGACGACGGCCAGCGCGATCGGCTTCCCGAACTTCCACATGACGATGGTGGTCGGCCTCGGCGGCACGCCGCCGGCGACCTGTGCGAATCCGTCGGATATCCCGTGGCTGAGCGAAGCGCCGGCCGGTGGCTCGGTCGCGGCGGGTGCGAACACGGACGTCAGCGTGACGGCGAACGCGGCGAGCCTCGCCGAGGGCACCTACACGGCGAACGTCTGCGTCGGCTCGAACGATCCGGTCACGCCGCTCGTCACCGTGCCGGTCACGCTGACGGTCGGACCCGCTCCGTTCGTGCTGTGCCCGAACAACGCGGAGGAGATCTTCTGCAACGGCTTCGATCCGGCCGGTGGCGGTGGCCCCGCGACCTACACGGACCGTGCGACGTTCATCACGCACGTGGCCCCCGGGTTCTACGAGAACGACTTCAGCGATCTGGGCAACAGCTCGGCGGCGGAACCGGCGCGCAGCTACAGCAGCGGCGGTTTCGGCTACACGGTCGACTCGACGCCGACCCCCGACGACCTGTGGTTCTTCCCGGGCGTGATGACGACGAACGGGTCGGCCGACCAGATCGTGGTGACGTTCACGAGTGGCACGGTGACGGCGGTCGGCGGCAACTTCTTCGCGTCGGACATCGCCGGCACGCCGATCCCGGGCAACGAGGTCGACCTGGCGCTGAGCGACGGCACGACGGAGACGTTCACGACGACCGACGAGAACGACTATCGCGGGTTCACGACGGCCGCACCGATCACGAGCATCACGATCGACGCACCGAACCCGTCGGATCCGACCGACAGCAGCTGGTCCACGATGGACAACTTGCTCGTCGGCACCGCCAACTGATCCCGATCCCGGGATGAAACGCAGAGGCCTCCCTTCGGGGAGGCCTCTTTTTTT
>NZ_JANINT010000260.1 GCF_024509035.1 Nocardioides sp. | reverse complement strand
CCAGGAGCAGGTGGCGGGCCAGGCCGGCGGGGATCGGGCCGTAGCCGTCGAGGTCTGCGGTGTCGTGGGCTCCGGCGAGCAGGGCCTGGTCGGTCATCACCAGCCCGACCGTGACGGGCACCACCGGGCGACCGGCGTCGTCGGTGGAGCCGGTGATGCGGGCGACGAGGGTGTCGGCCATGACCTGGCCCCGCGACCGGGCATCACCTGTGGCGACGACGGTGTCGGCCTCGGTCTTCAACGCCGCGTAGACCGCGACGGCTTGGGCGACCGGCAGCAGCACGGTCAGGTAGGCCATCGTGTCGGGTGCCGGCCGGACGGTGACATGCCGCTCACGTTCGGCGCGGCGCCGCCGCTCGGCCACGGAGGCGGGGTCGAGACGGGCGGCAAGCTTGCGCAGCTCGGCCAGCACGACCCGGTCGGAGTAGCCCTCCAGCGCCTCGGGGTCGCCGGCGATGGCCCGGTCGACCGCACGCCGGTCCTCAAGCGTCAGGCAGGCGGTCTCCCGCGCGATGGTCATCGCGCGCCACTCGGTGATCCGCCCGGCCGCGAACGCGGCCCGGGTGCAGGGCAGCTCGCGGTCCAGGATCGTGGCCAGGGCGAGGTGCTGTCGGCCGCGGTGGGGTGACTCACGCCGCGCGAGGGCGACCTGCTCGGCGATCCCCCGGCCTTGGCGGGCGGCGGGCTCACCGTGCTCGGCGGCCCGGGCGCGCTGGGAGGCGTCCAGGGCGGCGGCGAGCTTCGCCTGCCTGGCTTGTGCTGCACACACGAGGGTCTCGAGGTCGCGGATCTGGTCGATCTTCGCGGCGTCGTCCTCGGGCACCGGCGCGCAGGAGAGCGCTTCAGCGGATCCCGAGAGTACGAACATGTGTTCGAGTCTATGTGACACGGGTCACAGTGTCAAGGCCGGCAGGCTGGGTTGGGGAGGGGAGGTTGTGGCGGCCTGGAGGCGGGCGGCGACGGCGATCGGCGCCCGCCGTACCCGCTTCTGCTGCCATCCGACCGCAATCGGAAGCAGCCCGCAGGCCGACGTACATCGACCACCGACGCCGCGGGCGAGGCGCAGTCTCGACGTGCCCGACCAGCGGCTGCGGCCGCGACCCTCGGCAGGCGGCGAGGACGTACGCCTCTACCCGGCGCCCCGAGGGATTGGGAGGCTGGACACGTGGGGGCAGCTGGCCAGAGGGGGCGGCGCGATGACTCACACTCGACTACTCGTGGCGCTGACGGGAGCAGCGGTCCTGCTGCTGGGTGCGTGCGGGAACGGCTCCGACTCGGGGGCCCCTACGCCGGATGACCGGACGACCTCGTCCCCCGGGTCCGTGCTGACGTCGGAGGTGCTGGCCTCGGCCCTGGTGACGGAGGCCGACTACGACGGCACGTGGACCGTGAACGTGCCTCCGGACTCCCAGATGGCGACGCCCGGGGTGGTGCCCGACAGCCAGCAGGAGCTGCTGCCGAAGATCGAGCTCTGCGCCAAGGCCGGCGACGCGTCCCGCGCGGCCGCGGAGGCGCTCCGGTGGCAGGCCTTCCGCCAGCTCGACCAGTCCGAGGAGGACCCCATCGACCTGCCCGCGGGTGATCGGGTCGGCCACATGATCTTCGTCCAGGAGTTCCTCCTGTCCGCGGACCCGGCCGACGTCGAGGCGACCTTCGAGGCGTTGCGCGACGGGCTGCAGGCCTGCCAGGGGAAGATCCCACCCGGTGAGGAGGGTCCCGGGGAGTCCGAGCCGATGGCCATCCCTGAGGTGGGCGAGGACCGCTACGGCGAGCTGACGACGATCCAGGAGGCCGGCGGCCGGGCGTACTGGCTCCTGCACAACTCGTTGGTGCGTCAGGGTTCGGTGCTGATGGACCTGCAGGTGGTCGACATCGTGATGGGCAAGGGCGTTGAGCCCGCGTTCACGACCGAGGACATCGGCACGTTCCTCACCACCGCTGTCGCCAAGCTCCCGTAGCCGGCCGGCCACCGGCGCTCGCGAGCCAGGTTCAGGCGAGCTCGCCGAGGACGGTGGGTACGACGGGTGGGAGCTCGCGCGCGAGGTAGCCGACCTGGCCGACGCTGCCTGCGAGCCGCTCCCCTGCCCGCGCATGCAGGTACGCGCCCCACACCGCCGCCTGCGCGGGCTCGGCGCCCCGGGCCAGGAGGCCGGCGACGATGCCGGCCTGCACGTCACCCGAGCCGGAGACCCCGAGGCCCGGGCCTCCGCCCTCGACGACCCAGGTCCGGCCGTCGGGATCCACGACGAGCTTGTCCGAGCCGCCGGCGAGCACGACCACGTCGTTCTCTCGGGCGATCTCCACCGCAGCGTCCAGGATCTCCTGACGGCTGCCGAGGTCGTCGCGCTCGGCCAGGTGGGCCAGCTCGGTCGGGTTCGCGTTGACCACCGCACGGCCGGCGAGGTGGCGCAGGCCCCGCGGGTGATCGGTGAGGTACGCCGTGCCGAGGGCGTCGAGCACGAGCGGCACGCCGAGCCGGGGCAGCACCGCGGCGAGCAGCGCCGCCGCCCGGTCGGGATCGTCCAGGCCGGGTCCGGCCACCAGCGCGTCGGCCGCCTCGGCCCTGTCCACCACCCGATCGGCCGCGCGGGCGTCGATCGACCCCTCGCCGTCCTCGGGCAGCCCGAGCACCTGCGCCTCGGGGACCGCCACCGCGAGGGCCGTGGCCACCGATTCCGCGGTGGCGATCGCCAGCTTGCCGGCCCCCGCTCGCAGCGCGGCCACGCCGGTCAGCAGCACAGCCCCGGGTGTGGAGGCACTCCCGCCCAGCACCAGCAGCTCGCCTCGAGCGTCCTTGCCTGCGCCCGGCGACGGCAGCGGCCAGCGCCGCAGCAGCGCAGGGG
>NZ_JANINT010000259.1 GCF_024509035.1 Nocardioides sp. | reverse complement strand
CAGGCGTCCTTCGGGGCCGACGACTACGACGTGCTGTCCGCGACCGGCTGGGAGCAGGGGCGCCGGCTCGGCGCCTGGCTGGCCGACCGCGGGCCCGTGCCGACGAGGGTCGTCAGCGGCGGCATGCGGCGGCACCGCGAGACGGCGCAGGCGATCGCGACGGCCGCCGGGTGGGAGGCGGCACCGGAGACCGACCTGGGCTGGGACGAGTTCGACCACCTCGGCGTCGTCGCGGCCTACCCCGACCACCCCGAGGGCGAGCTCGACCGCCGGGAGTTCCAGCGGGTCTTCGAGCTCGCGACCCAGCGGTGGACCGGTGGCGCGTACGACGAGGAGTACCCCGAGTCGTGGAGCGGGTTCGTGCAGCGGGTGCGTGCGGCGCTCGGCCGCGCCTGTGCGAGCGCGGGCCCCGGGGAGGCGGTGGTCGTGGTCAGCTCCGGCGGCCCGATCGCGGCCGCGTGCGCGGCTCTGGTCGATCCCGACGGCGACGACCCGGCGACGTACGCCCGGCTGTGGAGCCGCTTCAACACGACCGTCGTGAACTCCTCGGTGACCCGCGTGGTCGTGGGCTCCACCGGCGCCCGACTGCTGACGTTCAACGAGCACCCGCACCTCGACGGCGAGGCCCTCACCTACCGCTGAGCTACTGCTGGGCCAGCTCCCGCAGCCGCGGCAGGATCCGGCCGGCGTCGGCGCGCAGGCCGTCGTGCTCCCACTCGTTGGTGACCCAGGTCCGCACGTTGCCGACCCGGGCGGCGGTGTCGAGCGAGAGCTCGGCGTCGACGTACATGTCGTCGAAGTAGACGATCGCGGCGACCGGCACCTCGTTGGCCGCGAGCCGGCCGAGGTCGTAGAGCGGCGGCCAGTCGTCGTACGCCGCCAGCAGCTCGGCGGCGCCACGGAAGGGTCGCAGCGCGGCGATGTCCTCGAACATCCAGGGGAACATCGTCTCGCCGGTGAGCAGCATCGGGTCGGCGTCGGCCGCGAACTCGGGCCGCTGCTCGATGGCGCGCTGGGCCGCCCAGGCCGTCGGCGGCATGCCGGGCTGGCCGTAGGTGAACTCCTGCAGCACGCCGATCGGGGTGTCGACCCACCCGGTCATCGCCATCACGGCGTGCCGGAACCCGTCGGCCAGCTCGTTGCCGTGCCAGGCCTCCTCGAGCAGCCAGTGGACGCGGTCGTAGCCGTCGCTCATCCCGAACGCCATGCCGAGCGTGCGCAGCCGCCGGCTGGTGAGCCGGTCACCGTCGGGCAGCCGCACGTCGTGGGCGTCGAGATGGTCGGCGATCACGCGCAGCCGCTCGGCGTCGCCGGGGTGGCGCGCGTGGAACTCGGCGTTCTTGCGGGCGATCCGCGGGAACGTCCGCGCATAGACGTCGTCGGCCGTCGCGGCGATGCCCGGGAGGCCCCCGGTGACGTAGCACGCGCGCAGCGCCTCCGGCGCCCGCGACAGGTAGGTCATCGTGACGAACCCGCCGTAGCTCTGCCCGAGCGTCTCCCACTGCTCGCCGCCCGCCACCCGCCGGCGCAGCACCTCGGCGTCCTCGACGATGGCGTCGGCACGGAAGTGCCGCAGGTACGCCGCCAGCTCGGCGTCCGCCCTCCCGGTGCTCGTCGCCTGGGCGACCGTCCGCGCGGTGACCGGCGTGCTGCGGCCGGTGCCGCGCTGGTCGAGCAGCAGCACCCGATGGGTCTGCGCGGCGTGCCACACCCAGGCGTCCCCGGCCCCGCTGCCCGGCCGGGGCGACTTGCCGCCCGGGCCGCCCTGCAGGAACAGCAGCCACGGCAGGTCGTCGCCCACGCGGCCGGCCGCCACCGCCTCGCGCGCGAAGACCTCGATCGTCGGGCCGCTCGGGTCGGCGTGGTCGAGCGGCACCTCGACGACGTGGTCGGTCAGCTGGAGTCCGCGGATCCGGGTGGTCACAGGGGGGAGGCTACGACTGCTGCTTGGGCTGGTTGATCACCACGGAGCTGAGGATCTTGTCGGCGAAGGTCTGTCGCTTGGCATCCCACAGCGGCCACAGCCAGCCGATGTAGCAGGCGAGGCTGTCGAGCATGTGCAGCAGGTAGCGCACGAACGACATGCCGCCGCCGATCGGCTGCCCGGTGGACTCGCCCACCAGCCGGATGCCGACGATGCCCTTGCCGAGGCTGTAGCCCGTGCGGCCCTGTCGCAGACAGGTGTTCCAGATGAAGAACGCCAGCGGCAGCAGGAACAGGACGGCGCCGAGGATCACCAGCGGGGTGCCGGCGTTGTCCCAGTCGCCGGTCGTGTGGCTGACGCCCTGGGCGTCGGCGTAGGTCTCCATGTTGCGGCTGCCCAGGGCGATGCCGCCGAACAGCAGCCCGTACGCCGGGATCGCGGTGAGCATCGTGAACAGGCTGTCGAGCAGGTAGCCGCCCACCCGCTTGCCCCAGTGGGCGTAGTCGTAGGCCGGCGCGCCGTACCCGGGCTGTCCGTAGGGAGCGCCGTAGGACTGGTCGTAGGACTGGCCGTACGGCGGCTGGGCCGGCTGGCCGTAGGGCTGTCCGTAGGGCGGGGGCGGAACCTGCCCACCCGGCGGCGGGCCGTACGGGTTGGGGTTGGCGTAGGGGTCGTGGGGCGGTGTCCCGGAGTCCGACATGCCCGACAGCGTAGTGACGCGGGCAGTGACCCGGCACGGATCGTGCCCGGCCCGTGACCATCTCTCCACGAACGGGTGCTTGACGTGGGTCACGTCCTGATCTTGGGTGGGCTCACCACGAGTCTTCCTCCGCGGTCCGCGTGGGCCGGAGATCCTTCGTGCACCCCCATCACACTCGGCAGGAGTTCCTGTGTCCCTCACCCTCCTCAGGCCCGGTGCGCGACGGCGCGCTCTCGGGCTGCTCTCATCGGCAGCCGTGGTCGCTGCGCTGGCGGCGGCCGTGCCGGCCACCGCTCCCGCGGTGGCGGCGCCGTCCGGCAAGCCCGCCTCGGCCCTGTCGGCGACGTCCACGGCCGTCAAGGACCTGTCCGCCGGCCGCTACATCGTCGTGCTGCGCGAGCCCGGTGCCGCCAGCTACGACGGCGGCAACCCGCGCTACGGCGCGACCCGCTCGACGTCGGGGCAGTTCGATGCCCGCAGCGCGCGGGTGCAGGCCTACACCGCGCACCTGCGCCAGACCCAGCAGCGCGTCGCCGGCGACTACGGCGTCGACCCGGTCGCGAACGTGACCGTGGCGACCAACGCCTTCGTGGCCGACCTGAGCAAGAAGCAGGCGCTGAGTCTCTCCAGCGACCGCCGCGTGATGCTGCTGGACAAGTCCCGCAACCTGCACCTGGACACCTGGAACACCCCGGCGTTCCTCGGCCTCTCCGGCAAGGACGGCGCGTGGACCACGCACGGCGGTGAGAAGCACGCCGGCGCGGGCGTCGTGGTGGCCGACCTCGACACCGGCATCTGGCCCGAGTCGCGCTCGTTCAAGGGCGCGGCGCTGACCGCGAAGCCCAAGACCACCTGGGACATCTCGCGCAGCGGCACGACGACCCGCATGGAGAAGGCCGATGGCGGCGTCTTCCGCGGCGAGTGCGTGATCGCCGACGGCTGGGACGCGGGCGACTGCAACACCAAGATCATCAGCGCCCGCTACTACGGCGACAGCTTCCTCTCCGGCGTCCCGGTCGAGGAGCTCTCGGAGTTCGAGCACGTCTCGGCCCGTGACGGTGACGGACACGGCACCCACACCGCCAGCACGGCGGCCGGCAACCGCGTCCGCGGCGTGACCACCGAGGGCCGCAAGTTCGGCACGGTCACCGGCATGGCCCCGGCGGCTCGCATCGCCGTCTACAAGGTCTGCTGGGAGGCCGCGGACTCCGACAAGAGCGGCTGCAACAACGCCGACGTCATCCAGGCCGTCGACCAGGCCGTCATCGACGGTGTCGACGTGCTCAACTTCTCCGTCGGCGGCGGCGCGAGCCCCACGCTCGACGCCACCGAGCTCGCCTTCGAGGGCGCGGCCGAGGCCGGCATCTTCGTGGCCGCCTCCGCCGGCAACTCCGGCCCCGGCGAGTCCACGCTCGACCACCCGGGTCCGTGGCTGACCACCGTGGCGGCCTCCACGTCGTACAGCTACGAGAACACCGTGGTGCTCGGCAACGGCAAGAAGATCGTCGGCGCCTCGGTCTCGAGCACGGCCGTGCCCTCCACCAAGCTCGTCGACTCGGCGGCCAGCGGGCTGCCGGACGCCGACCCGGACGCGGTGGCCCTGTGCGGTCCCGACACCCTCGACCCCGCCAAGGTCAGCGGCACGATCGTGGTCTGCCTGCGCGGCGTCTACGACCGCGTCGCGAAGAGCGCCGAGGTCGAGCGGGCCGGCGGCAAGGCGATGATCCTGGTCAACCCCTCGCCGAACAGCCTGGACGCCGACTTCCACGCGGTGCCGACGATCCACATCTCCGACACCGACGGCCCCAAGGTCTACGACTACCTCGAGGAGGCCGGGGCCAAGGCGACCGCGTCGTTCAAGCTCGGCAACCTCACCAAGCACGTCACGCCGCTGCCGCAGGTCGGCGGGTTCTCCTCGCGCGGCCCGATCATCGCCGCGGGCGGTGACCTCCTCAAGCCGGACATCGCTGCTCCGGGCGTGAGCGTGCTCGCCGCGGTCGCGCCCCCGCCGGACTCCGGCCGCACCTACGACCTGATGTCCGGCACGTCGATGGCCGCGCCGCACATCACCGGTCTGGCCGCGTTCATGCAGAGCGTGCACCCGAACTGGACGCCGATGCAGATCAAGTCGGCGATGATGACGACCGCGACGCCGACCAAGACGGCCGACGGCAAGCGCTCGCGCGACGCGTTCGCCCAGGGCGCGGGCCAGGTCACCCCGAAGCGGTTCTTCAACCCGGGCCTGTTCGTCACCTCGGGTGCCACCCAGTGGCGGGGCTTCCTGACCGGGCTCGGCTTCAACACCGGCGTCCCGACCGTCGACCCGAAGGACGTCAACGTCCCCTCGCTCGCCGACGCCTCGGTCACCGCCGAGACGACGTTCCACCGCACCTTCCGGGCGAGCATGAAGGGCGTCTGGAAGATCTCGGCGTCGGTGCCCGGCTTCTCGCTGGACACCAACGTCAAGGCGGTGCGCGCCGACCGCGTCAACGACCTGCAGGACGTCACATTCCGGTTCACCCGGACCACGGCGCCGCTGGGTCACTACGTGACCGGGTGGGTCACCCTGACCGGCCCCACCACGGTGAAGATGCCGGTGGCGCTCAAGCCGCTGTCGGTCGACGCTCCGGCCCTCGTCACGGGCACGGGCACCTCGGGCTCGGTCGACGTGCCGATCACGGCCGGCTTCACCGGTGACCTCGACGTCACGCCGCACGGGCTGGCCGCCTCCGACACCAAGACGGGCGAGGTCGACCCGGGCGGTGACTACGACCTCGAGTGCGTGACCGTGCCCGAGGGCTCGGGCCTGGCGAAGTTCCAGGTCGACGCCGCGGACGACACGGCCGACCTCGACCTGTTCGTCTACGCCTCGGAGAGCTGCGCTCCTGAGGACGTCTTCGCCCAGGTCGGGTCCTCGGCCACGGCATCGGCGGACGAGGCGGTGACGCTGCGCGATCCCGAGCCGGGCACGTACCTGGTCGAGATCGACGGCTTCTCCTCCGGTGAGGCCGGCGCGCCGATGCAGTACGCGTTCGACTTCTGGAGCATCGACCCGACGTCGACCGCCGGAAGCCTGACGGTGACGCCCGATCCGGTCCCGGTGACGGCGAACAAGGAGACGACGCTGTCGGTGTCGTGGAGCGGGCTCGACGCCGGCGTCCACTACCTGGGCTACCTGGCGTACGCCGACTCCGATTCCGTCACCGTGCTGGACATCGACGCCGGGGAGTAACGACCGGCTGGCATCCAGCACGACCGCACGAGGCGGCGCCCGGGCACGGACCCGGGCGTCGCCTCGTCGCATGTCCTGGCCGAGCCGGGAGTCCCAAAAAAAGACAGGCTTGACTGTTTGTTGTTGTCCCGGCCATGCTGTGCCGGTGACGACGGCCGGGAGCACTGCCCCCACCTCAGGCAGGGTCCCCCAGGAGGAGCGGACCCGGTTGATGCGGGCCCGCCTGCTGGAGGCGACCGTCGAGTGCCTGGTCGAGCGCGGCTTCGCCGGTACGTCGACCACGCTGGTCTCGGAGCGGGCCGGGGTCAGCCGCGGGGCGCAGCTGCACCACTTCCCGACCAAGAACGACCTGGTCGTGGCGGCGGTCGAGCACCTCACCGAGAAGCGCGCGGCTGAGCTGGCGGCCGCCGCGGCGGCGCTGCCGACCGGTCGCCGCCGCACCCGTGCGGTGCTGCAGATGCTCGGCGACCACTTCACCGGCCCGGTGTTCACCGCCGCCCTGGAGCTCTGGGTCGCCGCGCGCACCGACGAGGCCCTGATGAACGCGGTCGGTCCGCTCGAGCAGCGCGTGGGCCGTGAGACCCACCGGATGACGATCGAGCTCCTCGGCGCCGACGAGTCCCGCCCCGGCACCCGCGAGCTTGTGCAGGCCACGCTCGACCTGGTCCGCGGCCTCGGCCTGGCCAACACGATCACCGACGACGCCCGCCGCCGTGGGCGCATCCTCGACCGCTGGGCCGACGTGCTCGACCAGCACCTCAAGGAGACCGCATGAGTCTGCTCGACGACCTGCTCGACGACCTCGCGGCCGAGGGGGACCGTCTCTGGGCGGCCGTCTCCGGTCTCGACGACTCCGACTCAGGTGGGTGGGCGACGCCGACGCCCGCCCCCGGTTGGACGGTGGCGACCCAGGTCGCCCACCTGCTGTGGACCGACGAGGTCGCCGTCCTCGCCGCCGGTGCGCGCACCCCCGAGGGCAAGCAGGCCTGGGACGCCGTCGTGCTGCAGGCGATCGAGGACCCGACCGGCTTCGTCGACGCCCAGGCGATCGAGGTTGCCCGGCTGGCGCCCGCGGCTCTCCTCGCCCGTTGGGGCGCGGCGCGGACCGCCCTGCGCGAGGCCCTGCGCGACTACCCCGACGGCCAGAAGCTGCCGTGGTTCGGCCCGCCGATGTCCCCGGCCTCGATGGCGACCGCGCGCTTCATGGAGAGCTGGGCGCACGCCCTCGACGTGTACGACGCGCTCGGCGTCGAGCCCGAGCGCACCGACCGGGTCCGGCACGTCGCGCACCTCGGCGTACGCACCCGCGACTTCGCGTTCTCGGTCCAGGGCCTCGAGGCGCCGGCCGAGGAGTTCCGCATCGAGCTGACCGCGCCGTCGGGCGACCTCTGGACCTGGGGACCGGAGGACGCCGCCCAGACGGTCCGCGGCTCGGCCTGGGACTTCTGCCTGCTCGTCACCCAGCGCGTCCACCGCGACGACACGGATCTGGTGGCGAACGGCGCCGACGCCGACCGGTGGCTGGGCATCGCCCAGGCGTTCGCGGGTCCGGCGGGCGAGGGGAGGGAGCGTCGTGGCTGAGGTCCTGAGGATCGGCAACTGCTCGGGCTTCTACGGCGACCGCCAGTCGGCGATGCGCGAGATGCTCGAGGGAGGGCCCTTGGACGTCCTCACCGGCGACTACCTGGCCGAGCTGACCATGCTCATCCTGGGCCGCGACACCATGAAGGACCCGTCACTGGGGTATGCCAAGACCTTCGTTCGCCAGCTCGAGGAGTCCCTCGGCCTCGCCGTCGAGCGCGGGGTGCGCATCGTCAGCAACGCCGGTGGCCTCAACCCGGCCGGGCTGGCCGACCGGGTGCGCGAGGTCGCGCGCGGCCTCGGCCTCGACGTCCAGGTCGCGCACGTCGAGGGCGACGACCTGCGCCCCCGCGCGGCGGAGCTCGGCTTCGAGGGTGCGCTGACCGCCAACGCCTACCTCGGCGGCTTCGGCATCGCCGCCGCCCTCAGCGCCGGCGCGCAGGTGGTCGTCACCGGTCGCGTCACCGACGCGAGCCTCGTCGTCGGCCCGGCGATCGCCCACCACGGCTGGACGGCGACGTCGTACGACGAGCTCGCCGGCGCCGTCGTGGCCGGGCACGTGCTCGAGTGCGGCACCCAGGCGACGGGCGGCAACTTCTCCGGCTTCCGCAGCCTGCGCCACGACGGGCGCCCGCTGGGCTTCCCGCTCGCGGAGCTCGCCGCGGACGGGTCGAGCGTGATCACCAAGCACGCCGGCACCGGCGGCGCCGTCACCGTCGACACCGTCACCGCCCAGCTGATGTACGAGATCCAGGGCATCCACTACCTCAACCCCGACGTCACCACGCACCTCGACTCGATCCGGCTGCGCGAGGTCGGCACCGACCGCGTCGAGATCAGCGGCGTGCGCGGCGAGGCGCCGCCCGAGCAGCTCAAGGTCTGCGTCAACGAGCTGGGCGGGTTCCGCAACACCGTCGAGTTCGTGCTCACCGGCCTGGACATCGACGCCAAGGCCGACTGGGTGCGCGAGCAACTCGCGCCTGCGCTCCAGGCCCGCGACATCAGCTGGACCCGCACCGCACTTCCGCCGGCGGACGCCGACACCGAGGAGGGCGCGTCCTGCCTGCTGCGCTGCACGGTCAAGGACGACCGGCCCGACCCGGTCGGCCGCTCCTTCACCAGCGCGGCGGTCGAGCTCGCGCTCGCGTCGTACCCCGGCTTCACGATGACCGCCCCGCCGGCCGCCCCCGCGCCGTACGGCGTCTATCGGGCGGCGTACGTCGACCGGGCGGCCGTGCAGCACACCGTGGTGCACGCCGACGGCCGGCGTGAGATCGTGGCCGACCCCACGGACTTCAGCGTGGTCGACGCCGAGGCCGGTCAGCGGCCCTCGCCGTTCACCGCGCCGGCTGACTCGCTCACACGACGGGCGCCGCTGGGCACGTTCGTCCACGCGCGCTCGGGCGACAAGGGCGGCGACGCCAACCTCGGGCTCTGGGTGGTCAACGACGGCTCGGGCAAGTACGACGCGCGCGTGACCTGGCTGGCCAAGCTGATCAGCCCGCGCAAGGTCCGCGAGCTGGTCCCGGAGGCCGCCGACCTGCCGGTGGAGGTCTACGTGCTGCCGAACCTCGGCGGCGTCAACGTGCTGATCCGTGGCCTGCTGGGCGAGGGGGTGGCCGCGTCGACGCGGTTCGACCCGCAGGCCAAGGGCCTCGGCGAGTGGGTGCGGTCCCGGATGGTGCACGTGCAGGAAGGGCTCCTATGAGTGACATGCGCGCCCTCGGCGCCGAGTTCGTCCGGCGCGAGGTCGCGCCGCACCTGCAGGACTGGGAGGACGCGGGGGAGATCCCGCGCGAGCTCCACGTCGCGGCCGCCCAGCAGGGTCTGCTCGGCATCTCCTTCCCCGAGTCGGTCGGTGGTGAGGGCGGCGACGTCCTCGACACCGTCGACCTGCAGGAGGGCATGTTCGAGGCGGGCGCCTCGAGCGGGCTGATGGCCGGCCTGTTCACCGGCGGCATCGCGCTGCCGCACATCGCCGCGCACGGCTCGCCCGAGCTGGTCGACCGGTTCGTGCGGCCGACGCTGGCCGGCGAGAGGATCGGCGCCCTCGGCATCACCGAGCCCGGCGGCGGGTCCGACGTGGCCGGGCTGCGCACCACCGCCGTACGCCGCGGCGACGTGTACGTCGTCAACGGCGCCAAGACGTTCATCACCAGCGGCGTGCGCGGCGACTTCGTCACGACCGCGGTCCGTACGGGCGGCGAGGGCCATGCCGGCCTGTCCCTGCTGGTGATCGAGAAGGGCACGCCCGGCTTCACCGTCGACCGGTCGCTGGCCAAGATGGGCTGGCACTGCTCCGACACCGCCGAGCTCTCGTTCGTCGACGTCGAGGTGCCGGTTGCCAACCTCGTCGGCGAGGAGAACGCCGGCTTCTACTACATCGCCGAGCAGTTCGTGGTCGAGCGCCTGGCGCTGGCCGTGCACGCCTACGGCATCGCCGCGCGGTCGCTGGACCTCACCGTCGCCTACTGCCGCGACCGCGAGACGTTCGGCAGGCCGCTCGTCGCCAACCAGGTCGTGCGGCACAAGCTCGTCGAGATGCGACGCCAGGTCGAGGTGGCCCGCGCCTACACCCGCGAGGTGGCGCGCCGCCACGCGGCCGGCGAGAGCGTGATCGCCGAGGTGTGCCTGGCCAAGCAGACCGCCTGTGACGCCGCGACGTACGTCTGTGACCAGGCCGTCCAGCTGCACGGCGGGACGGGATACATGCACGGGACCGAGGTCGAGCGGCACTACCGCGACGCCCGGATCCTGCCGATCGGAGGAGGTGCGACCGAGGTGCTCACCGATCTCGCCGCCAAGCTGCTGGGGTACGACCGATGATCACCCCACGACAGTGCGGCCTTCCCCCGCTTCGCTCCTCCAGCCCACACGTCCGCGGGGGCCCCGAATGAGCGGGCTGGGCGGGGAGGTCTCCCTGCACATGGACGCGCCGCCCGAGAAGGTGTGGGCGCTGGTCAGCGACGTCACCCGGATCGGCGAGTTCTCCCCGGAGACGTTCGAGGCGCGGTGGACCCGGGGCTCGACGGGGCCCGAGGTCGGCGCCTACTTCAAGGGTCACGTGCGCCGCAACGGTGTGGGCCCGACGTACTGGACGCCCTGTCGGGTGACGAGGTGCGTGCCCCACGAGGTGTTCGAGTTCGCCGTCGGCACCGAGGACCTCACGGTCAACAACTGGGGCTACCGCCTGGAGCCCGACGGCACCGGCACGCGGGTCACGGAGTACTTCCGGCTCGAGCCGAAGCTCTACCTGCGCGCCTACTGGCTGCTGCTCGGCAAGCTGCGCGGTCGCACCAACGAGAAGGGGATGCGCACCACCTTGGAACGGATGAGGACAGTCGTGGAGAGGGACTCATGAGCACCGAGCATCGGACGGCCATGCTGGAGAAGCTGGAGGCGCTCGACACCGAGCACGCCAAGGCGGTCGCCGGAGGCGGGTCCAAGTACGTCGAGCGCCACCACGCCCGCGGCAAGCTGCTGCCCCGCGAGCGGATCGAGCTGCTGATCGACGAGGGCTCGGCGTTCCTGGAGCTCAGCCCGCTGGCGGGCTGGGGATCGGACTTCCCCGTGGGCGCCTCGGTCGTCACCGGCATCGGCGTCGTCGAGGGCGTCGAGTGCATGATCACCGCGAACGACCCCACGGTGAAGGGCGGCGCCTCGAACCCCTGGACGCTGAAGAAGATCTTCCGGGCCGCCGAGATCGCGGAGAAGAACGGGCTGCCCACGGTCTCGCTGGTCGAGTCCGGCGGCGCGGACCTGCCGACCCAGAAGGAGATCTTCATCCCGGGCGGCAAGCTCTTCCGCGACATCACCCGTGCATCTGCCCGCAAGGAGCCGACGATCGCGCTGGTGTTCGGCAACTCCACCGCCGGCGGCGCCTACGTGCCCGGCATGTCGGACTACACCGTGATGGTCAAGGAGCAGGCGAAGGTCTTCCTCGGCGGACCGCCGCTGGTGAAGATGGCCACCGGCGAGGAGTCCGACGACGAGTCGCTCGGCGGCGCCGAGATGCACGCCCGCACGTCCGGCCTGGCCGACTACCTCGCCGAGGACGAGCACGACGCGATCCGGATCGGCCGGCGCATCGTGGCTCGGCTCAACTGGCGCAAGGCGACCTCGATCACCGGACCGTCGTACGCCGAGCCGGACGAGGATCCCGAGGATCTGCTGGACCTGATCCCCAGCGACCTCAAGGAGCCGTTCGACCCGCGCGACGTCATCCGGCGCATCTGCGACGGCGTGTCCGCCGCCAACGGCACGGTCTTCGACGAGTTCAAGCCGCTCTACGGATCCTCGCTGGTCACCGGGTGGGCCAAGATCCACGGCCGTCCGGTCGGCATCCTCGCCAACGCCCAGGGCGTGCTGTTCTCCGAGGAGGCACAGAAGGCCACGCAGTTCGTGCAGCTGGCCAACCAGTCCGACACCCCGCTGCTGTTCCTGCACAACACCACCGGCTACATGGTCGGCAAGGACTACGAGCAGGGCGGCATCATCAAGCACGGCGCGATGATGATCAACGCGATCAGCAACTCCACGGTCCCGCACCTGAGCGTGATCATGGGTGCGTCGTACGGCGCCGGCAACTACGGCATGAACGGCCGCGCGTTCGACCCGCGGTTCCTGTTCACCTGGCCCTCGGCGAAGTCCGCGGTGATGGGTCCCCAGCAGCTCGCCGGCGTGCTCGAGATCGTCGCCCGCCAGTCGGCCGAGGCCAAGGGCGAGACGTTCGACACCGAGGGCTTCAAGGGGATCAAGGAGATCGTCGAGGCCCAGATCGAGGAGCAGTCGCTGCCGCACTTCCTCTCCGGGATGCTCTACGACGACGGGGTCATCGACCCGCGCGACACCCGCACCGTCCTCGGCATCTGCCTGTCCGTCATCGAGAACAAGCCGTACGTCGGCACCGACCGGTTCGGAGTCTTCCGCCCATGAGCAAGCGCACGATCAGCCGCCTGTTGGTGGCCAACCGCGCCGAGATCGCCTCGCGGGTGTTCCGCACCTGCCGCGCCCTCGGCATCGAGACCGTGGCGATCCACTCCGACGCCGACGCCGCCCTGCCCTACGTGCGCGAGGCCGACCACGCCGTGCGCCTGCCCGGCAACGCGCCGGCCGACACCTACCTGCGCGTCGACCTCGTGCTCGACGCCGCGCGCAGGTCGGGCGCCGACGCGATCCACCCCGGCTACGGCTTCTTGTCGGAGAACGCGGAGTTCGCCCGGGCCGTGATCGACGCCGGCCTGACCTGGGTCGGTCCCGCGCCGGAGTCGATCGAGGCGATGGGCTCCAAGATCCGCGCCAAGGAGATCATGAAGGCCGCCGGCGTCCCGGTGCTCGAGGCGCCGGCCGAGCCGACCGAGGCCGACCTCCCGCTGCTGGTCAAGGCCTCGGCGGGCGGCGGCGGCCGGGGGATGCGCGTCGTGCGCACCCTGGCCGAGCTGTCCGGCGAGATCGAGAAGGCACGCGCCGAGGCGGCCTCTGCGTTCGGCGACGGCACCGTGTTCGTCGAGCCGTACGTCGAGCGCGGCCGGCACGTCGAGGTGCAGATCGTCAACACCAGCGTGTACGGCGAGCGCGACTGCTCGCTGCAGCGCCGGCACCAGAAGGTCGTCGAGGAGGCACCCGCCCCGCTCCTCCCGGAGGAGGTGCGCACCGACCTGCACGACGCCGCACGCAAGGCCGCCGAGGCGATCGGTTATCGGGGCGCCGGCACCGTCGAGTTCCTCTACGACCCGGCGAGTGAGCGCTTCTGGTTCCTGGAGATGAACACCCGTCTCCAGGTCGAGCACCCGGTCACCGAGCTCGTGCACGGCGTGGACCTGGTCGAGCGGCAGATCGAGGCGGCCGAGTCGGACTGGCTGATGGGCTGGAGCGGCGAGCCGCAGGGGCACGCGATCGAGGTGCGCCTCTACGCCGAGGACCCGGCCGCGGACTACCAGCCGCAGAGCGGGACCCTGACGACGTTCGAGATCCCCCAGGAGGAGGGCGTCCGCGTGGACGCCGGCTTCGAGTCCGGCAGCGAGGTGTCGACGCACTACGACGCGATGCTCGCCAAGGTGATCGCGTACGCACCGACCCGGGAGGCCGCAGCCCGCAAGCTCGCGGGGGTGCTGTCCCGGGCGAGGATCCACGGGCTGGTCACCAACCGGGACCTCCTGGTGAGCATCCTGCGCGACGAGCGGTTCCTGCGCGGTGAGGTCAGCACGGACTTCCTCGTTGACCCGCCCGAAAGTTTCGGGCGGGTCAACATCGAAGTGGCTGCAGTGGCGGCGGCGATCGCGCTGGCCGAGCGCGCCGTGGCCGCCCGCACCGTCCAGCGGGGCGTCCCGGTGGCGTGGCGCAACGTGGTCTCCCAGCCGCAGCGCACCGAGTTCGACGGCGACCCGGACAGCGTGGTCGTCGAGTGGTGGGGCGGGCGGGACGGCTACCGGGTCGAGGGCCACGAGGTGATCGACGCGGGGCCCAGCCAGGTGACGCTGGAGACCGACGGCGTGCGGACGACGTACGCGATCGCTGTCAACGGAGCCGCTGTCGACGTCGACAGCGCCCGCGGGCACGTGCGGCTGACCCGGGTGCCGCGGTTCGTGGACCCGGCCGAGGCGGTCGCCAGCGGGAGCCTGCTGGCGCCGATGCCCGGCACCGTGGTCAGCGTCGCGGTCGAGGCCGGACAGCAGGTCGAGGCCGGGCAGCCCGTGCTGGTGCTCGAGGCCATGAAGATGCAGCACACCGTGAGCGCGCCGTACGCCGGCACGGTCACGGAGATCGACGTCAAGCCCGGTGCGCAGGTCGCCGCCGGTGAGGTTCTCGCCGTAGTGGAGGAGCAGGAGTGAACACGTTCACCGAGTCCGAGGAGCGCCAGGAGCTGCGCAAGGCCGTGGCCAAGCTGGCCGGCAAGTACGGCGGCGACTGGTTCGCCCAGAAGGCGCGCGCCGGCGAGAAGACCACCGAGCTGTGGCTGGAGATCGGCAAGAACGGCTACCTCGGCATCAACATCCCCGAGGAGTACGGCGGCGGGGGCGGCGGCATCGGCGACATCGCGGCGGTCTGCGAGGAGCTGGCGACCGCCGGCTGCCCGCTGCTGCTCATGGTCGTCAGCCCGGCGATCTGCGGGACGATCATCAGCAAGTACGGCACCGACGAGCAGAAGCAGCGCTGGCTGCCCGGCATCTGCGACGGCACCTCGACGATGGCCTTCGCGATCACCGAGCCCGACGCGGGCACCAACACCCACAACATCACCACGACCGCCCGCAAGGACGGCGACGGGTGGGTGCTCAACGGTCGCAAGATCTACATCTCCGGCGTCGACGAGGCCGACAACGTGCTGGTCGTCGCCCGGGCCGAGGACGCCCGGACCGGCAAGGTGAAGCCGGTGCTGTTCGTGGTGCCGACCGACGCGGCCGGCTTCGAGGCCCAGCCGATCCCGATGGAGATCGTCTCGCCCGAGCTGCAGTTCAGCGTGTTCCTCGACGACGTCCGGCTGCCGGCCGACGCGCTCGTCGGCGACGAGGACGGCGGCCTGGCGCAGCTGTTCACCGGCCTCAACCCGGAGCGGATCATGGCCTCGGCGTTCGCCACCGGCATGGCCCGGCACGCGCTCGGCAAGGCCACGGCGTACGCGAAGGAGCGCACGGTCTTCAAGGGCCCGATCGGCTCGCACCAGGCGATCGCGCACCCGCTGGCGCAGGCGCACATCGAGATCGAGATGGCGCGGCTGATGACCCAGAAGGCCGCGGCGCTCTACGACGCCGGCGACGAGTTCGGCGCCGGTGAGGCCGCGAACATGGCCAAGTACGCCGCCGGCGAGGCCGCCTGCCACGCCGCCGACGTCGCCGTGCAGACCCACGGCGGCAACGGCATCACCCAGGAGTACGGCGTCGCCGGCCTCCTCGTCGCCGCCCGGACCACCCGGATCGCCCCGGTCAGCCGCGAGATGATCCTCAACTTCGTGGCCATGCACTCGCTGGGGCTGCCCAAGTCCTACTGACCCTGGGCGGATGCCCCATCCGCTGTAACGCCCGTTTACCCCGCCTACCGACCATGTTGCAGCACGGTCGGTAGGCGGGGTAACACGGCGTTACAGCAGCTGGAGGCGCCGAGCGACGCGGACGCCCCCTCCCTAGGGTGGGGACGTGGCGGGGGTCTTCGACGGGTTCGCGACGATCGTCGCGCTGATCGCCCTCGGGTCCCTGCTCGCCCATCTCCGGGTCATCGACGCGGCCGGCCAGCGGACGCTGTCGACGCTGGCGTTCTTCGTGGCCAGCCCGGCGCTGCTGCTGACCGTGCTCGAGGACAGCGACCTCGGCGCGGTGTTCTCCGACAACCTCGTGGCGATCGCCGCGGCGGTGGTCGTCAGCGCGACGCTGTCCGCCGCGGTCAGCCTGGCCCGCCGCCACGGCCTCGGCGAGAGCGTGGTCGGCACGCTGTGCTCGTCGTACCAGAACTCCGCCAACCTCGGCATCCCGATCGCGGCCTACGTCCTCGGCGACGCGGCCCTGGTCGCGCCACTGCTGCTCCTGCAGCTGCTCGTCCTGCAGCCGCTCGCGCTGACGCTGCTCGACGTGGCGGCCAGCGAGGAGGGCCTGCGGCTCGACCGGGTCCTCGCCCGGCCGGTGCGCAACCCCATCACGATCGGCTCGTTGCTCGGGCTCGCGCTGGCCGCGACCGGCGCGGACCTGCCCCCGGCCGTGCAGGACCCGCTGGCCCTGCTCGGCGGGATGGCGGTGCCCGCGATGCTGCTCGCGTACGGCGTCTCGCTGCGGCTGGGCCCGCTGCCGGGCCGGGGCGTGCCCGCGGTCGACCTGGCGACCACCGTCGCGCTCAAGATGGTGGTGCAGCCCCTGGCGGCGTACGCCGTGGGCCGCTTCGCCCTCGGCCTGGAGGGCGACGCGCTGCTCGCCGTCACCGTGCTCTCGGCGCTGCCGACCGCGCAGAACGTCTTCATCATCGCCTCGCGCTACGACCGGGCCGTGCTGCTGGCCCGCGACGCGATCCTCGTCAGCACGATCGCCTCGGTGCCGGTCATCGTCGCGATCACCACGCTGGTCGCCTGAGCCCGGAGACTCGACATCGTCGAACAAGTGTTCGATGATGGTCCCGTGGCCAGGATCGCGGCGGGCAGGACCGGGCAGCGCGACGAGGCGAGCATCCTGCATGCCGACCTCGACTCGTTCTTCGCCTCGGTCGAGCAGCGCGACGACCCCCGGCTGCGCGGCCGGCCGGTGATCGTCGGCGGGGGAGTCGTGCTCGCGGCGAGCTACGAGGCCAAGGCCTTCGGCGTCCATTCGGCGATGGGGGGACGCGAGGCGGCCCGCCTCTGCCCCGGCGCGATCGTGGTGCCGCCGCGCTTCTCGGCGTACGTCGAGGCCAGCAAGCGGGTCTTCGAGGTCTTCGACGACACCACGCCGCTGGTCGAGGGCCTCTCGATCGACGAGGCGTTCCTCGACGTCGGCGGGCTGCGCCGCCTCGTCGGCCCGCCCGAGCAGATCGCGGCCGACCTGCGCGTCCGTGTGCGGGAGGAGGTCGGGCTGCCGATCTCGGTCGGCATCGCCCGCACCAAGTACCTCGCCAAGGTGGCCAGCGCGGTCGGCAAGCCCGACGGTCTCCTGCTCGTGCCGCCCGGCGACGAGCGCTCGTTCCTCCACCCGCTGCCGGTCGAGCGGCTCTGGGGCGTCGGTGCCGTCACGGCCGCCAAGCTGCACGCCGAAGGCATCCGCACGATCGGCCAGCTCGCGGCCTGGGAGGAGACCGACCTGACCGCCACCGTCGGCAAGGCCGCGGGCCGGCACCTCTGGGCCCTGGCCAACCTGCTCGACCCGCGGCCCGTCGAGGTCGGACGCCGACGGCGCTCGATCGGCTCGCAGTGCGCGATCGGCCGGCCGGGCAAGCCCAAGTCGCGCGCCGACCTCGAGGCGCTGCTGGCCGGCCTCGTCGACCGGGTCGCTCGCCGGCTGCGTGCGGGCGAGCGGATCGGGCAGACCTTCACGCTCCGGCTGCGGTTCGACGACTTCACCCGCGCGACGCGCTCGGCGACGCTGGCGCACTCGACCGCCACCACGGCCACCTGGCTCGAGACCGGACGCCGGCTGCTGGCGGCCAGCTGGCCGCTGATCGAGGAGCGCGGCTGCACGCTCCTGGGCGTGACGATCTCGGGTCTGGTCGACGGCCGCTCCCAACAGCTCGAGCTGCCGCTGTTCCCCGACGACGTGCACGAGCACGGTCTCGACGCCGCGCTCGACCGGGTGCGCGACCGGTTCGGGTCCGCCTCGGTGACTCGGGCGGTGCTCGTCGGCCGACGTACCGGCCTCGAGATGCCCACGCTCCCCGATCCAGGACCCCCGTCACGGGTACCGTGACCCCGTGGGCAGGGCACTGGACGCCGTCGACCGCGGGCAGCGTCGCTTCCCGCCCCTCGCCGTGCCCCTCGCCGTGATCTACAAGTACTCCGACGACCAGGGCAACTACCTGGCCGCGATCATCACCTACTACTCGTTCATCGCGATCTTCCCGCTGCTGCTGCTCGGCACCTCGATCCTCGGCTTCATCCTGCAGGGCAACCCCGGGCTCGAGTCGGACCTGCTCGACTCCGCGCTCAGCCAGTTCCCGATCATCGGCGACCAGCTCGGCCAGCCCGAGGGCCTGCAGGGATCGACCGCCGGTGTCGTGGTGGGTGCGCTGGTCGCGCTCTACGGTTCGCTCGGCCTGGGCCAGGCCCTGCAGAACGCGCTCAACATCGCCTGGTCGGTGCCGCGCAACCGCCGACCCAACCCGATCCTGCTGCGGCTCAAGAGCCTCGGCCTGCTGCTCACCGCCGGCGTCGCGCTGCTCGTGCTCTCGATCCTCTCCGCCCTGGCCAGCAGCACCGAGGTGCTCGGCAGCACGATCGCCAGCTACCGCTGGCCGATCGTCATCGGCAGCATCCTGGTGATCACCACGGTCCTCGCGGTGCTCTTCCAGTTCGGGGTCGCGCGCAGCCACGACTTCCGCGCGGCCCTGCCCGGTGCGTTCACGGTCGCCGTGCTCTGGCAGACCCTGCAGTACCTCGGCACGCTCTACGTCACCAACGTGCTCGCCGAGACCAGCCAGATGAACAAGACCTTCGGCCTGGTCCTCGGCCTCATCGGGATCCTGTTCATCGCCGCGGTCATGGGCGTGATCGGCATCGAGGTCAACGTGGTGCTCTCCCACCGTCTCTGGCCGCGTGCGCTGCTCACGCCGTTCACCGACAACGTCGAGCTGACCGAGGCCGACAAGCGGGCGTACGCCGACTACGTGATGTCCCAGCGCCACAAGAGCTTCCAGAACGTCGAGGTCACCTTCGACGGGCCGACGGTCGCGATGCCGGTCGTCCGCGACGACGACGCCGGTGAGGACGAGGCCGAGCCCACGACCACCTAGTCTCGGCGTCATGAGCACTCCGAGCGAACCGGTCCCGTTCGAGGTCCACCCGGACGGCGTCTACCTCCACGGCACGAAGGCCGACCTGGCGGTCGGCGACCTGCTGGTGCCGGGGCGCGAGTCGAACTTCGAGGCGGGCCGGGTGATGAACCACGTGTACTTCACCGCGACCCTCGACGCCGCCGCCTGGGGCGCCGAGTTCGCCGCCGGCGAGGGCCGCGGACGCATCTACGTCGTGGAGCCGACAGGCGAGTTCGAGGACGACCCCAACGTCACCGACAAGAAGCTGCCCGGCAACCCGACGCAGTCCTTCCGCAGCCGCCACCCCCTGCGGGTCGTGGCCGAGCTCACCGACTGGGTCGGGCACTCGCCCGAGAGGCAACAGGCCATGCGCGACGGGCTCGACGCGCTGCGGGCACGGGGCGAGGCCGTCATCGAGGACTGACCGGGTCGCTCGGGCCCGATGCCCACCGGCGATCGCAGTCGACGGGCGAGAACGAGCCCGCGTACTCATGCGCGGGGCGGGCGTCGCCCGCGATGGTCGACACATGAAGCGACTGCTGCTCCTCGTCACACCCGTGCTGGTGATCGCGCTCGGGACCTACGCCTGGGGGACGCGGGAGCCAGCCGTCAGCGCCACCCACGACCGCGCCGTCGCGCTGTTCAACGCCATGGAGACCTACGCCGGCGCCACGGCCATGGACCGGGCCCTCGAGGCGACCGCCTACCCCGGTGTCGAGCTGGTGGTCGCCCGCAACACCGAGGCCGGGCACGAGATCGTCCTGAGGATCACCGCTTCGGCCACCCGCCGCAACAACCTCGACTGGTGGCCCGACCCGGACGCGCACTACGAGGCGACCCGCTGCTACCGGTGGACCGACGACCGCGAGTGGGACACCGCCGAGCAGGTGACCTGCCCGGAGGCGACGGACATCGACCCGACCCGAGCCGCCGAGGCCGGCCCCATCGGTGCGGGCGTCGACCTTCGCGTCCGCAGGGCGTTGACCGGCGCCACGGACGCCGCCGGCGTGAGCGAGCGGCTGTCCCGCGTCCCGGACCTGTCCGTCGAGGAGGTCGACGGTGCGATCGCGGTCGCCGTCAGTCGCCTCGAGGGATACGTCAGCGGGCGGCCGGTCCGCGACTGCGTCCTGGCGTACCGCCGCGGCGACGAGGTCCGGGTGTGGCGGCCGGCGAGCATCCAGGTCGCACCGGGCGAGGCGAGCTGCGAGCCGCAGGCCGCGCTCGACCCCGCTCTCCAGAAGCCTCCCCACTGAGCCGCTCTCAGGCGTCGTAGTGGACCAGGTCCGGCCACCGCTCGGACCACGACCCGCGCACGGAGGTGCACAGCAGGACCGGCGCGCCCTGCTCCTCGCCGGGTGCGTCGGCGTCGTTGTGCAGCGTCGCCGCCCGGGTGCAGCCGTCGAAGTACGCGGCGGCGTCGAGCCAGCCGACGACCACCACCGGCGTGGCCGGGTCCGGAGGGGGACCCCACTCGCGATAGCCGTTGTGACCCGAGTAGACCGGGACGCCGACGTCGTACCAGGTCAGCGCGCCGGCCTCGCCGTAGTTGCCGGTGAAGACCACCGCGGTGCTCCGCTGCTCGGCCGGCAGCGCGTCGAGGACCGCGCGCACCTGGTCGGTGTACTCCTCCCAGCCGATGGTCTCGAGCTGGACGTCGTTGAGGTCGCCGTAGAACGAGCCGCCGAACGTCGAGGCGGGCAGGACCGGCAGGACCGCGGGGTAGGCGAAGGCCGCCGAGGCGAGGAGGACCGCCGCGGCGCCGGTCACGCGCCTCGTCGACCAGCGCTCGGTCAGGTCGGCGGCGCCGGCCGCGATCAGGGGCGGGACGAGTCCCGCGAGGTAGTAGCCCTTGCCGCCGGTCACGAGGAAGACCAGCAGCACGACGACGAACGCGATGGCGAGCGGGCGGGCTCGGGTCCACGCGGGGCGGTGGAGCAGCTGCACCAGGCCGAGCACCCAGACGACAGCGATCAGCGGGCTGTAGATCAGCAGCGCCTCGAGCACGAGGTCGATGCGGCCGCCGACGCCGCCGTACTCCGCGGCGATGTCGGCCGACAGGTCGAGGACCGGCCAGCCGTGCCGGGCCTGCCAGACCAGGTTGGGCAGCCACATCGCCAGGGCGACCAGGCCGCCGAGCCACGGCCACGGCGTGCGCAGCACCGGCCTGGTCTCGCGCACGAGCGCGACGCCGACGAGCACGCCGAGCAGGCAGAACGCGACGGCGTGCTTGTTGTTGAGCCCGACGCCGGCGATCGCCCCGGCGACCAGCCACAGCCGCGGTCGGTCCTCGACGAGCGCCTGGCCCACGACCACGAGCACCGCGGTCCAGAAGAGCAGGTCGAACGTCGAGGTCGAGAGCAGGTGGCCGAGGCCGGGCACGATCGCGGAGAACCCGACGAGCACGGCCGTGAGGGCCTGCCCGGCGCGAGCGGCGCCCAGCAGGCGCGCTGCCTGCGCCGAGAGCGCCACGACGCCCGCGACCGCCAGCACCGACGGGACCCTCAGGACCGTGACGCTCGAGGGGGCGACCACGTCGGCGAGCCGGGCGAGCAGCGGGGTGAACGCTGGCTGGTCGGCGTAGCCCCACGCCAGGTGCTTGCCGGCTGTGACGAAGTAGAGCTCGTCGCGGTGCGGACCGTAGTGGGGCGCCAGCAGCAACAGCCCGACGACGAGCACGGCACAGACGGCGCCGACCTCGCGGACGGCGTACGGCGAGCGCTTCACGCCGCCCAGTGTGGCGTTCAGACGACCAGGCGCGCGTGGAGTTCGGCGAGCACGTCGTCGCCGAGGCCGAGGCCCTCGCGCAGGTAGCCCTCGACCGAGCCGTGGTCGGCGTCGACGGCGTCGTACGCAGCCTGCAGGTAGCCCGTCTCAGCCACCATCGTCGGCTCGTAGACCGCGACCTTCTCCTGGCCGAGGTGCTCGGCGATCAGTGCCAGGTACTTCTCGCGCGTCGCCGAGGAGACCTCGTTGGTGAGCAGGTAGTCCGTGACGATCGTGTCCCGGTCGACTCCGGCGATCTCCAGCAGCAGCGCGGCCGCCCAGCCGGTGCGGTCCTTGCCGGCGGTGCAGTGGAACAGGTGCGGCGGCTCCTCGGTGGCGAGGTCGGTGAGGAGCATGGCGTACGACGCTCGCGCATCTGGTGAGCGCACGAACGCCTCGTAGACCTCGCGCATCACCTGCTCGGCCGCGGCGGTGTCCGCGAGGCCCTCCACCATCGCCATCGGGATGCCCGAGACCTCCACGTGTCGCCAGGTCGCGCCGGCCACGGCGACGTCGGGATGTGCCTCGACCTCGGGGCCGCTTCGCAGGTCGTGGATGACACGGATCCCCAGCGCAGCAAGGGAGGTCGTGTCCTCGTGGGTGAGCTGGAGCTCGTTGGCGCGGAAGAAGACGCCTCGGCGCACCCGCCGACCGTCGCGCGTCGGGTAGCCCGCTCCGGTACCCGCCACGTCGCGGAAGTTGTCGGCGGAGGCGAGCCGGAGCAGCTCGGCGGGCGCGTCGGTCACGCCCTCAGGGTAGGGGCGCCGGCCGAACGCCCGGTGAACGCTCAGCCGCCGCGAGCCGCGACCAGCCCCGACTGGTAGGCGAACACGACGAGCTGGGCCCGGTCGCGCGCCCCCAGCTTGGTCATCGCTCGGCTCACGTGGGTCTTCGCCGTCATCGGGCTGAGCACCATCCGGTCGGCGATCTCGTCGTCGCTCAGCCCGTGGGCGACGAGCGCGACCACCTCGCGCTCGCGGTTGGTGAGCAGGTCGAGGTCGGCGGTGGGCAGGACGTCGGCGGGACGGGCGACGAACTCGCTGATCAGCCGGCGGGTCACGGCGGGCGAGAGCAGGGCGTCCCCGCGCACAGTGACCCGCAGCGCCTGCAGCAGGTCGGCGGGCTCGGTGTCCTTGACCAGGAAGCCGGAGGCGCCGGCGCGCAACGCGTTGAAGACGTACTCGTCGAGGCCGTAGTTGGTCAGCATCACGACGTGCACGCCGGCGAGCCGCTCGTCCTCGACGATCCGACGGGTCGCCTCGATGCCGTCCATCTCCGGCATCTGCACGTCCATCAGCACGATGTCGGGGGCGTGCTCGACCGCCAGGGCGACCCCCTCACGGCCGGTGCTGCCCTCGCCGACGACCTCGATGTGGTCCTCGGCGTCGAGCAGCGCCCGGATGCCGCTGCGGATCAGCGCCTGGTCGTCGACCAGCACGACACGGATCGTGGCTTCGCTCGATGAGCTGCTCGTCGGGCCGGCCGCCGGGCCGGTCATGGAGACGCCACCGGCAGCTCGGCCACCACCGAGAACCCTCGCGCCGGGCCGGGCTCCGCGCGCAGCCGCCCACCGAGCGCGGTCACCCGCTCGCGCATCCCGATCAGCCCGTAGCCGGGCACCGGGGGCTGGCGCGAGCCGATGCCGTCGTCGTCGACGCGCACGGTCAGCGACGTCGGGTGGTAGGTGATCTCCACCGTCGCGGTCGCGTCGACCGCGTGCCGCGTGGCGTTGGTGAGCGCCTCCTGGACCACGCGGTACGCCGCCTGGTCCACGTCCGGCGGCAGCGGGCGCTCCGCGCCGCGGACGGTCAGGGTCGTCGGCAGTCCCGACGAGCTGGCCCGCTCGACCAGCGCCGGCAGCCGCTCGAGCCCGTTGCCGGGCAGGTCGTCGTCGCGGCGCAGCACCTCCAGCGTGGAGCGCAGCTCGCGGACCGCCTCGCTGCTGGCCTCCTGGATCGCCAGCAGCGCGGGCGACGGCTCCTCGCCGTTCTTGCGGGCCAGGTGGGCCGCCACGCCCGCCTGCACCGTGATCACCGAGATGCTGTGGGTCAGCGAGTCGTGCAGCTCGCGCGCGATCCGCAGCCGCTCCTCGACCGTGCGCCGGCGCGCGACCTCGTCGCGGGTCCGCTCGGCCTCCTCCGCGCGCTGCTCGACCTCCCGGACGTAGGCGTGCCACTGCGCGAACGCGGCAGCGCCGGCCGCGGCCGACAACAGCCAGCCCGCGCCGTAGAACCTCCGCCAGCCGCGATCCGTGCGCATGGACCGAGGGTAGGGCCGCCCGCGGGCCGGCGCGTCGCCCGACGGGAGTACGCCGGCCTACTCCCGCTGCGGTAGCGCCCGGGCGCGGGCCCGCCCACCGCGTAGGCCGAAGTGACGCCCCAGGGACGACGCGCCA
>NZ_JANINT010000258.1:2135-2876 GCF_024509035.1 Nocardioides sp. | reverse complement strand
AAGGCCGCTGGAATTCGCAGAGAGCCGCCGGTGTCGCTGCCGATGGCGATGTCGGCCATGCCCTCGATCACCGATACGACGGCCCCCGACGACGACCCGCCGGGGTAGATGTCGCCGATGTCGGACCAGGTGTCCGGGACCACGCCGCACCACTGATCACCGGACAACGCGTTGTAGACGACGCGGTCGCCACCGAGGAACTCGACGTCGAGATCCCAGAACGGCGACCCCTCGTCCGCCCCGACGTTCCCGAACGTCCCGGGCACCGTCACGTAGGACCAGCCCGCCTGCGGCGGGTCGTTGAACATGTTCTCGGCGCTGATCTCCGGCCAGGCGTCGGTGTCGGTCGTCCCGAGCGCGACCTGCCACGAACCGAGCCGGAACTCCTGACCGATCGCGTACGGCGCGCCGATCGAGCCGGGGGTCGGCGCCGGCGGGGCGGGCGGGGTCGGCGGGGTCGGCGGGGTCGGCTCGATCACCTCGACCGGGACGGCGCCCGAGTACGCGCGCGGGTAGGTCACCCGCCCGATCCGCACCTTCGGTGCGACCGCCCGGAACGTCACCGTTCCCGGCGTGGCCCCCACGGGGACGGACGTCGAGAACCGCCCCGCCCGCGTCGTCCTCGTGGTCCCCACCGCACTCCATCCGGCGCCGCTCGAACGCTGGATCGTCACCTCGCGCCGGGCCGCCGGGGCGACCCGGCCGGCCACGTCGAGGCTCTCCCCCGCCGTCGCGCTCTGG
>NZ_JANINT010000258.1:1732-2125 GCF_024509035.1 Nocardioides sp. | reverse complement strand
CAGCTGTCGACACCGCTGCCAGCGTCCCCCCGGCGAGCACGCTCGCGACCACGCTCGCGGCCACGGCGGCCGCCCTCCATCGGTACATCCCTGTCCCCCGTTCTGGTCGGAGCCGCGAATATTAGCGACAGACTCCGTCCGGGGGGGCCGGACCCGCGGATCGGGTTCGGGGCTCACCGCGCGTCGGCCCTGGCCGCCACCTCCTCACGGGCGGCGGACCCCACCCGGCTGTGCGACCGGCCGTAGACGAAGTACACGAGGAACCCGAGCGCCATCCAGACCACGAAGCGCAGCCAGGTCTCGAGCGAGAGGTTCACCATCAGGTAGAGGCAGATCAGCGCGGACAGGATCGGCAGGACGGGGCTCAGCGGAACCCGGAACGGCCGGTCCAGG
>NZ_JANINT010000258.1:1379-1722 GCF_024509035.1 Nocardioides sp. | reverse complement strand
AACGCGGTGAGCGTTCCGATGTTGACCATCTCCTCGAGCTTGCCGATCGGCGTGTACGCCGCCACCACGGCGACCAGCGCGCCGATGGTGAGCGTGATCCGCACCGGCGTGCCGGTGCGGGGGTTGGTGCGGCCGAAGCCGGGCGGGAGCAGGCCGTCGCGGCTCATCGCGAACAGCACCCGGATGGCGCCGATGAGCAGCGTCATCACCACGGTGGTCAGGCCCGCCACGGCGCCGGCCGCGATCAGCGTGGCGAAGCCGCTCTGGCCGACGTCGCGGAACGCTGTCGCCAGCGCCGCGTCCGGGTCGAGGTCGGGCGGTAGCGGCGGCAGCGGCTTCGGCC
>NZ_JANINT010000258.1:1006-1369 GCF_024509035.1 Nocardioides sp. | reverse complement strand
GAAGAACACCACCGACGCGGCCGAGATGACGCCGAGGATGCCGAACGTCTGCGGCTGCAGGCCGAACGCCCACTGGATCAGCGGCTGGGCCAGCCCGCTGGAGTCGACGGGGTCGGCGGCCGGCGGGATGAACGGGTCGTAGTTCGCGCCGGACACGTAGAACAGGCCCGCGACGATCACGAACAGCACGATGAACAGCTTCACCGCGACGAGCACCAGGTTGACCCGCAGCGACTCCTTGATGCCGAGCGCGACGAGCGTGGTGAGCCCGACGACGAGCAGCAGGGCCGGCACGTTGACGTGGTCCCACTCGAAGCTGGTCGACGAGCTCGGGCCGATCCCCGCGGGCCAGGTGATGCCGAT
>NZ_JANINT010000258.1:0-904 GCF_024509035.1 Nocardioides sp. | reverse complement strand
AACTCGGCGTAGCAGAGCGCCGCCAGCGCGCAGCAGATCGCGGCCAGCACGAACGAGAACACCACGCCCGGGCCGGCGTACTCGGCGGCCACCTTCCCGGTGAGGGTGAAGATGCCGGCGCCGATCACGACGCCGATGCCGAAGACCGTCAGGTCGACCGCGGTGAGCCGGCGCTTGAGCTGGTACTCCGGCTCGTCGGTGTCCGCCAGGCTCTGCTCGATCGTCTTCGTCCGGAACACGGGTGCTGGTGCCGAACTGGTCGCGCAAGACGGTGTCCGGGTCGGCGCCCGGCTGGCCCATCGCGTCGAGCATCAGCCAGGGGGCGTCGTCGCCGTACGCGTCCGCGACGTACTCGACCGCCCACCAGGCCAGCCCGTAGTGCGCCTCGGAGTCCTGGTCGTTGAACGAGGCGTCGTCGGGCAGGTCCGCGGCGCCGTCCTCGGCAGCGACGACCGCCGCCTCCGGGATGCGGCGGTCCTGAGGCGGCAGCGGACGGACCGAGACGTACTCGGCCAGGCCCTCGGACAGCCAGACCGGGACGTCGTCGTCGCGGGTACCGACGGCGACGTGGGTCAGCTCGTGCCGCACCAGCCGGTCGAGCTCGCGTCCCGGGTGGTCGAGCATCCGCGGGTTGAGCGCGAACCGTGTGCTCCCACCCACCGGGAACGCCACGGCGTCGAGCGCCTCCGGGTCGTCCCCCGGCACGTCGTGCAGCCCGTCGAGGAACGCCGGGTCGGACAGCGCGTAGAGGACCACCGAGCGGCTCCAGTCGTACGGCACCTGGGCGGAGACCGTGACGATCGCGCTCTCGACCGAGGCGAGGAGCGCGGGCGCTTCGTCCAGGCTGCCCGCGTCGAAGACGCCCAGCACGCCGTTGCCCTGCTCGACCCGGATCGGGCCGAGG
>NZ_JANINT010000257.1 GCF_024509035.1 Nocardioides sp. | reverse complement strand
CCACCGAGCTGATCTGGGGCGTGCCCGACAAGGCCCCCGACGAGGTCCTCGCCTCGCTCGACCGGCTCGCTGGCCGCCTCGGCCTGGCCTGACGTCCGCAGGACGTCATACGGCGGGAGCAGGCGGATGCTCTGTCCGTATGACGTCCGGCGGAGCGCCCCCTACGCCTTGACGACGGTGATGGTCGGCTCGGAGCCGTCCGCGTCGACCAGCTCGTACGACGTCGCGAGGGTCTCGCTGGTGATCAGCTGCTCGTGGGCGCGAGCCGCGGCCTGCACCTCCGCGGAGCCGCCGATCCTCAGCGCGATCCGGTCCGAGACGTCCAGGCCGGCGTCGCGCCGGGCCTGCTGGACCGCACGGACCAGGTCGCGGGCCACGCCCTCGGCCGCCAGCTCGGGGGTCACCTCGGTGTCGAGGACGACGAACCCGCCGCCGCGCAGCATCCCCACCGCCGTGGAGTCGTCGGCGGCACCCGCCACGGTCTCGAGGGTGTACTCGCCGTCCTGGAGCTCCAGCCCGCCGGCCACGACCGTGCCGTCCGGGCGGACCTCCCAGTCGCCGGACTTCGACCCCTTGATCGCGGTCTGCACGTCCTTGCCCAGCCGGGGCCCGGCGGCACGCGCGTTCACGCTCAGCCGCTGGGAGACGCCGTACGCCGCCGCCTCGGGCGCGTCCGCGTCGAGCAGGCGCACCTCCTTGACGTTGACCTCGTCGGCGACCAGGTCCTCGAAGCCGCTGAGGTCGGCACCCACGACCGTGAGCGTGGCCAGCGGGAGCCGGTTGCGGAGCTGACGGGCCTTGCGCAGCGCGGACGTCGCCGAGCAGACCTCGCGCACCTTGTCCATGCGTCCCACCAGGGCGTGGTCGAGCGGGAGCTCGTCCTCGCGCGGGTAGTCGGCCAGGTGCACCGACCGGCCACCGGTCAGGCCGCGCCAGATCTCCTCGGTCACCAGCGGGAGCAGCGGCGCGACGGCCCGCATCGTCGCCTCGAGCACCGTGTAGAGGGTGTCGAAGGCCGCGGCGTCCTCGGCCCAGAACCGGTCGCGCGAGCGGCGGATGTACCAGTTCGTGAGGACGCCGATGAAGTCCAGCGTCTGCTCGCACGCCTCGGCCACGTGGTAGCCGTCGAGCGACTCGGTCATCGCGCCGACGAACTCGCCCGCCTTGGCCAGGATGTAGCGATCGAGCGGGTCCGCCGACGAGGTCGACACCTTCGCCTCGTAGCCCTCCCCGCCACCGGCGGCGTTGGCGTACATCTGGAAGAAGTACCAGCTGTTCCACAGCGGCATCAGCACCTGGCGCACCGAGTCGCGGATGCCCTGCTCGGTGACGACCAGGTTGCCACCGCGCAGGATCGGGCTGGACATCAGGAACCAGCGCATCGCGTCCGCGCCGTCGCGGTCGAAGACCTCGCGGACGTCGGGGTAGTTGCGCAGCGACTTCGACATCTTGTTGCCGTCGGAGCCGAGCACGATGCCGTGGCTGATGCAGTTCTCGAACGCCGGCTTGTCGAAGATCGCCGAGGCGAGGATGTGCAGCGTGTAGAACCAGCCGCGCGTCTGGCCGATGTACTCGACGATGAAGTCCGCCGGGAAGTGGTGCTCGAACCAGTCGGCGTTCTCGAACGGCACGTGCACCTGGGCGAACGACATCGAGCCCGAGTCGAACCACACGTCGAGGACGTCGGGGACGCGACGCATCATCGACGCACCCGTCGGGTCGTCGGGGTTGGGGCGCACCAGGTCGTCGACGTACGGCCGGTGCAGGTCAGGCTCGCCGTCCTTGTTGCGCGGCAGCGTGCCGAAGTCGCGCTCGAGCTGCTCGAAGGATCCGTAGACGTCGATGCGCGGGTACGCCGGGTCGTCGCTCTTCCACACCGGCACCGGGCTGCCCCAGAAGCGGTTGCGGGTGATCGACCAGTCGCGGGCGTTCTCGAGCCACTTGCCGAACTGGCCGTCCTTGATGTGGTCGGGCACCCAGTTGATCTGCTGGTTGAGCTCGAGCATCCGCTGCTTGAACGCGGTCACCTCGACGAACCACGACGAGACGCCCTTGTAGATCAGGGGCTCCCGGCAGCGCCAGCAGTGCGGGTAGCTGTGGTCGTAGGTCTCGCGACGCAGCAGCACGGTGCCGGGCGTGACCGCCCCGGTCTCGCCCTGCCCGGTGGTCGCCGCCTTGAGGTGGTCGATCACGTGCGGGTTGGCGTCGAAGACGAGCATGCCCTCGTACTCCGCCACCGGGAACGTGAACCGGCCGTCCTTGCCGACCGGCATCACCGCCTCGATGTTCTCGCGGTCGGTGACGACCTTGTCGTCCTCACCGAAGGCGCCGGCGGTGTGCACGAGCCCGGTGCCGTCGGTGGTGGTGACGAACTCGGCGGGCACGACGCGGAAGGCGTTCTCGTGCCCCAGGTAGTAGGAGAACGGCGGGGTGTAGGTCAGCCCGACCAGCTCCGAGCCCGGCCCGCGCCAGGTCACCTCGGGCGTCTCGCCGAGCTCGCGGGCGTACGCCGGGAGCCGCGCCTCGGCGAGCAGGTAGCGCACGCCGTCGACCGACACCACGACGTACTCGATGTCCTCGCCGACCATGACCGCGAGGTTGCTCGGCAGCGTCCACGGGGTCGTCGTCCAGACGAGCAGCTTGACGCCCAGGAACGGCCCCTCGGTGCTGACGTCGTAGCCGACGGTGACCGCGGGGTCCTGCCGTGTCTGGTAGACGTCGTCGTCCATCCGCAGCTCGTGGTTGGACAGCGGGGTCTCGTCGTTCCAGCAGTAGGGCAGCACGCGGAAGCCCTCGTAGACGAGCCCCTTGTCGAAGAGCTGCTTGAAGGCCCAGATCACCGACTCCATGTAGTCGGGGTTCATCGTCTTGTAGTCGTTGTCGAAGTCGACCCA
>NZ_JANINT010000256.1:15749-24075 GCF_024509035.1 Nocardioides sp. | reverse complement strand
CACGTCCACGACGTCGAGGGCGCGCTCGCCGCAGGGGTGCTGAGCGTCTCGGTCCTCACCGGTGGCTGCACCCGCGAGGAGCTGCTCGACGCCGGCACCCATGTGGTGCTCGACAGCCTCCACGACTTCCCGGCCTGGCTCGACGACCACGTCCTCGAGCTGCGCCTCGACGCGCTCGCCGCCGACCTCCGCGAGCGCGAGTCGGTGCTGGTCGCCTACAGCGGTGGTGCCGACAGCGCGTTCCTCCTCGCCGCAGCCGTCCGTGCCCTGGGCCCCGACAAGGTGGCGGCGGCGACCGGCTACTCCCACTCGCTGCCGCTGGCCGAGCGCGACCCGGCCCGCGACTTCGCCGTCTCGCTCGGCGTCGACCTCCTCACGCCCGCGACCCACGAGATGGAGCGCGAGGGCTACCGCGCCAACGGCGCGGACCGCTGCTACTTCTGCAAGGCCGAGCTGCTCGACGTGCTCACGCCGCTGGCCGCCGAGCACGGCCTCGCGCACGTGGCCACGGGCACCAACGCCGACGACGCCGTGGCGGGCTTCCGGCCCGGCATCCGCGCGGCCGACGAGCGCGGCGCGATCGCGCCGCTGCGCGACGCCGGGCTGACCAAGGCCCAGGTGCGGGAGGCCTCGCGCCGGTGGGGGCTGCCGACCTGGGACAAGCCGGCGGCCGCCTGTCTCTCCTCGCGGGTCGCGTACGGCGTCGAGGTGACGCCGTACCGACTCGGTCGGGTGGAGCGCGCCGAGGTCGCCGTCCGCGCGCTGCTCGAGGACGCCGGCCTGCGCGACCTGCGGGTCCGCGACCGCGGCGACCGGGGATGCGTCGAGGTGGACTCGAACCTGCTGCCGCTGGACCCCGACGTGGAGCAGCGGGTCGTCGAGGCGGTGCGCGAGGCGGGCTTCGAGGCCGCCGAGGTCGATCCTCGTGGATTCCGTTCGGGTTCGATGAACGAGGCGCTATAGGCTGGAGCGTCCCGGTTCAACAGCGTGAGAAGAAGGTCAGCCCGTGCCCACTGGCAAGGTGAAGTGGTTCGACGCCGAGAAGGGTTTCGGCTTCCTCTCCCAGGACGACGGACCCGACGTCTACGTGCGCTCGGAGGCCCTCCCGGGCGGGACCGGCTCGCTCAAGGCCGGCACCCGCGTGGAGTTCGGCATCGCGCAGGGTCGCCGTGGTGACCAGGCCCTGCAGGTCCGCGTCCTCGACGCGCCCGCCTCGGTCTCGCGCAACCAGCGCGAGGCACGTCGCAAGAAGCCCGAGGAGATGGTCCCGATCGTCGAGGACCTGATCCGGATGCTCGACGGCGTCGGCGAGGCCTACCGTCACGGCCGCCACCCCGACGCGCGCACCGCCAAGCCCGCCGCCAAGCTGCTCCGCGCCCTCGCCGACGAGCTCGAGCGCTAGTCCCTGACCTGAGCGGTGCGGCTGAGCCTCCGTGGGTGGTTGGCCAGCACGAACACCGCCCAGGCGGCGAGCACGACCGCCGCGACGCCCAGCCCCAGGCGGGGCGGGTCGAGCGGCAGCGCGATGCCGACGAACCCGCCGATCACCCAGGCCAGCTGCAGGGTCGTGTCGCTGCGGGCGAACGCGCTGGCCTGCACCCGGTGGGGGATGTCGCGCTGGATCGTCGCGTCCAGGGAGAACTTCGCGAGCGCCTGGCCCAGCCCGGCGACCAGGCCGAGGAGCGCGACCGCGAGCACGCCGTACAGGAGCGCGGCGACGACCGCGGCGGCCACGTCGGCCACCAGGATCACGGTGACGGTGATCGCCGGCCGGATGCGCCGCACCATCGAGGCGGTGACGACGCCGAGGAAGTTGCCGACGCCCGCAGCGCCGACCACGATCCCCGTCAGCATCTCGGGACTCCAGTCCCCGATCGGGTTCTCGCGCAGCAGGAACGCCATGAACATGATGAGGAATCCCGCCAGCCAGCGGGGCCCACAGTTGGCGCGCAGCGCGTAGGCGACCGCGGGCGGGATGCGGGTGCGCCGGCGACCCGAGCCGCGTGGCTCCTCCGAGCCGCGCAGCACCATCTCCTCCTCTCCCTGGCTGGAGTCGACCCGCGCGGGCAGCCGGATCGCGGCGACCGTCGCCACGACGAACAGCACGAACGCGTAGCGCAGCACCCACTCCGAGCCCGCCAGCGAGGCCAGGCCGGCGATCGGCGCCGAGATCGCGACGCCGACGATGCCGGACATCGACACCCGGCCGTTGGCCTTGACCAGCGTGAAGTCCTTCGGCAGCAGGCGGGGTACGGCGGCCGCGCGGGTCACGCCGTACGCCTTGGAGGCCACCAGCACGCCGAGCGCGGCGGGGAACAGCAGCGCCGACTCGGTCACCACCGCGTCGGCGAGCACCCAGCACAGGAACGCCCGGATCGCCATCGTCGCGCCGATCGCCCACCGCCGGCCGTGGGCGAAGCGGTCCAGGAACGGTCCGATCAGCGGCGCGACGATCGCGAACGGCAGCATCGTCAGGCCCAGGAACAGCGCGACCTGGCCACGCGCCTCGCCCGAGGGGACCTGGAAGAACAGCGAGCCCGCCAGCGAGATCGCCACCGCGGCATCGCCCGCGGTGTTGAACGTGTGCATCTGGATCAGCCGCGACAGCCCGGACTCACCGGCGCCCTGCGCCTCCGCGGCGCGCTTCGCCTGGCGCATCGTGTACGAGCCCGCACGCCGGGTCGCCCGCGCGGTCGCCCCGAGCCCGCGGACGACCTTGGACCCTCGCCCGGCGGTCGGTGTCTCGGACGACGGGGCGGACATGGCCCCATCCTGCCGCACCCGACCTGACAGTCCGTGCCGACATGAGACATGATTCCGTCGTGATCACGACCACGCGACCCAAGCCCGACTCCGCCACGGTGGCGGCGGTGGACGTGGCCCGCGACGCGCTCGTCGAGCAGGTCGGTGCCGCGGACGTCGGCGACCACCTCGGCCACGAGGTCGAGGGCGAGCGGGTGGTCACCCACCTCTTCGCCTGCACCCGCCCCGGCTACGTGGGCTGGCGCTGGTCGGTCACCGTCGCGCGGGCGCCGCGCCAGAAGAACGTCACCATCGACGAGGTGGTGCTGATCCCGGGCGCCGAGGCGATCGTCGCCCCGCCGTGGGTGCCCTACCGCGAGCGCATCCAGCCCGGTGACCTCTCCCCGGGCGACCTGCTGCCCGTCGACGACGACGACCCGCGGCTGGTGCCGACGTACTCCTTCGGCGACGACCCGCTCGACGCCGACGCCAAGGCGCAGGTCCGCCAGGTCGCCCAGGACCTCGGCCTGGGCCGGGTCCGCACCCTCTCGCCCGAGGGCCGCGAGCTCGCCGCCCAGCGCTGGTACGACGGCGACGGTGGCCCCGACTCGCCGCTGGCCCGCTCCGCACCCGACAGCTGCTCGACCTGCGGCTTCCTGGTGCGCCTCGCCGGCCCCCTCGCCGAGATCTTCGGCGTCTGCGCCAACGGCGACGCCAACGACGACGGCCGCGTCGTCTCCTTCGACCACGGCTGCGGCGCCCACTCCGAGGTGCGTCTGGCCAAGCGGCACGAACCGCAGCCGCTGCCCGACCCCGTCGTCGACACGATCAGCATCGACGAGCTCGAGACCTTCTGAGCTGAGCGGTCAGCGCTCGAGCTCCTCCGCCAGCTCCTTGCGCGCCTTGCGGCGCCTCCGGCAGTACTCCAGCCCGAAGAGGCCGAGCCCGAACCCGGACAGGCACGTCCACAGCCACCACTCGTTGCCCGAGTCCTCGAGCCGGCCGTAGAACGGCAGCAGCGCCAGGAACCCGATCAGCCACAGCGCCGTGCCGACCTCGACGGTGCGCACGCCGTCGACGTCGAGCGGCTCCACGTCGGCCACGAAGAACGTGCGGTTGCCGAACTCGTGCTGGGTCGGCTGGTCGTCGCGGAGCTCCACGCGAGACACGCTAGTCGACCGCGTCTGCGTCTGGGATGCTTGCGGCCCGTGAGCACTCAGACGACCACGGGTCGCAGCGGCCTGGACCGCTACTTCAAGATCACCGAACGCGGCTCGACGATCGAGCGGGAGATCCGCGGCGGTCTCGTCACGTTCTTCACGATGTCCTACATCATCGTGCTGAACCCGCTGATCATCGGCTTCGCAGCCGACAAGGACGGCCAGCTCCTCGGATCCTCCAACGGTGAGCCCAACCTGGCCGCGATCGCCGCCGGCACCGCCCTGGTCGCCGGCGTCCTGACGATCCTGATGGGGGTTGCGGCCAACTACCCCCTGGCGCTGGCCACCGGCCTGGGCCTCAACGCGTTCGTGGCGTTCTCGGTCGCCAACCAGATGACCTGGGCCGACGCGATGGGGCTGGTCGTCATCGAGGGCCTGGTGATCCTGGCGCTCGTGCTGACCGGGTTCCGGGAGGCCGTCTTCCACGCGGTGCCGGCCCAGCTGAAGATCGCGATCTCGGTCGGCATCGGCCTGTTCATCGCGCTGATCGGCTTCGTCGACGCCGGATTCGTACGTCGCATCCCCGACGCGGCCCAGACCACGGTGCCGGTCCAGCTCGGCCAGACCGGCCAGCTGGCCGGCTGGCCCGTGCTCGTGTTCGCCTTCGGCCTGGTGCTCGTCATCGCCCTGTGGGTCAACAAGGTCCGCGGCGCCATCTTGATCTCCATCATCGCCACCACGGTCGTGGCGATCATCGTCGAGGCGATCGCCGACCTCGGCTCGAGCGTCGACAACCCCAAGGGCTGGAGCCTGAACGTGCCGGCCTGGCCCGACGACATCGTCTCCACGCCGCACTTCGACACCGTCGGCGAGTTCTCCCTGCTCGGCTCGTGGGACAACGCCGGCGTGGTCACGGTGCTGCTGCTGATCTTCACGCTCATGCTCGCGGACTTCTTCGACACGATGGGCACGATGACCGCGATCGGCGCCGAGGCCGGGCTGCTCCAGGAGGACGGCACCCCGCCGAACACCCGCCGCATCCTCGTGGTCGACTCGCTCGCCGCGGCCGCCGGTGGCGCGGCCGGCGTCTCGTCCAACACCTCCTACATCGAGTCCGCCTCGGGTGTCGGCGAGGGTGCGCGCACCGGTCTCGCGTCGGTCGTGACCGGTGTGCTGTTCCTGGCCGCGATCTTCGTCGCCCCGGTCGTGGAGATCATCCCGTCCGAGGCCGCGGTCCCCGCGCTGGTGCTCGTCGGCTTCCTGATGATGCAGCAGGTCAAGGGCATCGACTGGGACGACCTCGAGATCGCGATCCCGGCGTTCCTCACGATCGTGCTGATGCCGTTCACCTACTCGATCTCGGTCGGCATCGGCGCCGGGTTCCTCGCCTACGTGCTGATCAAGATCATGCGGGGCAAGCTCTCGGCGATCCACCCGCTCATGTGGGTCGTCGCCGCCCTGTTCGTCGTCTACTTCGCCATCAACCCGATCACCAACTGGGTGAGCTGACCCCGAGCCGACGCGGTTCGGCCCCATCCCACATCGAGCCGGCGCAGTCTGAGCACAGACTGCGCCGGCTCGGCGCATGTCGGGTCCGCGAGCGGGAATCCTTAGCCCAGGTAATGAGTTATGCTAACGATATGCCGACGCTCCAGAAGGTCTCGAAGACGGACGCCGGGCTCGCCTCCGAGCTCCGGCTCAGCGTCATGCGCCTGCGTCGGCGGCTCGCAGGGGAGCGCCACCCCGACAACGAGCTCAGCATCAACCAGATGGGTGTCCTCGGGGTGCTCTACCGCACCGGCGGTGGGCTCACCATCGGCGAGCTCGCGGCCGCCGAGCGCGTCCAGCCCCCGTCGATGACGCGCACGGTCAACTGCCTCGAGGAGAGCGGCGACGTCGTACGCCGCCCCCACGACACCGACGGCCGCCAGGTCGTGGTCGAGCTGTCCGAGCAGGGCCGCGAGCGCGTCCTCGCCGACCGCCACCGACGCGATGCGTGGCTGGCCCGTCGGCTCCAGGAGCTGACGCCCGAGGAGCGCGCGATCCTGCGCCAGGCCGCCCCCATCCTCGCCCACCTCGCTCAGAAGGACTGACCACTCCACCTTGAGTCCCACGTTCCGCTCGCTGCGCAATCCCAACTACCGGCTCTACCTCGCCGGCAGTCTGGTCTCCAACACCGGCACCTGGATGCAGCGCGTGGCCCAGGACTGGCTGGTCCTCCAGCTGCCCGGGAACAGCGGCAGCGAGCTCGGCGTCACCACCGGACTGCAGTTCCTCCCGATCCTCCTGCTGAGCCCGTACGCCGGGGTCGTCGCCGACCGGTTCCCCAAGCGCCGCCTGCTCCAGGTCACGCAGGCGATGATGGCCCTCGCCTCCCTCGCGCTGGGCGTGATCGCGGTGCTCGGCGTCGCCCAGACCTGGCACGTCTACCTGATCGCGTTCCTCTTCGGCATCGGCGCGGCCTTCGACGGGCCGGCCCGCCAGTCGTTCGTCTCCGAGATGGTCGGACCCGACGACCTCACCAACGCGGTCGGCCTCAACTCGGCCAGCTTCAACGCCGCCCGCATCCTCGGCCCGGCCGTGGCCGGCCTGATGATCGGCGCCCTCGGTGGTGGCGCCCAGGCGACGGGCTGGGTGATCCTGGTCAACGCAGCGTCCTACCTCGCCGTGATCGCCCAGCTCGAGCGCATGAACGTGGCGCTGCTGCACCCCACCGAGCTCCAGCGCCGCGAGCCCGGGATGCTCGTCGAGGGTGTCCGCTACGTGCGCAGCCAGCCCAAGATGGTGCTGATCATGATCATGGTGTTCTTCGCGGGCACCTTCGGCATGAACTTCCAGATCACCTCGGCGCTGATGGCCACCGAGGTGTTCGGCAAGGGCGCGGGGGAGTACGGCGTGCTCGGCTCGGCGCTCGCCGTCGGCTCCCTCACCGGTGCGTTGCTGGCGGCCCGCCGGGTCCGCATCCGGGTGCGGCTGCTGGTGGTGGCCGCACTGGGCTTCGGCCTGGCCGAGATCGTGGCCGGGCTGCTGCCGACCTACGTCGCGTTCGCGGTGTTCGCGCCGGTGATCGGGTTCTTCACGCTGACGTTCCTCAGCTCGGCCAACGCGACCCTCCAGCTGGAGGCCGCCCCGGCCCTGCGCGGGCGGGTCATGGCGCTGTACATGACGATCCTCATGGGCGGTACGCCGCTGGGTGCGCCGATCATCGGAGCGGTCGGCCAGCACCTCGGCGCCCGCTGGGCCCTGATCATCGGGGGGGTGCTCACCATCGTCGGCGTAGCCTTGGCGCTGGCCGTGCACACCCGCCTCGACAGCGGTCTGCGCACCGTTTTGACCGTGCCCAGCCACCCGGGTAGCCTTTTTTCTCGTGTCTGGGACAACCAGGCCGTTGCGCGTGCCCGGAAGCAATCGGGGAGTCAGGTTCTCGAGTCCGGCACCGATTGCCCCGTCAGCGGAACCCTCACCGGATCTCGCTGACACGTGCGGCCCGGGCGACACGCCCGACCTCGGGGGCGAGCGACGAGGGTTGACCTAGCACCACCCGGACACACAGCAGAACACCGTGCGGACAGAGCGTCCGTACTGAGAGCGGAAAAGAAGGGGAACCACCCGGTGCCCACCATTCAGCAGTTGGTCCGCAAGGGCCGCCAGGACAAGGTGTCGAAGAACAAGACGCCTGCCCTCAAGGGTTCGCCCCAGCGACGCGGTGTGTGCACCCGCGTCTACACCACGACTCCGAAGAAGCCGAACTCCGCTCTCCGCAAGGTCGCCCGCGTGCGCCTGTCGAGTGGCGTCGAGGTCACGGCCTACATCCCGGGCGTCGGTCACAACCTGCAGGAGCACTCGATCGTGCTCGTGCGTGGTGGCCGTGTGAAGGACCTCCCCGGTGTCCGCTACAAGATCATCCGCGGCACGCTCGACACCCAGGGCGTGAAGAACCGCAAGCAGGCCCGCAGCCGTTACGGCGCGAAGAAGGAGAAGAGCTGATATGCCGCGCAAGGGTCCGGCCCCGAAGCGGCCGATCGACATCGACCCCGTCTACGGGTCGCAGCTGGTCTCCCAGCTGGTCTCCAAGGTGCTGCAGGACGGCAAGAAGCAGGTCGCGCAGCGCATCGTCTACACCGCGCTCGAGGGCTGCCGCGAGAAGACCGGCACCGACCCGGTCGTGACGCTCAAGCGTGCGCTCGACAACGTCAAGCCCGCCATCGAGGTCAAGTCCCGCCGCGTCGGCGGCGCGACCTACCAGGTCCCGATCGAGGTCAAGGGCACGCGCGGCACCACGCTCGCGCTGCGCTGGCTGGTCGGCTACGCCTCCGACCGGCGTGAGAAGACCATGCACGAGCGGCTGATGAACGAGATCCTCGACGCCTCCAACGGCCTCGGTGCCGCGGTGAAGAAGCGCGAGGACACCCACAAGATGGCCG
>NZ_JANINT010000256.1:14845-15625 GCF_024509035.1 Nocardioides sp. | reverse complement strand
CGGCATCATGGCGCACATCGACGCCGGCAAGACCACCACCACCGAGCGCATCCTCTTCTACACCGGCATCACCTACAAGATCGGTGAGGTCCACGAGGGCGCAGCCACGATGGACTGGATGGAGCAGGAGCAGGAGCGCGGCATCACCATCACGTCCGCCGCGACGACCTGCTGGTGGAAGAACCACCAGATCAACATCATCGACACCCCGGGCCACGTGGACTTCACCGCCGAGGTCGAGCGCTCGCTGCGCGTCCTCGACGGCGCGGTCGCGGTGTTCGACGGCGTCGCTGGTGTCGAGCCGCAGACGATGACGGTGTGGCGGCAGGCCAACAAGTACGCCGTGCCCCGCATGTGCTTCGTCAACAAGCTCGACCGCACCGGCGCGGACTTCTTCCGCTGTGTCGACATGATGGTCGAGCGCCTCAACTCCACCCCGCTGGTCCTCCAGCTGCCGATCGGTGCCGAGTCCGACTTCCTCGGCGTCATCGACCTGGTCGGCATGCGCGCGCTCACCTGGCGCGGCGAGACCAAGATGGGCGAGGACTACGAGGTCGAGGAGATCCCCGCGGAGCTGGCCGAGCAGGCCGCCGAGTACCGCGAGAAGCTCCTCGAGACCCTCTCCGAGGCCGACGACGACGTCATGGAGAAGTACCTCGAGGGCGAGGACTTCACCGTCGAGGAGCTCGAGGCCGCGATCCGTCGCGCCACGCTGGCCGACAAGGTCAACCCGGTGCTGTGCGGCACCGCGTTCAAGAACAAGGGCGTCCAGCCCCTGCT
>NZ_JANINT010000256.1:13994-14776 GCF_024509035.1 Nocardioides sp. | reverse complement strand
GGTCTACCAGATGCACGCCAACAAGCGTGAGGAGATCGCGTCGGTCGGCGCCGGCCAGATCGTCGCCGTCATGGGTCTGAAGGACACCAAGACCGGTCACACCCTGTCCGACCCGCAGCACCAGGTCGTGCTCGAGTCGATGACGTTCCCGGCCCCGGTGATCGAGGTCGCGATCGAGCCCAAGACCAAGGGTGACCAGGAGAAGCTCGGCACGGCCATCCAGCGGCTCTCCGACGAGGACCCGACGTTCACCGTCAAGTCCGACGAGGAGACCGGCCAGACGATCATCGCCGGCATGGGCGAGCTCCACCTGGAGATCCTGGTCGACCGGATGCGTCGCGAGTTCCGCGTCGAGGCCACCGTCGGCAAGCCGCAGGTCGCCTACCGCGAGACCATCCGCCGCAAGGTGGAGAACCACTCCTACACGCACAAGAAGCAGACCGGTGGTTCGGGTCAGTTCGCGAAGGTCGTCATCTCGCTCGAGCCCAGCATCGACCCCGAGACCGGCACCGGCGCGGGCTACGAGTTCGTCAACAACGTCTCGGGTGGTCGCGTGCCGCGCGAGTACATCCCGTCGGTCGACCAGGGCGGCCAGGAGGCCATGGAGTTCGGCGTGCTCGCCGGCTACCCGATGGTCGACGTGAAGTTCACGCTCGAGGACGGCGCCTACCACGACGTCGACTCCTCCGAGCTCGCGTTCAAGATCGCCGGCAACCAGGCCTTCAAGGAGGCCGCCCGCCAGGCCAAGCCCGTGCTGCTCGAGCCGATGTTCGCCGTGGAGG
>NZ_JANINT010000256.1:0-13958 GCF_024509035.1 Nocardioides sp. | reverse complement strand
TCGACTCGTACGCCGAGGTTCCCACGAACATCGCCGACGAGATCATCAAGAAGGTGCGCGGCGAGTAGTCGCGGCGGACCCTCGGCACCACCCCCAGCAAGTACGAGTCAAGTAACAACCCAACCAGGAGGAGCCCACAGTGGCTAAGGCGAAGTTCGAGCGGACCAAGCCGCACGTCAACATCGGCACCATCGGTCACATCGACCATGGCAAGACGACGCTCACCGCGGCGATCACCAAGGTGCTGCACGACAAGTACCCGGACCTGAACCCCTTCACGCCGTTCGACGAGATCGACAAGGCCCCTGAGGAGCGTCAGCGCGGTATCACCATCTCGATCGCGCACGTCGAGTACCAGACCGAGTCGCGCCACTACGCGCACGTCGACTGCCCCGGTCACGCCGACTACATCAAGAACATGATCACCGGCGCGGCGCAGATGGACGGCGCGATCCTCGTGGTCGCCGCCACCGACGGCCCGATGCCGCAGACCCGCGAGCACGTGCTGCTCGCTCGCCAGGTCGGCGTGCCCGCCCTGGTCGTCGCGCTCAACAAGTGCGACATGGTGGACGACGAGGAGCTCATCGAGCTCGTCGAGATGGAGGTGCGCGAGCTCCTCTCCGAGTACGAGTTCCCGGGCGACGACATCCCGGTCGTGCGCGTGGCGGCCTTCCCGGCCCTCAACGGCGACGCCAAGTGGGGCGAGTCGATCATCGAGCTGATGAACGCGGTCGACGAGGCCATCCCGACCCCCGAGCGTGAGACGGACAAGCCGTTCCTCATGCCCGTCGAGGACGTCTTCACCATCACCGGTCGCGGCACCGTGATCACGGGCCGCATCGAGCGCGGCATCATCAAGGTCGGCGAGGAGGTCGAGATCGTCGGCATCCGGGAGGGCTCGCAGAAGTCCACCGTCACCGGCGTCGAGATGTTCCGCAAGCTGCTCGACGAGGGCCAGGCCGGTGAGAACGTCGGTCTGCTGCTTCGTGGCACCAAGCGCGAGGACGTCGAGCGCGGCATGGTCGTCATCAAGCCGGGCACCACGACCCCGCACACCAACTTCGAGGCCTCGGTCTACATCCTCTCGAAGGAGGAGGGCGGCCGCCACACGCCGTTCTTCAACAACTACCGTCCGCAGTTCTACTTCCGGACCACGGACGTGACCGGCGTCGTGACCCTCCCCGAGGGCACGGAGATGGTCATGCCGGGCGACAACACCGAGATGTCGGTCGAGCTCATCCAGCCGATCGCCATGGACGAGGGTCTGCGCTTCGCGATCCGCGAGGGCGGCCGCACCGTCGGCGCCGGCCGGGTCACCAAGATCACGAAGTGATCGCCTGACTCACAGTGAGGGCCCCGTCAGCCGCGAGAGCGGCTGGCGGGGCCCTTCGCTGTGAGCCAGGCATCCTGCGCCGACTCGGCCCTGCTGAGACGTGCAGACGCGCCGAGTCGGCATCCCTGGCGTCACACGTGGGCGTGGGGCGGGTCCTGCAGCGGCCAGGAGATCCGGGTGCGGGTCTCCTGCGGCGTGGTGTCCGGGCCGGTGAGGTACTCCTCCCACATCTCGCTCTCGTCGACGGTGCAGCCCTGTTCGGCCGCCGCCTCCCGCAGTGCCTCGTAGGCGGCCGGCAGGTGGTCGTAGGGGCCGACGTGCACCCCGGTCACGACCTGGCACCGCGGCAGGTCCAGGGGTACCACCGTGCCGTCCCCCTCGTACGGCTCCTCGACGACGAACCCGACCGACGCGGTCAGGCCGTCGGGCCGGATCTCGTAGAACCCGATCGCCGGCCCGCTGGGGGAGACCCCCTCCTGTGCCAGGTGTGCGGCGACCGTGCCGAACGCCTGGCCGACGAGCTCAGCGATCGAGGCCGGATCGACCTCGAAACCGGGTGACCGCCGCGTGGCGTCCCCGTTCCTCTGTGATCTGCGCCCTCATCACGCCCTCCTCTCCTTCCCCACGCTAGGAGGCGGCCGGCGCGGTGGGCAGGGAAGAAGGTGCCGTGCGGTCCAGGCAGAAAGCCCCGGTGGCCCGGCTCACCCCACCAGGGCGTCAAGCGCCTCGGAGAACACCGCGGTGTGCCGGTCGACGTCGGCCGGCGTGTGGGCGGGCGAGAACAGCGCCATGTTGTGGAACGGCGTGAGCAGGACGCCGCGGTTGAGGCACCACAGGTGGAGGAGGCCCTCGAGCTCCTCGTCCACCGCTGCGGCCGCGGCGGCGCCGTCCCGCGGGGGTGGGCAGAACCAGTACTCCGCCCGGCAGCCCAGGCGCTGGACGTGCCAGGGCAGCTCGTGCTCGGCGATGACGCCGGCGACCCCGGTGGCGAAGCGCTCGGCCAGTGGCACCGCGACCGCGAAGTCCTCCTCGCGCAGGCAGGTCGAGAGCGTGGCGCGGATCGCGGCGAGCGCGAGGGCGTTGCCGGTGAGGGTGCCGCCCACGCCGGCGACGTCGATCTCGTGGCCGACCATCGGCCCGGTGAGACGCTCCGCCACCTCGGCGCTCATGCCGTACGCCGCACACGGCACCCCGCCGCCGATGGGCTTGCCGACCACCACCAGGTCGGGCTCGAGGCCCCAGGCGGCGGTGGCCCCGCCGGGCCCGGTGCACAGCGTGTGGGTCTCGTCGATGACCAGCAGCACACCGTGGCGCCGGGTGATCGCGCGGACGGCGTCGAGGTAGCCCGGCTCGGGGAGGACGATCCCGATGTTGGTCAGTGCCGGCTCCATCAGCAGGCAGGCGACGTCGCCCACCGCGAGCCGCCGGTCGAGCGCCTCGGCGTCGTTGAACGGCACGACGGCGGTCGTCTCCGCGACCGGCACCTGCGGTCCGAGCGCGCCGGGTCGAGGCACGACCCGGTCGCCGTCGAGGATCGCCAGGGTCTCGTCGACGGTCCCGTGGTAGCACCAGTCCATCACCGCGACCCGAGGCCGCCCGGTGAGGTGGCGGGCGAAGCGCAGCACGAACCGGTTGGCGTCGGTCGCCGACATCGCCAGCTGCCACGTCGGGAGCCCGAACCGGCTCGCGAGCTCCTCGCCCACCCACACCGCGTCCTCGGACGGCAGCATCGTGGTGATCCCGCTGCGTGCTCGCGCCGCGATGGCGTCGGCCACCTGGGGGAGGGCGTGGCCCGTCATCGCGCCGGTGTCGCCCAGGCACAGGTCGACGTACTCCCGACCGTCGACGTCCACGAGCCGGGCCCCCGAGGCGGACTCGAAGAACAGCGGGAAGCTCCCGGGCCAGCGCGTCATCCAGGGCATCGGGACGCCCGCGAGCAACGGTCCGCGGGCCCGCGCCGCCAGCTCGGCCGAGCGGGGGTGGGTCGCGGAGAAGCGCTCCTCCTCGGCGGCTCTCAGGTCTGCAAGACGGGCGCGATCCAGCACGCGCTCAAACTAGTGGTTGAGCGGCGCCCACGTGGCTCAATGCACCGAGGCGAAGACGTTCGCGTGGGTGACCGGCCAGCACACACGGGTGTGGACCTGATCGGGGTCGACCTCGTGGGAGGAGAGGTACTCCTCCCACATGGCGCCCTGGTCGAGCACGAGGTGGTGGCGCGCCGCGTGGTCCTGCAGCTCGGCGTACGCCTCTCCGAGGCGGTCGTAGGGGCCGATGTGCACCGTCGAGATGACGCGGCTCGCGGGCAGGCGCTGCAGCTCCACGACGCCGTCGCCCTCGAAGGCCTCGTCGACCACGAAGCCGGCGGAGACGAGGAACCGGCCGTTGTCCTGCTTGACGTAGTAGCCGACGGCAGGGCCGGTGATCGGCACCCGGACCTTCGCGAGGTAGCGCGCGACGACGCCGAAGGACGCCGCCATGACCTCGTCGATGTCCTCGTGCTCCCAGGGGAACGTGGTGACTGCGATCCGGCGCCCGGCCTCGTGGCCATCGCCGATGGTGTGGTTCATTCCGACCTCCGTTGTCCTCAACACCGACGCTATGAAGGTCGCGGGAGCCTCAACAGGGTCGAAGGGCACGGTTGGACAGGACGGCTGTCCGCCCACGCAGGACCGTCCGTCCGTGTCGCAGGAGCCGTGGGCGATGATGGGTCCCATGCCCGACCATGCCGCCGAGGGGGCCGCCCCGGGAGCGCGTCCCGCCCGTCCGCACCACAAGCTCACCGAGGACGGCCGTCGGATGCGCGAGGTCCTCAGCTACTCGCGGCGCGGGACGCGGTTCACGCCGCGACAGCAGGAGGCCTGGGACGCCTACGCCGAGCGGTGGTGGGTGCCCGACGAGGCGGTCGACGACCCCGCGTTCTCGTTGGCCGGCTGCTTCGGCCGTACGGCGCCGCTCATCGTCGAGATCGGCCCGGGCATCGGGGAGTCGACGGCCGCGCTCGCCGCGAGCCGCCCTGACCACGACGTGGTCGCGATCGAGGTCTGGCGGCCTGGTGTGGCCGACACGCTCGGCCGGGTCGGAGCCGCGGGGCTGACGAACGTCCGGCTCCTCAGCGTCGACGCGGTGTGGTCGATGGAGCACCTGGTCGGTCCGGACAGCCTCGCGGCGCTGTGGACCTTCTTCCCGGACCCGTGGCACAAGACGCGGCACCACAAGCGCCGCCTGGTCACGCCGGCCTTCGCCCACCTGGCCGCGACCCGCCTCGCGCCCGGCGCCGAGTGGCGGCTGGCGACCGACTGGGCCGACTACGCCGACCAGATGGTCGAGGTGCTCGACGCCGAGCCGCTGCTCGCGGGCGGCGTCGTCGAGCGGTGGGACGAGCGGCCGGTGACGAAGTTCGAGCGCAAGGGCCTCGCCGCCGGTCGGGCGATCACCGACCTGGCCTACGTGCGCGCCTAGGGCCTGGTGATCACGTCTCGGTCGAGCTGAGCGTCGTCAGGTGCGTGCGCTGGCAAGGCGCCGTCGCGAGGGCATACCGGGTCGTCTGTCGAGCGGCGGCAACGCAGCCGGCGCGCGTGCATGGCGGCGGTCAGCCGACCACGGACGTGATCAACAGGCCCTGGGGTTCAGCGGCCCGGTCGTGGTGCGCACCACGAGCTGGGTCGGCAGGAGGATCTGCTCGGGCTTCCACTCGGGGTGGGAGAGGGCACGCAGCACCTGCTGGGCGGCCACGCGGCCCTGCTCGTGCGCCGGCTGGGCCACGGTCGTCAGGTCGAAGAACCCCGCCATCTCGTGGTCGTCGATGCCGATGACCGAGAGATCCTCCGGCACCCGCAGGCCGAGCTCGCGAGCGGCGCGGATGACACCGATCGCCATCTCGTCCGACGCCGCGAAGATCGCGCTCGGCGGGTCGGTCCGCTCCAGCAGCTCGCGACCCGCGCGCATCCCGCCCGCGAAGGTGAACTCGCCGTTGGCCTCCAGGGCCGGGTCGGCGGCGAGCCCGGCGCCGAGCAACGCGTCGCGGTAGCCGGCCAGCCGCGCGGTGGGTGCGGTGAAGTCGAGCACCCCCTCGGTGGCGCCGCCGACGTACCCGATGCGGCGGTGCCCGAGCCCGAGCAGGTGCTCCATGGCGGTCGCGGCGGCCAGGTGGTCGTCGATGCGCACCGTCGCCCAGCCGGGCAGGTCCGCGCCGACGATCGTCACCGGTCGGCCGAGCTGCTGCAGGCGGCGCAGCTCCTCGGAGCTCGGCTTGAGGCTGAGCACCAGCACGGCGTCGACCCGCTTGGTGAGCAGGCTGGTCTCGAAGACCCGGTGCCGGGCCGACGCATCGCCGGCCAGGTTGTAGAGCAGCAGGTCGTAGCCACGCTCGCGCAGGACCTCCTCGGCGCCCTGGACGACCGCGGCGAAGAACCAGCGGGTCACGAAGGGGACGATCACCGCGACCGTCCGGGTCTGGCCGCTGGCCAGGCCCGCGGCGCTGGGGGAGGGCACGTAGCCCAGGCGGCGCGCGGTCTCCTGGACACGGCTGCGGGTCTCGTCCGAGACGCCCGGGAGGCCGCGCAGGGCGCGCGAGACCGTCGCGGTCGACATCTCGACCTCGCGGGCGACGTCCTTGATGCCCGTCACAGCGGGAGCGCTCCCACTTTACCGGTCCAGGCACTAGCATGGGCGCCATGAGCCTGCACCTCCCCGACGGAAGCACCCTCGCGTACGGCGCCGCCACGGCGTCCTACCAGATCGAGGGGGCGAGCACGGAGGACGGTCGCGGCCCCTCCATCTGGGACACCTTCACCACCCGACCCGGAGCGATCCGCGACGGCTCGGACGGGTCGGTGGCCTGCGACTCCTACCACCGCTACGAGGAGGACGCCGACCTGCTCGCGGGCCTCGGGGTCGGGTGGTACCGCTTCTCGCTGTCCTGGTCGCGCATCCTCCCCGAGGGCACCGGACGGGTCGAGACCCGTGGCCTCGACTACTACGACCGCCTGGTCGACGCGCTGCTGGCCCGCGGCGTCTCGCCGACGGCCACGCTCTACCACTGGGACCTTCCGCAGGCCCTGGAGGACCGTGGCGGCTGGCTCGAGCGCTCGACGACCGAGGCCTTCGCCGACTACGCGATGATCGTCCACGAGCGCCTGGGCGACCGGGTCGGCGTGTGGGCCACCCACAACGAGCCGTGGTGTGCGGCCTACCTCGGCTACGCCGCGGGCATCCACGCCCCCGGTCGCCGTGAGGGCGGACGGGCGCACGTCGCCGCCCACCACCTGGTGCTCAGCCACGCGCTCGCGGCCCAGCGGCTGCACGAGGCCGGCGTGACCGCGGTCGGCATGGCGCTCAACCTGGCGCCGTTCTGGCCGGAGACCCCGGAGGCCGAGGCGGCCGCGGACGGCATCGACGCGATCCGCAACCGGATCTGGCTCGACCCGCTGGTCGACGGCGCCTACGACGAGGGCCTGCTCGCGGTCGCGCCCGAGCTCGCCGACCCGACCGTCGTCCGTGACGGCGACCTCGAGCTGGCTCGCGGGTCGGCCGACTGGATCGGCATCAACTACTACACGCCGTTCCGCCCGGCCGTGCCCGACCCGAGCATCCCGGTGCACCACGAGCTCGACGCCTACCCGGGCGCCGCCCCCGTCTCGATCGTCGTGCGCGAGCCGCGCACGGCCATCGGCTGGGAGGTCGAGGCGCGCGGTCTCGAGGAGCTCCTCGTCGAGACCTACGAGCGCACCGGACTGCCGCTCGTGGTCACCGAGAACGGTGCGGCGTACGCCGACGACCGCTTCGTCGACGGCGACTCCGGCGTCGTCGACGACCAGGACCGCATCGCCTACCTGCGCGACCACATCGCCGCGACCGAGCGGGCGCGGGAGGCCGGCGCGGACGTGCGCGCGTACATCCTCTGGACCCTGCTCGACAACTTCGAGTGGGCGGAGGGCTACACCAAGACGTTCGGCATCGTGCATGTCGACCCCGCGGACCAGACGCGGACGCCCAAGGCGTCCTACCAGTGGTTCGCCCAGCACATCGCCGGGGCCGGCTGACCAGCTCCTGGTCCTCCGGGCCCCGGCGTGCACGGGTGTTCCTCGGCTAGCCGGGTGGCTAGCCCTTGACGCTTCCGGCGAGCAGCCCGCGGACGAAGTACCGCTGGAGCGACAAGAAGACGATCAGCGGGACGATCAGCGAGACGAAGGCACCGGCCGACAGCAGGAACCAGTCGTTGCCGCGGGTGCCGGACAGCTCGGCGAGCCGCACGGTCAGCGGCGAGACCTCGAGGCTGCCGCCGCCGAAGACCAGGGCGACGAGCAGGTCGTTCCAGACCCAGAGGAACTGGAAGATGCCGAACGCGGCGATGGCGGGCGCCATCAGCGGCAGCATGATCCGGGTGAAGATCTGCACGTGCGCGGCACCGTCGACGCGTGCCGACTCGATCAGCTCACCGGGGATCTGGCTCATGAAGTTGTGCAGCAGGTAGATCGCCAGCGGCAGCGCGAAGATCGAGTGCGAGAGCCAGATCGTGTAGAAGCCGCCGCCGAAGGAGTCGGGACCGGTCACGCCGGCCTTGTTGTAGAGCGTGAGCAGCGGGATCATCGTGACCTGGATCGGCACGATCTGGAGCGCGAAGATCGCGACGAACAAGAAGTCGCGGCCCGGGAACTTCATCCAGGCGAACGCGTAGGCCGCCATCACCGCGATGCTGATCGGGATCAGCACCGAGGGGATCGTGATCACCATCGAGTTGATGAAGTACGTCCCCAGGTTGGTGTCGCTGCCGTTGAGGACCTGGTCGTAGTTGTCCAGCGTCCAGCCGCCGTTCCAGGCGGCCGTCCACCAGCCGCTCGTGGTGATCGCGCTCTCGGGCCGGAACGAGGTGACCAGCAGGCCGAAGGTCGGGATCGTCCAGAGCACGGCGATGACGATCGCCGCCAGCGAGGCCCACGGCGAGCTGAGCGCGCGCTTGGCGGTCGCGGTCACGGGCTCCTGGGCGACGACGGCCTCGACGCCCTTCTCGTCGGGAATGGCGGTGGTCATCGTGCCTCCAGCTTGCGCATCTGACGGACGTTGTAGATGACGATCGGCATCACCAGCAGGAAGATCAGTGAGGCGATCGCCGTGGCCAGGCCCTGGTCGTAGGAGTTGAAGTACTCCCGATAGAACTGGTAGGCCAGCACGCTGGTGTCGAAGTTGCCGCCGGTCATGGTGCGCACGATGTCGAAGGCCTTCAGCGTCGTGATGCTGATCGTGGTGAGCACGACGATGAGCGAGGGCCGGATGCTCGGCACGGTGATGTAGCGGAACATCTTCATCCCGCCGACGCCGTCGAGGCGGGCGGCCTCGATGATGTCCTCGGGGATCGCCTTGATCGAGGCGGACAGGATCGTCATCGCGAACCCGGCCTGCACCCAGATCATCACGATGATCAAGAACACCGTGTTCCACGGGTCGTTGAGGATGAACTTGTAGGTGTCGAAGCCGAGACCCTTGATGATCGCGTTGGCGATGCCGATCTGGGTGTTGCTGGAGTCGCGGTAGTCGTAGACGAACTTCCAGATGATCGAGGCGCCCACGAGCGAGATCGCCATCGGCAGGAAGACCAGCGCCTTCGCGAACTTCTCGAAGCGGGAGCGGTCGACGAGCACGGCGTACACGAGCCCGATGAAGGTGGACATGATCGGGACCAGGATCACCCAGGCCGCGGTGTTGCGCAGCACCAGGAGCTGGGTGGAGTCGGTGAAGATCGTCTGGTAGTTGTCGAGCCCGACCATGGCCTGGCCGGTGCGGTCGTGGAACGACTGCCAGATGGTCTTGACGGCCGGGTAGAGCAGGCCGAGGCAGATCAGGGCGATGGCCGGCAGCACGAACGCCGCCGACTGGATCAGCTCACCCCGGCGGGACCGGAGTCGCTGGGTCACGAGCAGGATGACCGCGACGACGGCGAAGAACACCGCGATCGCGATCAGCATCTGGATGAACTTCTCACCTGTGGACATACAGGCACTCCCGATGGACTCAGGCCGGCCGAACGGCGGCTCGGCGGTCGGTGGGCGGCGAGATCAGTGGATCAGGGAACGGTGGAGATGCGCCGAGCCGCGGCACCCGCCGCTGGGGCAGGTGCCGCGGCCGTGGCAGTGAGGCAGGAACGGGTCCTCCCCGCCGGTCAGCGACCGACGGGGAGGAGGTCCGTCACGGCCAGGACTTCTCGATGTTGTCGAGCGCGTCCTGGGTGCTCTCGCCGGTGATCCAGTTCGTCATTTCCTTCCAGAACGAACCGGCGCCGACCGCACCCGGCATCATGTCGGAACCGTCGAAGCGGAAGACCGCGTCGGGGTTCTGCAGGATCTCACCGGAGAGCTGGTCGACCGGGCTCGCCAGGTTGGCGATGTCCAGGCCGGTGTTGGCGCTGACCCAGCCACCGTTCGGGGTGGCCTTGGCCTTCTCGTTGGCCCACTGGTCGCTCGAGAGGTAGGTCTGGAAGGCCTGGACCTCGGGAGCGTCCGAGAACGCCGCGACGAACTCGCCACCGCCGAGGACGGGGCTGCCGAACTCGTCACCCATCGGGGGCAGGTAGAAGGCGAACACGTCGCCGTTCTCCGACACGTCGGTGCCCTCGGGCCAGTTGGCGGCGTAGAAGCTCGCCTGGCGGTGCAGGGCGCACTTGCCGTCGAGGATCGGCAGGCCGCCGTCCTGGAACGCGGTCGTGGCGATCGAGCTGACGTCGCCGATGCCGCCGTTGACGTACTTGTCGTTCTTCAGGATCGCGCCGACGTTGTCGAGGCTCTCGACGACCTGGGGGTCGTTGAACGGGATCTCGTGGGCGACCCACTGGTCGTAGACGTCCGGGCCGACCGAGCGCAGCAGGACGTCCTCGAGCCAGTCGGTGGCCGGCCAGCCGGTGGCCTCACCGGACTCGATGCCCGCGCACCACGGCTTGATGCCGGTGGCCGCGATCTTGTCGGACAGGGCGAGCATGTCGTCCCACGTGGTCGGGATCTCCCAGCCGTTGTCGGCGAACATCTTCGGGGAGTACCAGACGAACGACTTCACGTTCGCGCCCAGGGGGGCGGCGTAGAGCTTGCCGTCGACGCTGCCGTAGGAGCGCCAGTCCTCGCCGAACCACTTGTCGACGTTGTCGGACACGGTGCTGGGTGCCTCGACGACCTTGCCGGTGCCGACCAGGGTCTGCAGCAGGCCGGGCTGCGGGATGTAGGCGATGTCCGGCGGGTTGCCGGACTGGACGCGCACCTGCAGCTGGGTCTCGAACTCCTTGGAGCCCTCGTACTTGACGTCCGCCCCGGTGCAGTCCTCGAAGACCTTCCAGGAGTCGATGTGCGGCTTGTCCTCGGGCGCGACGATCGAGGTGTAGACCGTGACGTCCTTGCCGGACAGGTCACCGAACTGCGTGAGCTGGGCGCACTCCGCCTTGCCCTCGCCCGGCGACGTGCCGCCGGCCTTGTCGCTGCCGCCCTCGGAGTCGCTCCCGCCACAACCGGCGAGAACGAGTCCTGCGCTCACGAGAGTGGCAGCTACTGCCATCCCCCGGCGCGTGTTGCGTGTCCGCATGCGTGCTTCCTCTCTGCGTTGTCAGCAGGTCCGTCCTGGGTCCGCGTGCCCGACAACCCGCTCCGTCGGAAATGATGCAAACGTTTACGCTCCCCGCCGTCAAGGACGAGCCGTAACGTTTCTGTAACGTGCACCACTTTTCCGTGGGAACGCTCCCAAATCCGCTGAAAGTTCTCAGCCGGTTGCAGGGAGCAGGACGATCTCCATCGCTGCCGTCAACGGGATGTTGCCGGTACGGACCATCGTGGGTGGGGCATCCATCCGGCGCGAGGGACCAATGGCAGCAGAACTTGTTGACCTTCGGCCCGCGGGTGGTCACGGTTCGTGACCTGCCCGCGGCTCCGCGGCCCGACCGGGGGTCAGTGCCGCAGGGTGAGCCGGCGCCGCAGCTCCGACTCGCGCGCCAGCCGGGCGGCGTCGCGCTCCCGGCGGGCGGCGACGACCGCGGCCAGGAAGACCTCCGGCGGGGTGCCCGGCGGCGGGTCGGGAGCGACGTGCTCGCTGACCGCGGCGGCCAGCCGGGCGCCGACCGCGGCGCGGGAGGCAGGGTCGATCTGCGAGAGCCGCCCGAGGTACTGGCGCACCGCGAGCGCCAACCCGGTGGGGAGCGTGGCGAGGTCGGCGCGCGCAGCCCAGGAGGCCAGCTGGGGCGGCATCGGGGCCGGTCTCGGCAGCTGGAGGGCGACCCGCTCGCGCACGACGTACGTGCCCGCCGCGAAGTCGCCCAGTCGCTTGCCGCGGGCGCTGAGCAGGGCTGCGAAGAACGCCGGGCTGCCGGCGAAGGCGTAGATCTCCACGACCCCCACGAGCGCGCGGACGAAGGCGTGCTGGAAGGAGATGGGGCCCGCGTCGTCGCGGACGGTGCGCAGGCCGAAGGCCAGCTTCCCCAGCGTGCGGCCCCGGGTCAGCGTCTCGAGGGCGGCGGGGAACCCGACGAGCGCGACGATGATCGCTCCCAGGACGGCGACGTGGATGAGCGCGTCGTCGGCCTGCAGTGCCGCGATCACCAGGCCCAGGACGAGCGCGACCAGGAGCAGCGACGTCGCGAGCACGTCGACCAGGCCGGAGGCGATCCGGACCCCGAGCCCGGCGGGCGGCAGGTCGAGCGCGACCGCCTCGCCGGTGACGAGGTCGTCGGTGGTGAGCGTCGCGAGCTCGGGGGTCGCCATCGGGCTCAGTCTAGGAGGGGGCGACCCGTAAGGTCGGCTCGTGGACCTCGACGCGTACGTCGGCGCGCACGCGCCCGAGTGGCGCCGCCTCGAGGAGCTGACCCGCAAGTGCCGGCTCACCGGTGCGGAGGCCGACGAGCTGGTCGAGCGCTACCAGCAGGTCGCCACGCACCTCTCGGTCGTGCGCGGCTCGGCGCCCGACCCCACGGTGGTCGCGCACCTGTCGATGCTGCTGTCGCGCGCCCGCAACCGCGCGGTCGGAGCCCGGACCGGCACCTGGCACGGCGTACGCCTGTTCTTCACCGATCGCTTTCCCGCGGCGCTCTACCGGTTGCGGTGGTGGTGGCTCGGCACGCTGGCCGCCAACGTCGTCGTCACGGCCGTGATGATGTGGTGGCTGCTCGACCACCCCGCCGTCGAGCAGAGCCTGCTCTCGCCCGAGCAGGTCGACCAGCTGGTCGCCCACGACTTCGAGGACTACTACAGCGAGTACGCCGCCACCCACTTCGCCGCGCAGGTCTGGGTCAACAACGCGTGGGTCGCGGCGCTCTGCCTGGCCCTGGGTGTGCTGGGCGTGCCGATCGTCTACCTGCTGTTCCAGAACATCGCGAACCTGGCGATCATCGGCTCGATCATGATCCGTCACGACCACGGCGCCCACTTCTGGGGCCTGATCCTGCCCCACGGGATGCTGGAGCTGACCGCGGTCTTCGTCGCCGGGGGAGTCGGCCTGCGGCTGTTCTGGTCCTGGGTCGAGCCGGGCTCCCTGACCCGCGCGCAGTCGCTCGCCCACGAGGGCCGCACCGCAGGGACGGTCGCCCTCGGGCTGGTCGCGGTCCTGCTCGTCAGCGGCGTCATCGAGGCCTTCGTGACCCCGTCGGGGCTGCCGACCTGGGCGCGCGTGGGCATCGGCCTCCTGGCCGAGGCGGTGTTCTTCGCCTACGTGTTCGTGCTCGGCCGTGACGCCGTGCGCCGCGGCGCCACCGGCGACCTCGACGCCGCGCTGCTCGAGGACCGGGTCGCGGCGCAGGACTGACCCGGGGCTTCCTGGGCCGGGACCCAGCCAGCTCAGAGCAGCCCCCGCGACTTCAGCGACAGGTAGTGGTCGGCCAGCGCGGGCGGCAGCGCCTCGGCGTCGGCGTCGACCACGTCGACGCCGAGGGCCCGCAGCAACCGGGCGGTGTGCCGGCGGCGGTCGAGGACCTGCTCCGCGGCGGCGGCGTCGTACACCTCGTCGAGGGTCGCGCGGGTGGCGGCGAGCTCCTCCAGCGCGGGGTCGCGGACGGACGCGAGGACCACCCGGTGGTGCTGGGTCAGCGTGGGCAGCACGGGCAGCAGCCCCTCCTCGACGGCCGCCGGCTCGAGCGGGGTCAGCAGCACGACGAGGGCCCGCTGGCGGCCCAGGCCCGCCACGGCGCCGGCGAGCCCGCCCCAGTCGGCCTCCGCGATCACGGGCTCCAGGTCGGCCATCGCCTCCTGGAGCCGCGCGGCGACGTCGCGAGCGCCGGCTGCACGCAGCCGGGTGCGCACCCGGCGGTCGCCGGCGACGAAGTCCACCCGGTCGCCGGCGCGGGCGGCGAGTGCCGCGAGCAGCAGGGCGGCGTCCATCGCGGAGTCGAGACGGGGTACGTCGCCGACCCGGCCGGCCGAGGTCCGCGAGGTGTCCAGCACGATCACCACCCGGCGATCGCGCTCGGGCTGCCAGGTGCGCACCACGACGGTGCGTGTGCGAGCGCTCGCGCGCCAGTCGATCGAGCGGACGTCGTCGCCGCGGACGTACTCGCGCAGCGAGTCGAACTCCGTGCCCGACCCGCGCACGCGCACCGCCGCCCGCCCGTCGAGCTCGCGCAGCCGGGCCAGCCGGCTCGGCAGGTGCTTGCGGGACGCGAACGGCGGAA
>NZ_JANINT010000255.1:2663-2916 GCF_024509035.1 Nocardioides sp. | reverse complement strand
GCGCTGCACCCGCTGCTCACCGGCGCGGACGCCGACCCCATCGCGGTCACCCGCCAGCCCGTCCTCCAGGAGGCCCAGCGGATGCTCGAGGAGGTCGCCGACGAGGCCCGCCACGAGCTGGGGGCCGAGCTGCCGGTGACCACGCAGCTCGTCGTCGGGCACCCGGCGGCCGCCCTGGTCGAGGCCGGCGCCGGTGGTGCCGAGATCGTGCTGCAGCCGGAGCGGATGGGCGCCGACCACCGGCACGTCCCGA
>NZ_JANINT010000255.1:2259-2653 GCF_024509035.1 Nocardioides sp. | reverse complement strand
CGTACTGGTCCGTGCCGGAGCACGCGGCGGGCGTCGTGGCGGTGGGGGTCGACGAGGTCGGCAGCACCGCCCACCTGCTGCAGGCGGCGTTCGAGGAGGCCCAGGCTCGCGCGGCCACCCTCCGTGTCGTGCACACGTGGCGGTACAGCGAGGCGTTCGACGACGTCGTCTTCGACGGCGACCGCAAGGACGCCCACTCGGCCGAGCTCGCCGCGCGGCTGCGCGAGGACCTCGACCCGCTCACCGCCAAGTTCACCGGCGTCCCGGTGGACCTGACCGTCCGGCACGGCCGCCCCGCGGACGCGATCGTCGAGGAGTCGCGCCGCTCCGACCTCGTGGTGGTCGGCCGGCACCGCACCGGCAACCGGGTCTCCCACCACCTCGGCTCGGTCGT
>NZ_JANINT010000255.1:1357-2249 GCF_024509035.1 Nocardioides sp. | reverse complement strand
GGTCGTCCGCGCCGTCGTGCGCGAGTCGCGGTCCGCCGTCCTGGTCGTCGACCCGGTCGACGCGATGTGGGTGGCGGAGGACTCGCGGGGCTGAGCCCGCGCTCACCGGCGGAGGTTCCCCGGGACGTCATACGGACGGTGGAAGGGGACACACTGTCCGTATGACGTCCCGGGCCCGCCGACCCGCCCTCCGGGTCGCGCGGACCGTCGCCCTGACGGCGCTGCTCGTCACAGTGCCGTTCGCGACCGCCCTGGTGGCGATCGGCTACGCGCCGCCGGCCCACGTCCAGGTCGCCGGCCAGCAGGTGTCGGTGCGGCCGGTGCTCGGCCAGGACACCAGCCGGCTGTTCCAGGGGGCGCTGGTGCGGACGCAGCACCAGCGGCTCGCGGGCAAGGCCGTCGGCGTGGACATCGACGCCGACTGGAACCGGCTGGTCCCCAGCGACAAGCCCACCCGCCGCTACCTCGCCGGCCTGTGGGAGAACCCCCGCCCGGCGATCCACCTGATCGGCGCCACCGCGCGCCGGCACCTGCTGCTGTGGGGCATCGGCGGGTTCGTCGCGGGCGCGCTCGCGGTGGGTGCGGTCGTCGGGCTGTCCTGGCAGCGCCGGCGCCGGCTGGCGTCGTACTCCCCCGAGCAGGCGGAGCTGGTCGCCCGCCACAACCGCCGGCTCCGCCTGACGCTGCACCCCCGTCGCCAGCCCGGTCTTCGACGGTACGCCGCTCGAGGGGACGCAGGTGACCGGACTGCTGGCCGACGTGCTGCCGTTCCTGTCGGTGCTGCGCCCGCGCTCGCAGTTCTACGAGGACGTGTCCGCGAACCTCAAGGCCGCGCTGGCCGCCCAGCCCGACCTGGCCGGCGGTGACGGCGAGGTGGTGTTCGTGCTCGCGG
>NZ_JANINT010000255.1:0-1347 GCF_024509035.1 Nocardioides sp. | reverse complement strand
ACGCCTGCTCGACGCCGACTTCGTGGCGCTGACCGGCGACCTCACCTTCGCCGGCAAGCGCCTCGAGCTCTACGTCCTGGACACGCTCGACTACTACGCCGAGGACCGGCCGATCCACCTGGCGCCGGGGCTGCACGACACCCCGACGATCGTCGCGGCCGCCGAGGACCGCGGCTGGCAGGTCGGCGACGGCACGACGCAGGAGGTGTCGGGACTGCGCCTCCTCGCCGCGGCGGACCCCCGGATCTCGACCGTCGGCGACTTCGGGACCAGCGACGTGCTGCGGGACCCGGAGGTCGACGTCGACCGGTTCGTCGCCGACATGATCGACGAGACGTGCACCGAGCACCCCGACTTCGTGCTCGTCCACGACCACCTGCTCGGGCGCCGCATCGCGGCGACCGGGTGCGTCGGCACCGCGGTGCTGGACGGCCGTTCCTACGACTTCCTCGGCCCCCAGCAGGTGCAGACGGCGACCGACGAGTCCGCCACCGAGTTCACCCTGGGCAGCGCCGGTGGCCACGCCGACACCAAGCCCAACCCGGGGATCATCGTCCACCCGGCCCGGTTCGCGATCATGTACGTCGACCCGGACACCCAGCGGACGAGGTACGCCGTCGTCTCGGTCTCGCCCGACGCGAGCGTGACGATCACCCCGCCGGTCGCCCTCGACACGCCGTACCGGTGACGCCGGGCCCCTCAGCCGAGCACGTTCGAGGGTGCGTCCGGGCCGACCCGGCGCAGCCGTGAGTACGTCGCGAGGTCGAGCACGTTGCCGGTGCGCGGCGCGCGCCAGGTGAGCGGTTCGGCGTCGTGGTCGTGGCCGCCCTCGACCGCCCCGACGAGGTGGGCCATCAGCTGGCCGACGACCGGGGCGTTCTTGAACTGGTTGCCGCTGGTGCCCATCGCGACGTACACGCCCGGCAGCGCGGTGCGGTCGTAGATCGGCGCCCAGTCGGGCGTGACGTCGTACACGCCGGTGATCCCCGACGGCCGGGACGGCACGGCGAGGCCGGGCACCCGCCGGGCCGCCCGCAGGGTCTGGGCCTCGAAGACCCGACGGGTGGGCCGCGGGTCGGCGTCCTCGGGGCGGTCCAGCCAGTCGAGCGGGTCGCACTCCGGCTCCAGGCCGCCGACGAGCAGCTGCCCGGCGGCCTGCGGGCGCAGGTAGACGCCGAGGTCCGGGTCCGCGACCGCGACGTCCGGGCCGCCGGGTGCCGCGAGCTGGTGCACCTCCTGGCGCAGCGGCCGCGAGGTCAGCGCGAAGTCGGCGTCCAGGCCGAGCTCCCGGATGAGCGCCCCCGACCAGGGCCCCGCGGCGTTGACGACGACGTCGGCGTCCAGGGT
>NZ_JANINT010000254.1:9997-24161 GCF_024509035.1 Nocardioides sp. | reverse complement strand
TTCCTCTCGCTGGCCTGACGTCGACCCGCCCGAAACTTTCGGGCGGGTCAACGTGGATCGGTCGATGGGCACGGGTTAACGCGCACTAACCTGAGCCCATGAGCCGTCGCGAGCAGATCCTGGCCACCGCGGCCGAGCTGTTCGCGACGCACGGGTTCCATGGGGTCTCCGTCGCCGACCTCGGGGCGGCGTGCGGGATCTCGGGACCGGCGCTCTACAAGCACTTCCCGTCCAAGCAGGCGATGCTGGCCGAGATGCTGGTCGCGATCAGCGAGGAGCTGCTGCGGGTCGGCACCGAGCGCGTCGCGGCCGCAGAGGGTCCCCGCTCGGCGCTCGAGGCGCTGGTCGACTGGCACGTCGACTTCGCGCTGCGCCACCGCGCACTCATCGTCGTCCAGGACCGCGACTGGGAGGCGCTGCCCGCGGAGGCCCGCGATACGGTGCGCCGCCTCCAGCGCGAGTACGTCGACCTGTGGGCCGCACAGCTGCGCCGCCTCGACGCCGGGCTCGACGTGCCGACCACCCGCTCGATGGCGCACGCGGCGTTCGGACTGATCAACTCCACGCCCCACAGCGGCCGGCTCCCCGACGAGCGGATGCGCGGCCTGCTGAGCCGGATGGCCCTGGGCTCACTCGGCCTCGGCTGAGCCGTCCCCGTCCTGGAGCAGCCGGGCCGCGTAGAGCGCGGCCTCGACGGCGGCCTCGAGGTCGGGCTCCAGGTCGAGCCCCAGGCCCTCCACCCGGTCGGAGCCGGCGCGTTCGTGCAGCCGGCCCAGCAGGTCGTCGCGGGGCAGCCCGCGCAGCTGCAGCAGCACGAACGGATCGGCCTCGACCAGCCAGGTGAGCTGCTGGAGCACGGCGAGGGCGTGCACGCACGGGTCGGCCCAGTGGTCGCAGGTGCACGACGAGCCGAGCTCGCCGCCGTAGGGCAGCAGCTCGACGCCGGCCTCGTCGGCGTGCTCGACCAGGCCGTAGGGCAGCTCGCCCGCCAGCAGTGCGGCGATCCGTCCCGACTCGGCCGCGACCGCCTCGACGAGCAGGTCGAGGTCGCGCCGGTCGAGCACCGGCACCGAGCCCTCGACCGTCCAGAGCCCGCGGCGGTCCTCGACCGAGGCGACGAACCGTCCCGGCTCGGTCGCGATCTGCCCGACGTGGCCCTGCCGCGCGAGAGCGCGCGCGGCGACGAGCTCGGACTCGGCGTACGCCGCCTCCTCGACCGCCCGCACCCACGCCTTGCCCCACCAGGTGGTGGCCCGCACCGCGGACCGTCGGGGCGCGAGGCGGGCGTGCAGCACGGGCCCCGCCATCAGTCGTCCCGGTCGAGGTCGGTGGCCCGCAGCGTCACGAAGTCGCGCAGCTCCTCGTTGCTGAGCTCGGTCAGCGCAGCCTCGCCCCGCGCCAGCACGGCGTCGGCGAGCGCTCGCTTGCGGGTGAGCAGCTCGGCGATGCGCTCCTCGACCGTGCCGCGCGTGATCATCCGGTGCACCTGCACGGGCTTGGTCTGACCGATCCGGTAGGCACGGTCGGTGGCCTGGTCCTCGACGGCGGGGTTCCACCACCGGTCGACGTGGACGACGTGGTCGGCACGGGTGAGGTTGAGGCCCGTGCCGCCGGCCTTGAGCGAGAGCAGGAACACCGGGGCCTCACCGGCCTGGAAGCGCTGCACCATGGCCTCCCGCTCGCGGACGGGGGTGCCGCCGTGCAGCAGCTGGTGGGGTACGCCGGTGCGCGCGAGGTGGCCCTCGAGCAGCCGCGCCATCGCGACGTACTGGGTGAACACCAGCACCGCGCCGTCCTCGGCGAGGACGGTGCCGAGCAGCTCGTCGAGCAGGTCGACCTTCTCCGAGCGGCCCGAGAGCCGGACCGCCGACTGCTTGAGGAACTGTGCCGGGTGGTTGCAGATCTGCTTGAGCCCGGTGAGCAGCATCAGCACCAGGCCGCGGCGGGCGGCCGGGTCGCCGGGGTCCGCACGCTCGATGCGCGCCATCGTGTCGCGCACGAACGACTCGTAGAGCACGACCTGCTCGCGGGTCAGGCTGAGCCGGTGGTCGGTCTCGGTCTTGGCGGGCAGCTCGGGGGCGATCCCGGGATCGGACTTGCGGCGGCGCAGCAGGAACGGGCCGATCAGGTCGGCGAACTGGCGCGCCTTGGCGGGCTCGTTGCCGGACTCGATCGGCGCCGCCCACGCCTTGCGGAACGCGTTGCGGCTGCCGAGCAGACCGGGCGTCGTCCAGTCGAGGATCGCCCACAGCTCGGTGAGGTTGTTCTCGACCGGGGTGCCGGTCAGCGCCACCCGGGCCGCGCTCTCGAGGGAGCGCAGCGCCCGCGCGGTCGAGGTGCGAGGGTTCTTGACGTGCTGGGCCTCGTCGGCGACCACCAGGTCCCAGGCCACGGATCCGAGCGTCTCGGCGTCTCGCCGCATCGTGCCGTACGTCGTCAGGACGAACCCGTCTCCGGCGGCGGAGACGTCCCGCGCACTGCCGTGGAACCGGACCACCGGCACCCCGGGCGCGAACCGGTGGATCTCGTCCTCCCAGTTGCCGAGCAGGCTCGCGGGACAGACCACCAGCGTGGGGCCGACGCAGTCCCGCTCCCGCCGGTGGAGGTGCAGCGCGATCAGCGTGACGGTCTTGCCCAGGCCCATGTCGTCGGCCAGGCAGGCGCCGAGCCCGAGCGAGGTCATCTCCGCGAGCCAGGTCAGCCCGTGGCGCTGGTAGTCGCGCAGCGTCGCCTCCAGGGCGGCCGGTGGCTCGACGGCCTCGCGGGTGGCGGCGCCGAGCAGCCGCTCGCGGACCTTCCGCAGGCTGGCGCCGACGACGACGTGCTCCTCGGCCTCGGCGACCTGGACGGTGCCCGTGAGCGCGGCGGCGACCGCCTCGGCCGGCTTGACCGTGCGGATCAGGCGCTTGCGCGCCTTGCGGGCGATCGCGGGGTCGACGACGGTCCAGGCGCCACGCAGCCGCAGCAACGGGGTGGCGGAGCCGGCGAGCTGGTCCATCTCCTCGGGGGTGAGCGGATCGCCGTGCATGGCGATCTGCCAGTTGAACGAGAACAGCGCGTCACGACCGAGCGCCGGCTCGTTGAGCGGCTCCTCACGCGGTCCTGACGACGCGGCCGATGACGGGGCGCGGTCGAGCACCGTCGTGGCGGTCAGGTCGCGGCCCAGGCTGCGCGGCCACAGCACGTCGACGCCGCGGTCGCGCAGCGCGCCGACGCCCTGGTCGAGGAGGCTGACCAGCTCGTCGGTGTCGAGCACGAGCTGGTCGGGCACCCGCAGCTCGAGCAACCGATCGAGCACCGGCCAGGCATCCGCGGCCGCACGCAGCGCGATCGTCGCGTGGGTGCGCGCGCGCTCGCCGAAGCCGTGCTCCTCGGGCGTCCCGGTCCACAGCAGCGCCAGGTCGCAGAGGTGGAGCGGGTTCTGCTCGTCGTGCGCCTGCGGCACCAGGCGGACGGAGCCCGCCACCAGCTCCTCCTCGTCGGCCTCGACCCGCAGGGAGATCGTCACGAGCTGGGGCAGCTCCCGCGGGTCGGGCCGATGATGACGCGCGAGCCGCGCCTGCAGGCGCTCCTCGAACGTCGGGCGCCGCTCGCGGGGGGCGACGACGGCAGCGCGCGTCGGCTGGGTGCGCGGCATCGCGTCGGCCACGGCGTCCAGCAGGTCACGCACCACCTGCTCCTGCTCGGGGTCGGCCCCGGCACCCGCTCCGGCGAGCATCGCGATGCGGTGCTCGTCCTCGTCGTCGAGCCCGGCCACCCGCCAGGCCGGCGGGGTGCCGGCGGGGGCGAACTTGCCAGCCGCGACCAGTCGCAGCGCGAGCAGCGCGGCGCCGGAGAGCACCCCGACGCTGGGGTGCAGGTCCTCGCGCGAGCGGGCCTTGGTGAGCACCGGCAGCGCGGCCCGGATCGGCAGGCTCACGGTCCGCCGTTCGTCGGTGAACTCGACCACGCCCTCCCGCGGCGGCTCGGCGGCACGGAACGTCGCCGGACCGGTCACCGGGACGAAGCTCACTCGGGCGACGGTAGCCGGACCGACCGACAGGTCGCCTTCCGGACGCCACGTAGCCTGCAACCATGAGCATCCTCGACGCCCCCATCGCGCGCCTGGACGGCACCCCCACGACCCTCGGCGAGATCACCGGCGGCAAGCCCGCCCTGCTCGTCAACGTCGCCAGCAAGTGCGGCCTCACGCCGCAGTACGCCGGCCTCGAGGAGCTCCACGAGAAGCTCGCCGACCGCGGGTTCACGGTCGTCGGCCTGCCCTGCAACCAGTTCCGCGGGCAGGAGCCGGGGTCGGCCGAGGAGATCGCGGAGTTCTGCTCCGCGACGTACGGCGTCACCTTCCCGATGACCGAGAAGATCGACGTCAACGGCGAGGGCCGCCACGAGGTCTACCGCGCGCTGGCCGAGACGCCCAACGAGAACGGCGAGGCCGGCGACGTGACCTGGAACTTCGAGAAGTTCCTCGTCGACGGATCGGGCGCGATCGTCGCCCGCTTCAGCCCCGGCGTCGAGCCCGGTGACCCGCGGCTCGTCGCTGCGGTCGAGGCCCAGCTGTCCTGAGCTCCCCTGGAACTTGCACTCCCCTGGTGACCCACCCCATAGGCCGCAGAGCCGAAAGTAGGGTGCTGGCCGTCGGTACCGCCACGTAGCCTCGCCCGGTGACCGAGACCCAGGACGAGAGCTCCGCCGCCCAGGCCCCAGCCACCTCCACACCCGGCAGCAGCGACGCTCCTCCGGACGGCCTCGACGCGCGGGTGCTCATGGTCGCCGGCGTCGTGGTGCTCGGCGCGATCATGTCGATCCTCGACATCACGGTCGTCTCGGTGGCCCTGCAGACGTTCCAGAGCGAGTTCGACGCCACCTCCGCCCAGGTCGCCTGGACGATGACGGGCTACACGCTCGCGCTCGCCAGCGTCATCCCGCTGACGGGGTGGGCCGCCGACCGGTTCGGCACCAAGCGGCTCTACCTGCTCGCCGTGCTGCTCTTCACCGCCGGCTCCGTGCTGTGCGCCGCGGCCACCTCGCTCCAGATGCTCGTCACGTTCCGGGTCCTGCAGGGCATCGGCGGCGGCATGCTCATGCCGCTCGGCATGACGATCCTGACCCGGGCCGCCGGCCCGGAACGGGTCGGTCGCGTGATGGCCGTGCTCGGCATCCCGATGCTGCTCGGCCCGATCTTCGGCCCCATCCTCGGCGGTGCGCTGATCGACTCCGCCAGCTGGCACTGGATCTTCCTGATCAACCTGCCGATCGGCATCCTCGCGCTGATCTACGCCGCGGTCGTCCTGCCGCGCGACCACGTCGAGCCGTCGGAGACCTTCGACTGGGTCGGCATGCTGCTGCTCTCCCCCGGCCTCGCGGCGTTCCTCTACGGCGTCTCCTCGATCCCGGAGGCCCGCCAGGAGGACGGCACCATCTGGACCATGCAGGTCGTCGGCCCCTCCGTCGTGGGCCTGCTGCTCATCGCCGCGTTCGTGCCGTGGGCGCTCAACCGCAACAACATCCACCCGCTGGTCGACCTGCGGCTCTTCGGCCACCGCACGATGACCGTCGCGGTGCTCGCGATGTCGCTGTTCGCGATCGCCTTCTTCGGCGCCAGCCTGCTCTTCCCGCTCTACTTCCAGTCGGTGCGCGGCGAGGACGCGCTGCACGCCGGTCTGCTGCTCGCACCCCAGGGCGTCGGCGCGATGCTGACGATGCCGATCGCCGGCGTGCTGGCCGACCGCATCGGCCCCGGGAAGATCGTGCTCACCGGCATCTCGGTGATCACCGTCGGCATGGCGATGTTCACCCGGATCGAGGCGGACACCTCCTACCTCTACCTGTGCTCGGCGCTGTTCGTGATGGGCCTGGGCATGGGCGGCACGATGATGCCGATCATGTCGGCCGCGCTCGCGACCCTGCAGGCGCACACGATCGCCCGCGGCTCCACGCTGATGAACATCGTCCAGCAGGTCGCCGCATCGATGGGTACGGCGCTGTTCTCGGTGCTGCTCACCAACGGCACCATCGACCTCGACCCCGGCGACCCGGCGACCTTCATCCCCGGCATGGCCGACGCGTTCGCCACCGTGTTCGTCGTGGCCACGATCCTGGTGGCCTGCGTGCTGATCCCCGCCGCGTTCCTGCCGCGACGCAAGGTCGCTCACGTCGACCCGACGCTGGTCGTCGGCCACTAGCCACGAGGACCTGGCTGCCGAAAGCCGCACGACACGCCGGTAGCTCTCGGCGTGTCGTGCGGGTTTCGGCTGTCAGCAGCCGAACCCCGCAACCCGCCCCGTCACCGGCGGCAGGTCCGCGAGCGTGACGATCCCGGGCCGGGCGGCGACGACGTACGGCACCGCATTGGTCACGGGCATCGCGGTGTAGATCATCCCGAGGCCCATGAAGCCCGGCTCGTCCCAGTCCTCGGGGGGCAGGCAGTGGATGACCGTGCGCATGTTCGGCCTCCCGAACACCTGCACCACGTGCCCGTGCGCGAGCGGCTTGGGCGGTACGACGTGCTGGCCCATCGTCCAGTTGAACCCGACGCTGACCACGTTGCGCTCCCCGACCCAGCCGCGGTGGTAGCCCATCACGCCGCCCACCGTGCCGGCAGGGATCGTCATGAAACCCAGGTCGGAGTCGCCGGTGGCCGGCGTGAACGTGACGTCGAAGGTCATCCGGTCGAGGGTGACGCCGAGGGCATCGGCCATCATCGCCGCCGACTCGGCGAAGACCTCCGACTCGCGGCGCACCGACTCGGCGAGCCCCGGGGTGTCGGGCGCCTGCGCGAAGCCCATCGCACGCTGGGTCTCCGCGGACTCGTAGGTCGAGCAGTCCACGGACTCGGTGATCCGGATCTCGTCGACGCGCTCGCAGGAGCCGCTCAGCACCATGCCCACGAGGTTGGTCATCCCCGGGTGCGCGCCGCTGCCGAAGATCGTCGCCCCGCCGCGCTCGCACGCCTCGAGGATCCGCGCCCGGTCCTGCTCCGTCTGCTTGCCGCCGGTGATCCAGGCGGCGCTGGTGCACACGTTGACGCCCGCGCCGAGCAGGGCGCACAGCTCGTCGATGCTCGGCCACAGCGGGTTGTAGCAGCAGGCGTCGGCACCCAGCGCGAGCAACGCGTCGACGTCGTCGGTCGCCAGGACGCCGGTCGGCTCCGGCCACCCGCACAGGTCGGCGGCGTCGCGCCCGACCTTCTCGGCGCCGTGGGCGTAGACGCCGACCAGCTCCAGGTCGGGTCGCGCGATGATCGCGTGCAGCGAGCGGCGTCCGATGTTGCCGGTGGTCCACTGCACGACGCGGAGCGGTCGGGGTGGTCGGGGTGCGTCGGTCATGGCCCGCACACTAGAACGTGTTCTAGGGCCCGTCCACGCCCCGCCGTTCAGCGGTCGGCGGCGACCCGTTCGGCCAGGCGTACGGCGGCGTGGCGCACCAGCTCCGCGGTCTCGGGGTCGGCGACCGCCTGCTCGGGCACCTGGCCGCCCAGCAGGCCGGCCGGCTGGGTCAGCCAGGCCCACGCCTTCCACGGGTCCATCCGGGCGGCCAGCAACGGCTCGAGGACCGGTGCCAGCTCCGGCCGCAGGTCGCCGTGGGTGGTCAGCTGGAAGCCCGGCACCACCGTGCGCCCGTCGGCGGCGACGACCAGGAGACGGTGCTCACCACCGGCCTTGTGCACGGCGAACCGGGTGGCGTCGACGGAGGTGCCGCGCAGCTCGGCCAGGGTCTCGTAGCTGAACCACGGGCTCGCCAGGAGCTCCTCGCGCAGCCGGGCCTGGCGGGCGAGCTGGAGGAGGGCCACCGGCACCGCGTGCTCCGGTTCGGACCCGTCGCGGCGCAGCAGCCGCTCCAGGTCCTCCAGCTGGACGGTCGCGATCGGCAGGCCCGTGGCCGGGTCGGTCCACGCCGCCCGACCGCGCTCGTCGCGCAGATAGGTCGGCAGCCCGGCCGCCTCCAGGCTCGAGGCCAGTCCGAGCTCCTCGAGCCAGGTGGCCAGGCGCTCGCCCAGCTCGGCCACCCGGGCGTCCTCGTCGTGCGTGCCGTCCTGCGCAGTCATGGCTCCAGCCTGCCGCACCCGCGGACGCGTCCGCTCATCGGTCGCCGAGCAGCACGGCCTGGAGGAAGCCGACGACCCGCCGCTCCCACTCGGTCTGCGCGGTCCGCAGGCCCTGGACGTGCCCGGAGCCGGGGACCGTCCACACCTCCACCGATGCCGGGGCGGCGCGCTGCAGGCGCTCCGCAGCGAGCCGCTCGGTCTCGACCTCGCCCGCAGCCACCAGCAGGAACCGCGCTCCGCGCTCGGCGGCCGTCACCACCGAGGACCGCAGTGGCTCCGGCTCCGGCGCCGGGCTCAGCAGACCCGCCACGGCGTAGGTGAGCCGGTCGATGCCCTGCTGCAGGTGACCGCGCACGCCGTACGCGTCGAGGTAGCCCTTGTCCGACGCCACCCGGTTGGTCGCCCCCTCGGCGACGACGGCCCCGACCCGTCCGTCGACCCCGGCGGCGCCGATCGCCTCCTCACCGCCCATGGAGAGGCCGAGCAGCCCGACCCGGTCGGCGTCGACGCCGGGCTGCGCGACGACGAAGTCCACCGCGGCAGCCGCGTCCTGCTCGCCCCACCAGCCCAGGTCCATGCCCCGGCCCTCGCTCTCGCCGTGCCCCCGGGCGTCGACGAGCAGTACGCCGAAGCCCGCGCCTGCCAGCACTCCGGCCTGGTCGAGCGCCGCGGTGCGGGTGGAGCCGGCGCCGTGCATGACGACCACGGCGGCGCCGTTGCGCGGAGCGACCCACCAGCCGGCGAGCTCGACCCCGTCGGAGGTCCGCAGGGTGATGTCGTCGTAGGCGAGCCCGAGGTCCGCGGGTGTGCGCGACCCGAGCTCGGGGCGGCCGGGCAGGCTGGCGGCGACGCCCTGCCCCACCGTCCATGCACCGACGTAGACGGTCACCAGCAGCACCGGGATGCTCAACGCCCACCACCGGCGGCTGGTGCTCCCCAGCACCCGCCGGGCAGCACGCACCGCCGCCATCGCGCCGGCGGCGAGCAGCAGGACGCCGAGGATCCCCACCGCGCCGGCGCCCTCCTTGCGCAGGTGCGGCACCGCCAGCCCGAGCCCGGCGGAGGCCACCACCACCGCTGCGGCGAACGCCGCACCGGCGAGCGGGAGACGCCACCGAGACTGCGGCTCAGGCACGCCTCGACGCTAGGAGCCCCGGCCGCTCGGCCGCCAGGGCAGAAGGTCACGGCCGGCGTCGAGTCGGCGCAACTGCACGACCTCGCATCTGCGGACGCGCCGACTCGATCAGGTGGTGGCGGCGAGCACCAGCGGACGCACCTCGGCGGCGCCGGCACGACGCAGGGCGCGGGCGGCCAGCGTCAGGGTCCAGCCGGTGTCGGCGCGGTCGTCGACGAGCAACACCCGCTGGCCGTCGAGGGGCTCGTCGGCCTGGAGGCTGAAGCGTCGGCCGACGGCCGCCACCCGCTGCGCGGAGTTGGCGGAGCCCTGACCGGGCGCGACGTCGGGGTTGACGATCGCCCAGCGCCCGACGACCGGCACGCGCAGGTAGCGGGAGAGCCCCGCGGCCAGGTCGGCGGTCAGCGTCGGGTGGGTCTCGGACTCGACCACCACGATCGCGTCGACCGGCGGCCGCCAGTCGCTGAGCACCTCGACGACCGCCCGCACGAGCGGCACCGGCACCGCGCCGTCGGGGGCGGCGGGGGCGAACAGGTCGCGCAGCGCCTGGCCGTGGCCCAGGTCGGTCAGCCGGGCCACCGCGCGGCCGTCGAGAGCGCCGTCGGTGATCTTGCCCCGCAGGTCGATGCCGAGGTTGGCCAGCGCGGTCGGCCACATCTTGCGCGGCTCGACGACCACGCCCGGCCGGGACAGGAGCGCACTCGCCTCGTCGAGCGAGGCCGTCGAGACCTCGGAGGACAAGGTGAGCCCGCCGCAGTTGTCGCAGCGGCCGCAGTCGACCGCCTCCCCAGACTCCTGCAGGGGGTCGTCGAGCTGGTCGCGCAGGTAGCGCATCCGGCACGCCTCGGTCGTGATGTAGTCCAGCATCGCCTGCTGCTCGCGCTGGCGGGCCTCGGTGACGCGCCGGTAGCGCTCCTCGTCGTAGACCCACGGCGCTCCGGTGGACTCCCAGCCGCCGCGGACCCGGCGTACGGCGCCGTCGACGTCGAGCACCTTGAGCATGGTCTCCAAGCGGGTGCGGTTGAGGTCGACGTAGGTCTCCAGGGCGCCGGTGCTCAACGGGCGACCCTCGGCGGCGAGCACCTCGAGCGTGCGGCGCACCTGCTCCTCGCGGGGGAAGGCCAGCGAGGCGAAGTAGGCCCAGATGTCGCGGTCCTCGGGCGCCGGGAGCAGCACGACCGTCGCCTCGTTCGTGCCACGGCCGGCGCGGCCGACCTGCTGGTAGTAGGCGACGGGCGACGGTGGCGCACCCATGTTGACGACGAACCCGAGGCTCGCGTCGAAGCCCATGCCGAGCGCGCTGGTCGCGACCAGCGCCTTGACCCGGCCCTCGACGAGGTCCTGCTCGAGTGCGTGCCGCTCGGTGGTCTCGGTCTGCCCGGAGTAGGCCGCGACCCGGTGGCCGCGTGAGCGCAGGTAGTCGGCGATCTCCTGGGTCGCGGCGACGGTGAGGCAGTAGACGATGCCGGAGCCGGGCTGCTCGGCCAGGTGGTCGGCGAGCCACGCCAGCCGCTGCTCGGCGGTCGTGAGTCGCACCACGCCCAGCCGCAGCGACTCGCGGTCGAGCGATCCGCGCAGCACGAGCACCTCGCCCATCGAGCCGTGGCCGGCGCCGAGCTGCTCGGCGACGTCGGCGGTCACGCGCGCGTTGGCGGTGGCGGTGGTGGCCAGCACCGGGATGCCGTCGGGGAGGTCGCCGAGCAGCGTGCGGATGCGGCGGTAGTCGGGCCGGAAGTCGTGGCCCCAGTCGGAGATGCAGTGGGCCTCGTCGACCACGAGCAGTCCGCAGGTCGCGGCCAACCGGGGCAGCACCTCGTCGCGGAAGCCGGGGTTGTTGAGCCGCTCGGGGCTGACCAGCAGCACGTCGACCTCGCCCGCTGCGATCGCGGCGTGGATGGGCTCCCAGTCCTCGATGTTGGTGGAGTTGATCGTGACCGCCCGGATGCCGGCCCGCTCGGCGGCCGCGATCTGGTTGCGCATCAGCGCCAGCAGCGGCGAGACGATCACCGTGGGCCCGGCCCCCTCCTCACGCAGCAGCAGCGTCGCGACGAAGTAGACCGCCGACTTGCCCCAACCGGTGCGCTGGACGACGAGCGCTCGGCGCCGGTCGACCGCGAGCGCCTCGATCGCCGACCACTGGTCCTCGCGCAGCGACGCTTCCTCGCGCCCGACCAGGGCGCGCAGGTGCGCCTCCGCACGCTGGCGGACGGCGGTCGCGGTCGAGGAGGTCACGGCCCCTGTCTACCAGCGCCGGCCGAGACGACGACGGGGCGCACCTGTGCCGGCGTCGCGCTGGATGCAACCGATCGGCCGGGTCCGGCGTCCTCCTGGGAGAGGGCCGGACCAGCCGCCCGCTCAGGAAGGTGTGCTCGTGCTCGGGAGATGGACACTGGTCGCTGTCGCGGCCCTGGCAACGCTCGTTCCCGCCGCCGGCGTCTCCGCGCCGGCCACCGCCGAGACGGGAGGGCCGACCTGCTGGGGTCGCCCGGCCACGATCGTCGCCTCGGGCTTCGTGCGCGGCACCCCCGGCGACGACGTGATCGTCTCCCGTGGCGGCGAGGTGCACGCCCTGGGCGGTGACGACCGGGTGTGCGGCGCCTTCCTCGCGTACGGCGGGCCCGGCGACGACCGGATCAGCTACGGGGGGCGCGACGGCGACTTCCCCGACCTGCGCGGGGGCAGCGGCGACGACGTGGTGGTGCTGACCGTCGCCCGGCTCGGCTACCTGCGTGGCGGCCCCGGGGCCGACCGCCTGCAGGCGACGGGCGGCGGCCAGTGGATCGCGGGCGATCGCGGGGACGACGTCCTGCTCGGTGGCGACGGCAGGGACCACCTCTTCGGCGGCCCCGGCCGCGACCTGCTGCGCGGCGGCCTCGGCAAGGACGTGGGCGACGGCGGAGCCGACGTGGACACGTGCCGGGCGGTGGAGGACTCCAGCCGCTGCGAGGGCTGAGCCCCCGGCGGAGGTATCTGGGCTGAGACGCGTCGCTCCTGGACCCCGACGCGGCTCGAACTGGCGGGCCGCCCCACCCCAGGAGCACCGCATGAGCACGATGCGCACCCTCAGCTTCGCCACCGTCGCCGGCATCGCCACCCTCGGCCTCGTCGGCGCCGCCACCACCCCCAGCACGGCCACCGGGTCCGCCGGCGACGACCGCGCGACCCCTCACGCCGGCCAGCGCGTCGCTGCCCGGGCGACCGCTCCGGTCACCTGCAGCGGCGGGGCGCTCACGGCGATGACCAGCCGGCTCTCGGCGGAGCCGTTCTCGTTCCCGGGAACGACCGGCGCCGACGTCGCCGTGCCGGGTGCCCAGGTGACGCTCAACGGACCGCGCCGCGGCACCGACACCGTGCTCGTCACGTTCACCGCGGAGTCCTACTACACCGGCAGCGGCTGGATGGGCCTCGAGATGCACAAGGACGGCGTGCCGGCAGCGCCGTACGCCGACAACGGCAGCCCGTTCGCGTTCACGTCCGAGGCGAGCTACCAGAGCAACTCCGCGCAGTTCTGCACCAAGATCCGCCGCGGCGCCCACACGTTCGCCGTGGTCGCGAGCACCACCGGTGACGCGTCCACGGACTCCGGCTGGCTCGACGACTGGACGATGACCGTCCAGCGCTTCGAGTGAGCAGCCTCAGACCAGCCACGCCCCGTGGCGCATGAGCGTGCGACCGGCGATCTCGTCGGCCTCGCGCCACGCCTGGACGCGTTCGGGCCGCAGCACGAGGTACACGTAGCCGCTGCTGCCGCGCGGGTCCCAGTCGGCCTGGGCGGCGTACGCCTCACCCAGCTCGCCGGCCTCGGCGACCGGCACGACGCGGTCGAGCACGGCGTCGACCATCGTCACGTCGCGGGTCGGCCCGACGGCCAGCCGCGCGCGGCCCGACGCGGTGACGTCGCGGGCGGTGCGGGAGCTCTCCTGCACCGCCACGACCAGCCGCTCCTCGGTCCACGCCAACGACAGTGGCACCAGGTGCGCCTCGCCGCCCGCCGAGGCGGTCGCGACCCACACGTCGATGGCGGGCCTCGCCCACATCGCGAGCGTGTCGGCCTTGCGGGTCGCGGCGTCTCGTGGTCCGGTCACGGCCGGGAGTCTGCCACCGCCACGAACGCCTCGCCCTCCAGCACGGGTACGGCGACGCTCGCGTCCAGCTCGGCCGCGACGTCGACGTCTGCGGCGAAGCCCATCTCGACCAGCTCACGCCCGCTCGCACAGCCGCGCAGCTCCTCGGCGAGCCGTGGCCCGGCCGCCCGGAACGCCTGCTCGGCCAGGCGGGCCTCGGGGCTGAGGTCGGTCGCGCCGCGGTCGACCAGCGCCGCGATGACCGCGCCCGCACCCCAGAGATCCTCGACCGCCGGGCGGAGGGCGTCGTCGGGCCACCGCTCCCCGGCGGCCACGACCGCGACCGTCGCTCCGGCTGGGAGCCACCGGGCCACCGCGGTCGCGTTGCGCAAGCACGCTCCGACGACCCGGACCCCGCGGGCCGCCAGATCGAACGCGATCGTCGACCCGTTCGGGGAGGGCAGCACCAGCCGCTCGACCCCGGTCGCCGCCCGCACCGACAGCGGCGACAGGCTGACGCCGTGGCGCTCGGATCGGCCGCGTGCCAGGACGGCATCCCGCTCCTCGGCGTACGCCGCCGCGCGCTCGTCCTTCCAGCGGAACGGGAGGACCGCGATGCCGCGCTCGACCGCGACGCTCAGCGTCGTGGTGAACGAGAGCACGTCGACCACCACCGCCACGTCCGCGCCTTCGGCGATCGCCGCCGCGCCGGTGGGCCCCCAGTCCACCCGGACGCGGTACGCCGACTGCCGGTGCGCCTCGATCGTGCTCATGCCGCCCTCCCCCGGCGCCGCAACCTGCTGTAACGCCGTGTTACCCCAACTGCCCAGGATGTTGCAGCAAGAGGGAGGAAAGGGTAAACGGGCGTTACAGGTGGCGGTGAGGCCCCGTCACCAGATGCGGACGCGGGCCTCCGGGTCG
>NZ_JANINT010000254.1:0-9987 GCF_024509035.1 Nocardioides sp. | reverse complement strand
GCGGAACTCCGGCGGGCTGTGCGGGTCGATGGTGAGGTACTGCTGCTCCTGCTCCTTGCGTCGCTTGGTGCGCCAGCAGTAGGCCCAGTTGAGGAACAGCCGCTGCCGCTCCTCGGCGCTCGCCGAGCCGCCGCGGGCGATGAGGAACGCGGTGTGCCCGATCGTCAGCCCACCGAGGTCGCCGATGTTCTCGCCGACCGTCAACGCGCCGTTGACGTGCTCGCCGGGCAGGGCGCGCGGTTCGAAGGCGTCGTACTGCTCGATCAGCGCCTGGGACTTCACCTCGAACGCCGCCTTGTCCTCGGGCGTCCACCAGTCGTTGAGGTTGCCGGCGCCGTCGTACTGCGCGCCCTGGTCGTCGAAGCCGTGGCCGATCTCGTGGCCGATGACCGCGCCGATGCCGCCGTAGTTCTCCGCCTCGTCGGCGTCCGGCGAGAAGAACGGCTTCTGGAGGATGCCCGCGGGGAAGCAGATCTCGTTGGTGCCCGGGTTGTAGTAGGCGTTGACGGTCTGCGGCAGCATGAACCACTCGTCGCGGTCGACCGGCGACCCGATCTTGGCGAGCTGGCGGTCGGTCTCGAAGGCGGACGCCGCCGCGACGTTGCCGAGCAGGTCGTCGTGGCTGACCCGCAGCGCGGAGTAGTCACGGAACTTCTCGGGGTAGCCGATCTTGGGGCGGAACGTGTCGAGCTTGTCGTAGGCCCGCTGCTTGGTCTCCTCGGTCATCCAGTCGAGCTTCTCGATGGAGACGCGGTAGGCCGCGAGCAGGTTGGCGACCAGCTCGTCCATCATCGCCTTCGCGCGCGGCGGGAAGTGCCGCTCGACGTACTGCCTGCCGACGGCCTCGCCGATCGCGCCCTCGACGAGCGCGACGCCGCGCTTCCACCGGGCCCGCAGCTCCGGCGTGCCGTTGAGCGTGCGGCCGTAGAAGTCGAAGTTGGTCTCGACGAAGTCGTCGGTGAGGTAGGCCGCGGCCGAGCGCAGCACGTGGGAGAGCAGCCACTGGCGCCAGTCGTCGAGGGGGAACTCCTCGAGGACCGTCGAGAGGTGCGCGAAGTACGACGGCTGCCGGACGCACGCCTCGGCGAGCGTCGCGTCGGTGCCGCCGAGGTTGGTGATGTAGGCGTCCCAGTCGAAGGCCGGGCAGAGCTCGACGAGGTCGGCCTTGGACATCAGGTTGTAGGTCTTCTGCACGTCACGGGTCTCGGCGCGCTCCCAGTGGCCCGCGGCCAGCCGGGTGTCGATCGCCAGCACCGTGGCGGCCGCGCCGGCCGGGTCGGGGTGCTCACCGAGCTCGAGCAGCCGCGTGAGGTAGGCGACGTACTTGTCGCGGATCTCGGCGAACTTGTCGTCGCGGTAGTAGGACTCGTCGGGGAGCCCGAGACCGCCCTGGACGAGGTTGAAGAGGTAGCGGTCGGAGTCCTTGGAGTCGGTGTCGACGTAGGACCCGAACAGCCCGTGCCCGCCGATCCTCTCGAACTCCCCGAGGAACGCCGCGAGGTCCCGGATGTCGCGCAGCGCGCCGACCGCCGCGATGAGCGGGCGCACCGGCTCCAGGCCGCGCCGCTCGATGGTCGCGGTGTCCATGAACGACGCGAACAGGTCGCCGATCTTGTGGGCGTCCTCGTCGACCTCCTCGCCGGCCTCGACCTTGCGGGCGAGGTCCTCGATGATCGCGTGGACCTGCTCCTCCGCGACGTCGGCGAGCTGGACGAACGGGCCCCAGCTCGACCGGTCGGAAGGGATCTCGGTCTCGTCGAGCCAGCGCCCGTTCACATGACCGAAGAGGTCGTCCTGGGGCCGGATCTCGGTGTCCATGCCCGCGCGGGCGTCGTCGAGGATCGTCACGGCGACGACAGTAGCCGGGGGCGGCCCCAGTTACGCCTCCCCTTCGCGCAGAGCGAACGGCGGGCCTGCCCCGGGGGCTCAGCGCACCCGCAGGACCGACTTGCCGAGCGTGCGCCGCTCGTCCATGTCGACCAGGGCCCGCGCGACGTCGTCGAGGTCGTACGTCGCGCCGACCGGCGGCTTGACGACCCCGGACGCCAGCATCGGCACCAGCTCGGCCCACTGCTGCTGCATGTAGCCGGGCCGCATCATCGCGTAGGCACCCCACCCGACGCCGCGCACGTCGACGTTGTTGAGCAGCAGGCGGTTGACCTTGACCTCGGGGATGCCCTGCCCGGCGGCGAAGCCCACCACGAGCAGCCGGCCCTGTGCGGCCAGGCAGCGCAGCGAGTCGGTGAACACCGAGCCGCCGACGACGTCGACCACGACGTCGACGCCCTGCCCGCCGGTGAGGTCCAGGACCGCGTCCTTGAAGCCGTCGAGCAGGACGGTCTCGTCGGCGCCGGCGGCACGCGCGACCTGCGCCTTCTCCTCGCTGCTGACGACGGCGAGGGTGCGCGCGCCGTACCCCTTCGCAACCTGGATCGACGCCGTGCCGACCCCGCCCGCGGCGCCGTGGACGAGCACGGTCTCGCCGGCGCGCAGTCCACCGCGCTCGGCGAGCGCGAACTGCGCGGTGAGGTAGTTCATCGGCAGCGCGGCGCCCTCGTCGAAGGACACGTGGTCGGGCAGGGCGAAGGTGAACATCGCCGGGTTGGCGACCAGCTCCGCGGCGCCGCCGTACCCGTTCACGCCGGCGACCCGCTGTCCGGGCTCGAAGAGACCGCCGCTGACGACCGTGCCGGCGAAGTCGACGCCGAGGGTGAACGGCAGCTCGGGCTTGAGCTGGTACTCCCCCTTGCTCAGCAGCAGGTCGGGGAAGGAGATGCCGACGCTGTGCACCTCGACGAGCACGTCGTCAGGCCCGGGCGTGGGCTCGGGGACGTCCTCCACGACGACGTCGGCAGGTCCGGTGGTCGACAGCACTCGGGCGGCTCGCATGAGCCCGAGGCTAGGCCACGTCCCCGAGCCGGGGTGCTCAGCCGGCCCGGTCGTACGCCTCGCGCAGCCAGCCGAGCAGCTCCTCGTCGAGGTCGGCGGCGGGGTCGCGCAGCTCGACGTGGTGGACGACCAGCAGCGGCCCGGTGCGTACCGCCTGCTTGATCCGCGCCGAGTCGAGCTCGTGGTCGAGTGCGAAGGTCACCACGACGTCGGCACCGGCGTTGCGCAGGTACTGCCGCGGGTTCCACAGCCACGCGAAGGCGCGCGCGCGGCGCAGGCAGACCTGGCTGCGACCGACCCGCTCCTCGCACCCGCCCCAGCCCCCGATCGCGTCGTGGGCGAGGCGGTACGCCGCCAGGCCGGCGTCGTTGCCCGCGAAGAAGTCCTCGGGCGTCACCGCGGCTCCACGAGCCGGTTCATCTCGAAGTGCATCGGGTCGGTGTAGGACCAGTCGCCGCCCCACGCGAAGCCCCACGACTTGAAGATCGCGACCACGCCGCGGTCGATCTCGCCGGCGGTGCCGCGCTGGTTGCCGGGCACGTTGAGGTCGAGGGCGAGGCCGAAGGCGTGGTTGGACAGCTTGGTCGAGCCTGCGATGAAGCGCGGGTAGTAGCAGCCGGCGTACTCACCGGGATGGATCTTGTCGGCCAGCCCCGTGGCCTGCACCTCGCGCAGGGCGGCCTCGAGCTGCGGGAACATCAACCGGTTGCAGGTGACGGTGCCCAGGATCGGCACGGTCCTGGTGGCGATGTGCGAGGCCACCCAGCCGGGGTCGGGCGCGATACGTCCGCCGGCGAGCACGGAGTAGCGGAACGTGCCGACGGCATCGGCCACCGTGCCGGTGACGACCGCCGTCTGCACCACGTCGGTGTCCAGGCCGTTGCGCGCCACCGCGTCGGTCATCTGCACCGAGGCGTCGCTGCCCTTCAGGATCCGCTCGATCGGCGTGCGCAGCGTGATCGGCGCGGTCGTGCCGGTGCGGATCAGCAGCGCGTTGCCCTCGGTCATGTCGAGGTCGGGGATCCAGGTGTCGTTGACCACGGCGTCGACCAGCCACGACTGCGGGGCGTAGGCCCCCACGTGGACCTGCGGCGCGTTCTGGGCGCTGCCGAGACGGAGGAAGCCCTGGTCGTCGATGGCGGCGCGCTTCTTCAGCGCCGGGCGGATGGCGAGCTCGCCGCCGGCGACCCGGGCCCACACGTCGTCGGTCTTGGCGCTGTCGCTGTCGATGACGTAGTTGCGGTAGGTGGCGGGGTCGACGGCCGCGATGTTGAGGGACTGGTTCTCGATCACGACCTGGGCCAGGGAGATCTGCTCGACGTCGACGACGCCCTTCAACCGCTTGATCGCCCGCACCCGCTCCGGGGTGATGGTCTTCGAGCCGTTCGCGACGATGTCCGGCCCGGAGATGAGTCCGGTGCGCCTCCCCGGCGGGTCGACCGCGTGGGCGGGGTCGAGGGTCGCCTGCGCGGTGGGGCTGCCCGCCGCGGGGGTCGCGGTGGTCGACCCGCTCGACGCGGGGGCGCCGGCCTCGGAGGACCCGGAGGACTCGTTGCAGGCGGTGGTCACGGCGCCGAGCAGCACGACGACGCCGAGCACCGCCGTGCTCCGACCCGTCCTGCGCGCGCGTCCGAGTGCCATCACATCCCTCCCGCGGTCAGGGTACGTCGAGACCTGCTCCGGGGTCAGTGCTCGGCGTCGCCGGATGGGAGACTGGTGCGGTGTCCGAGTTCGTGCTGATCCTCTCCTGCCCCGACCGCCCCGGCATCGTGCATGCCGTCACCGGCTTCCTGGCCGAGCGCGGAGCGAACATCACCGAGAGCCAGCAGTTCGGCGACGCCCTGAGCGGGCGGTTCTTCATGCGGATCGCGGTCGACGTCCCCGGAGAGGTCGACGAGGACGTCCTGCGCACGGAGTTCGCGCCGGTGGCCGAGACGTTCGAGATGCGTTTCGAGATCCGCGACGCGGCCGCGCCGTACCGCACGATCATCATGGTCTCCAAGGACCTGCACTGCCTCAACGACCTGCTGTTCCGGGCCAGCACGGGGTCGCTCGGCATCGAGGTCGCCGCGGTCGTCTCCAACCACCGCGACGCGGAGCCGATGGCGGCGTCGTACGGCGTGCCGTTCCACCACGTCCCGGTCACCGCGGAGACCAAGCCCGCCGCCGAGGCCCGGCTGCTCGAGCTGGTCGACGAGCTCGACGTGCACCTGGTCGTGCTCGCCCGCTACATGCAGATCCTGTCCGACGGGCTGTGCCGCGAGCTGGCCGGCCACGCCATCAACATCCACCACTCGTTCCTGCCGAGCTTCAAGGGCGCGAAGCCCTACCACCAGGCCTTCGACCGCGGGGTCAAGCTCGTCGGCGCGACCGCCCACTACGTGACCGGCGACCTCGACGAGGGGCCGATCATCGAGCAGGACGTGATGCGCGTCGACCACGGGTTCTCCCAGGCCCAGCTGGTCTCCGCGGGCCGCGACGTGGAGACCCAGGTGCTGGCGCGCGCGGTGCGCTGGCACGCGGAGTCACGGGTGCTGCTCAACGGGCACCGCACCGTCGTCTTCCGCTGACGACTCGAGAGCCTGGCCCGGCGCTGCCGCTGGGTACGGGCGGGTCTGCAGGGGACGTCGTACGTTCTGGGCGCCAGGACCCCCGAAACGTATGACCTCCCAGGGGCGACCCGGCGGAGGTCATCCGAGGTGGCTGCCCAGGCGACCACGTCGCACGACGTCCCGCGCAACCGGACCGTGGCGGCATCCCGACAGGTGCGTTCCTCAGTGCCGGCACGGGCAATCGAGCACCGGGAGGCCGCCGGTCACGCGGTCGGGCCGACCTGCAGACGCGCCGACTCGCGCCTGTTGGGACCTGCAGATGCGCCGAGTCGGCTCGGTCAGGCCGACCAGCGGATGGCCTCCACGGCCAGGTCGGCGGGCCGGTAGACACCGGCGAGCTCGGGTCTGCGGTCCATCAGCCGGACCAGGTCCCGGGCCCGGGCCGCAGCGCGGGCCTTCCGGACCACGGAGCCCGGCGCCGCGCCGGGTCGGGTGTGTCGTTCGCGTGTCGTGCTCGTCATCGGTGGCGCGTCTCCTCCCGTCGGTGCGCGGCGTCCCGCTCGAGCCACAGCACCCACGCCGCGCCGGCGTAGGCCGCCACCGCGGTCGGGAGCGCGTCGAACCGCTCGGAGAACACCAGGGCTCCCGTGACCAGCGCCGCCGTAGCGACCAGAGCGTCACGGGGCGGGTCATCGGACCTCAGGCCCCACAAGGTCTAAGTTTAGCGACCTACTGAGGTAATGGCACCAGGAGACGCGCCGGGGCAGGCATCCTCAGGCGGACCAGCGGATCGCCTCGGCGGCGACGTCGGCCGGCTTGTAGACGCCGACCAGGTCGGGTCGGCGGGCCATCAGGTCGACCAGGTCCTGCGGGCGCACGGCGACCCGGGGCTTGCGCGCCGCAGGCGTCGGCGCCCGGCGCGTGCGGTGGCGCACCGGCGCCGCGAGTGTGGTGGTCATGGTGGTCCCTCCCGTCCGTGTCCCCCAGGGGACGTCGTACCCCCACCGATCGGCGGCACACTCCGTCTCCTGAGGCGTGCGGAGCACGGATGCGCGCGTAGCGTGGCCGGATGAGCGCGAGCCATCCCTTCCTCGCCCAGACCGTCCTCGACTGCCGGCACCCCCGGGCGCTCGCGGAGTTCTACCGCGCGCTGCTCGGCTACGCCTACCGTCCCGGCGACGAGCCGCCCCCGCCCGGCGAGCCCGACCCCCGCGGCGAGGACTGGCTGGTCATCGGCCCGGTGCCCTACAGCCGGGCGGACGGCCGCGGCCTGTCGTTCCAGGCCAACGCCGAGTACGTCGCCCCCGTGTGGCGGCCCGAGCCCGACCGGCCCGGCGACCAGCAGATGATGGTGCACCTCGACATGACCGTGCCCGACGTCGAGAGCCTCGAGGCACAGCGCGCTCGCGCCCTCGAGCTCGGCGCCACCGAGGCGCTGGACCGCAGCGACGACGAGGACGAGCCGCTCCACGTCCTCCTCGACCCGGCCGGACACCCGTTCTGCATCTTCGTCTCGCACCAGGGCACGGCCTAGTCTTCCGCGGGTGGAGGGCGAGATCACCGTCGACGACCCGCGGGCCGCGGACGTGCGAGCGCTGCTCGAGCGACACCTGGCCTTCACCGCCGAGCACAGCCCGCCCGAGGACGTGCACGCCCTCGACGTCGAGTCCCTGGTCGATCCCACGATCACGTTCGTGTCCTACCGCGTGGCCGGCGAGGTGCTCGGCGTCGGCGCCCTCAAGGACCTCGGGGCAGGCCACGGCGAGCTCAAGTCGATGCACACCGCCGCGGCGGCGCGCGGGCGTGGCGTCGCCGGCGCGATCGTCGAGCACCTCGTCGCGCTCGCCCGCGGGCGCGGCCTGGCCCGCCTGAGCCTCGAGACCGGGACGCCCGAGGCGTTCGAGCCGGCGCGCTCGCTCTACGCGCGCCACGGGTTCGTCGAGTGCGGCCCGTTCGGCGACTACGGCCCGAGCGTCTACAGCACCTTCATGACGCTCGACCTCGGCGACCCGCTCAGCCGCTGATCGGGCGCCCCGCGCGAGCCGGGGTGCGGATCGTCAGCCAGGACAGCACGCCCCCCGCCGCGAGCAGCGCCGCGCACACCACCGTCGCGCTGCCGTACGCCGCGTCGAACGCGGCCGGGTCGGCGTACTCCTCCCCGCCCAGGCCCACGGCCGCCGGCAGCGCCGCGACCGCGAGCAGCGACCCGGCGCGCGCGACCGCGTTGTTGACGCCGCTGGCGATGCCGGCGTGCTCGTCGGAGGCCGCGGCCAGGACGGTCGCGGTCAGCGGGGCCACCATCAGCGCCAGGCCCACGCCGAACACGACGAGGCCGGGCAGGACGTCGGTCCAGTAGTCGACGTCGCTCCCGACCCGCAGCAGCAGGAGCGTGCCCGCCGCCATCACGAGGGGGCCGAACGTCATCGGAACGCGTGGCCCGATGCGAGTGCCGAGCGCCCCGCCGCGCGAGGCGAGCAGCAACATGCAGACCGTGATCGGGAGCGTGGCCAGACCGGCCCGCAGCGCGCCGTACCCGCTCACGGTCTGCAGCTGCAGCACCAGGAAGAACAGGACCGCGCCGAGGGCGGCGTACACGACGAACGTCATCGCGTTCGCGGCGCTGAACGTCCGGTCGGCGAAGATCCCGAGCGGCAGCATGGGGTGGTCGGTGCGCCGCTCGTCGAGCACGTACGCCGCCGCGGCGACGACCGCGACGAGGCCCGCCCAGGGCGCCAGCGGGCCGCCCCACTCGGTGAGGCCGTAGGTGAGCGTCCCGAGGGCGAGCGCGGCCAGCAGCGCGCCGGCGACGTCGAGGCGGCGCGGGGCGTGCGGGTCACGGGTCTCGGGGACGGTGCGCTGCGCGATCAGCACGGTGAGCGCGGCGACCGGCAGGTTGATCAGGAAGATCCAGCGCCAGCTGGCGTACTGCACCAGCAGGCCGCCCACGAGCGGACCGATCGCGCTGGCGATGCTGGTCAGCCCCGACCACGAGCCGATCGCCCGGGCCCGATCGTCGCGGACGAAGGCGCCCTGGATCATCGCCAGGCTGCCGGGCGTGAGCAGGGCGGCGCCGACGCCCTGGAGGATCCGCGCGGCGATCAGGGTGGTCGGCGTCGGCGCGAGCCCGCAGGCCAGCGACGCGACGGCGAACCACACCGTGCCGACGACGAACACCCGCCGCCGGCCGAAGCGGTCGCCGAGCGAGCCGCCGAGCAGGATCAGGCTGGCCAGGGAGAGCAGGTAGCCGTTGGTGATCCACTGCAGCTGCGCCAAGGAGGCGTCCAGGTCCTCCCCGATCGTGTGCAGGGCGACGTTGACGACCGTCCCGTCGAGCATCGTCATGCCCGACCCGAGGACGGCAGCGGCGACGACCGCGCGACCGGTCGGCGTACCGAGCCGGACGCCGCCCGCACCACCGACCTCGCTCACCGGACCAATCTAGGGTCCCGTGTCAGACGGCGAGCTCCTCGCGCCGCAGACCGCCCCCGTGGCGGGAGTCGCGGAGGCCGTCGGGCCTCACCGTGGCAGCCCGCCGGGCCGCGCGCGTGGACAGCACCAGACCGACCACCCCCCACGCCACCAGCAGCAGGACCGACCCCATGACGGCCCCACGACCGGCCACGCCCGCCTGGACGACGTCCGCGGCGGCTGGCAGCGGCAGCAGTCCGTGCAGCACGCGGACGGCGACCGGAGCGGTGTCGACCGGCAGCAGCCCCCCGAGGAGCAGCGCCTGCGCCGCGAGCAGCACCAGCACGGTCGCCTTGCCGCGAGCGGGCCCGAGCAGCGCCACGATGCCCTGCACCAGCGCGGCGAACACCGCGGCCGCCGCCAGCAGGCCGGTCACGAGCACGCCGGGTCGCGCCACCGAGACGTCGAACAGCGCGAGCACCGGGACGAGCAGCGCCGCCTGGACCACCGCGGCCAGGAGCGCGGGACGCCAGCCGGCGAGCGCGACCCGCCACGGCAGCCCGGGCTCCTGGAGCCGAGCGGGCGGCAGCGGCGGCCGCAGCACGTAGACCAGCGCGACGCCGAGCCAGAGCGCGAGCATGAGCAGGGCCGGGGCGATGCCGACCGCGGTCGACTCCGCCGTACCGGCCACCTCGCTGCGGCCGACGACCGGCGCGGCCACCGCCCGCGCGAGCCGTTGCTGCTGCTCGGCACCCATCGTCGGTACGGCGTCCGCCCCGCTGCGCAGCCCGGCGGCCAGCCGGCCCGAGCCGGAGCCGAGCCGCTCGGCCCCACCCGCCAGGCGCCCCGCACCGGAGGCCAGAGACGCGGCACCGTCGGCCGCCTGTGTGGCGCCGTCGGAGAGCTGGCCGGCTCCACTGGCGAGCCGACTTGTGCCACTGGTGAGGCGGTCCGCACCGGAGGCCGCCGACCCGGCGCCGTCGGCGAGCCGGCCGGCACCCTGGCCGATCCTGCTGGCACCGCCGGCGAGGCGGTCGGCCCCGGAGGAGAGGCGGCCGGCCCCGGAGGAGAGGCGCACGGCGCCCGTGTGCAGCCGGGCCGCCCCGTCGGCGGCGTCGCTGACCCCCTGGCTCAGGCG
>NZ_JANINT010000253.1:2299-2923 GCF_024509035.1 Nocardioides sp. | reverse complement strand
GGGCGATCGTCGCCGAGCCGCTGCAGATCCACCGGCCGGAGCTCGGGACGACGGAGACCCGCCGGCTGGTCCGCGAGGCGCTGGAACGGGTCGGGCTGCCAGCAGACGCGTCCGCCCGACTGCCCGGAGAGCTCTCCGGCGGCCAGCAGCAGCGCGTCGGTGTCGCCCGGGCGATCATCAGCAGGCCGCGCTTCGTGGTCCTCGACGAGCCCACCTCGTCTCTGGACCTGTCGATCCGGGCGCAGATCCTGGCACTGCTGGCCGAGCTCCAGGAGGACCTCGGCCTGGCCTACCTGTTCGTCTCGCACGACATGCACACCGTGGAGTGGGTCAGCGACCGCGTCGCGGTCATGTACCTCGGCGAGTTCGTCGAGGTCGGACCGACGGCGCAGCTGTTCGCCCAGCCGAGCCACGGTCTGAGGACCGGAGAGGAATCGCAGATGCCCGACCAGGTCACCATCGTCGACAACGAGTCGCTGCCGTGGGTCAACGGGGGTGAGGTCTTCGCCACCATGGAGCCGGCGTTCCGCGACAACCTCGGCGACGACCCCGACCGGGTGCAGGGCCTGCTGTCGAAGTACTGGATGAAGCAGCTGTGGATCGACGACAGCAGCCGGCGGATCG
>NZ_JANINT010000253.1:0-2289 GCF_024509035.1 Nocardioides sp. | reverse complement strand
CCCGGCTACATCGACCTCAGCGAGGCCTACCACGACAGCGTGGAGGAGGCCTTCTTCCTCGGCGGCGAGGCACGGCTGTCCGCAGAGGGTCCGTTCCAGCCCGGTGACTACTTCTGGCGGCCGCCGGGGTGGGTGCACATGGCCGACGCTCCCGACGGCTTCGAGACGATCCTGATGATGGAGGGCGAGGACCCCGCCGAGGGCAGCGACCGCGTCTCGCGGGTGGTCCGGCCCGACGAGGAGGCCGGGCACAACCCGCGTCCGGAGCCCAACCAGGGGCTCGGTCCCCGCGGGTACGTCCGTCGCGTGGAGACCAGGTTCATGGTCTGGCGCAGCCACGACGACGACTTCACCGCGCTCGGCGGCGGAACCCTGCGCAGCAAGCTGCTCAGCCTCAACGAGGACACCGCCTCGCGCAGCGTGCTGGTCCGGCTGCCCGACGGATGGTCCTCGACGCCCGCCACCTCCGACCGGGACCGCTACCTGATCTCGACTGCCGGCCGGCTCGTCGCCGATGGCGGCGGGCTCTCCGCGTGCTCCCTGGTCCGGATCCCCGCCGGGGCCCCGGCGCCACGGATCGAGGCCGACGGGGACGTCGACCTCCTGGTCAAGGTCGGGTCTCCCCGATGAACCCCGGCGTCCGAGGCTGCTACGTCGACACCGCTTGGGGGCAGGTGCACGCGCTGCGGGCCGGGTCGGCCGGACCGTGGATCGGACTCTTCCACGAGTCCCCGCTGTCCTCGCGCGTGTTCGTCAAGGTGCTGGAGGAGCTCGCGCCCCATGCCCGGGTGGTCGCCTTCGACACCCCCGGGTACGGCGCGTCCACGCCCCCCGACGGCCCAGGTCGTGAGATCCCGGAGTACGCCGCGGTGCTCTGCGAGGCCGCCGAGCGGATCGGGATGCGGGACGTGGTGCTCGCCGGCGTCCACACGGGAGCCTCGATCGCCATCGAGGCCGCGCACCGGCTCTCGGGCGGGGTGGCCGGCGTGGTGCTCAGCGGAGTGGCGCTCTACGACGAGGAGGAGCGGGCCGCGCACATCGCCGGCTGGACGCCGGACGTCCCCACCGACGTCGACGGAGCTCAGTTCCGGTGGGCGGTGGAGCGCTACCAGCGGATCTGGCCGGACCTGACCCCCGAGCTGCTGCACACCGCGGCGATCGAGCTGCTGCGGGTCAAGGACCGCTACGACTGGGGCTACCAGGCGGCGTTCCGGCACGATCCCTCGGGTCCGCTCGCGTCCCTGGACGTGCCGGTCCTGCTCCTCGACGCCGAGTTCGACCTGCTCGCCGAGAAGGATGCGATGGCGATGGAGCTGGCCCGCGACGCGCGGCTGGAGATCCTTGAGGGCCTCCCGGGCCAGCCCCACCTCCGCGTGCCTGAGACCTACGCCGCGCACCTTCTGCAGTTCGCCCGCACCCACGTGACCGAGGGGGCCTCGTGACCGAGGTGCGCTGGACGGTGGCCGACCAGGTCCTCCATGCCGTCCTCGACGGTGAGGCGACCATGAACTCGATCGATCCGGGGGTGCTCGACGGCCTGGACGCGATGATGGACGCCGTCGACGACGACCGCTCGCTGCGAGCGGTGGTGATCACCGGAGCAGGTCCGAAGGCGTTCAGTGTCGGGATGGACCTGGACTTCCTCGGTCGCTGCTTCGGTGACCCCGACGGGGTGTTCCTGCCCTTCCTGGATCGGTTCCACCGGGTGCTGCGCCGCCTGGAGCAGCTGCCGGTGCCGGTGATCGCCCAGGTCAACGGGTTGGCCCGCGCCGGCGGCTTCGAGCTGATCTTGGCCTGCGACCTGGTGATCGCGGCGCATGAGGCACGCGTCGGAGACATCCACATCGACTTCGGGGTGCCGCCGGGCGCCGGGTCGAGCCAGCGGGCACCGCGCAAGCTCGGCGATCAGCGGGCGAAGGCCCTGATGCTGACGCCGCGCTGGCTCGACGGCCCGACGATGGTCGAGTGGGGCCTCGCCCTGGCCACCGCGCCCCGGGCGGACCTCGACGCGGAGGTCGAGCGCCTGCTGGAGGGCATCCGCGGTCGGTCCCGCCCGGTGATCGCAATGGTCAAGCGGCTGGTCGCAGCGCCGCAGTCGGTGACGATCGAGGAGGGCCTCCGCCTGGAGCGCGACCTGTTCGACCGGTTCATCCACGAGGTGCCGGATGCCGCCGAGGGTTTCACGGCGTACGTGCAGAAGCGACCAGCCGTCTGGGGGGATGCCGATGTCCGCGCCTTCCGCTGAGGTGCTGGCGCTGCTGCCGGAGTTCGCTCGCTCTGACGAGGAGC
>NZ_JANINT010000252.1 GCF_024509035.1 Nocardioides sp. | reverse complement strand
ATCGTCGGCTCGGCATGGGGCTTGTCGAGGAACCCCTGGGCGGCCAGCGCGATCCTGCGGGCCTGGGCGTTGCTCAGCGAGTCGACCACGAGCGGAACTCAACCACGACGCACCGACGGTGGTTGAGGTGCGAGCGCAGCGAGCCTCGAAACCACTGTCGCGAACGAGGCGACGGTGGTTGAGGTGCGAGCGGAGCGAGCCTCGAAACCACTGTCGCGCACGAGGCCGACTCTCACCTCACCGGGTTTCGAGACGCGTCGGCGGAGTCCGTCGCTTCGCTCCGGGCTCCGCCGACGCTCCTCAACCTTCGCTGCTGGTCCTAGCGGCGGCGGAGCCGCCGCTAGGGCAGCTCAAGCAGCTTCTCCTTGACGGCATACATCACGGCCTCCATGCGGGAGTGCAGCTGGAGCTTCTCGAGGATGTTGCGCACGTGGTTCTTGACGGTGTTCTCGCTGATGAACAGCTCCTTGGCGATCTCGCGGTTGTTCATGCCGCGAGCGACCAGCCGGAGCACCTCGAGCTCGCGCTCGGTGAGCCGCAGGCCGGGCACGTGGTCGCGCTCGGGTCGCGACATCTGCTTGAACTCGTCGATCAGCTTCACCGCCATCGAGGGGCTGATCAGCGACTGGCCGTCGGCGACGACCCGCACCGCCTGCGCGACCTCCTCGATCGAGGAGTCCTTGAGCAGGTAGCCCGCGGCGCCGCTCTTGACCGCCTCGTAGAGGTCGGCCTCCTCGTCGGAGACGGTCAGCATGATGATCTTGGCCGACGGCACGGCCTCCTTGATCGCCAGGCACGCCTCGATGCCCGAGCGCTTGGGCATCCGGATGTCGAGCAGCACGACGTCGGGGGCGGCGGTCTCGGCCAGGGCCGTGCCCTCCACCCCGTCGCCGGCCTCGCCGACCACCTCGATGCCCGACTCGATGCCCAGGAGCATCGTCAGGCCCCTGCGGAACAGCTCCTGGTCATCGACCACGAGCACACGGATCGGCTCCCGCCCGGTCTCGTTCGTCGCGTCTCCCACCCGCGCATCATGACACGTGCGGGCCCCCTGAGTCGCTCAGACGGGTGGGACGGACGGACACCGGGGTGGCCCGAACGGGCCACCCCGGTGCTGACCCGGTCCGTGGACCGGCGAGCGGTGAAGCGGTCAGGAGGCCTCCTCCACCTCCAGGGAGATCACGCCGTAGTCGTAGCCCCGGCGGCGGTAGACGACCGAGGGTCGGTCGTTCTCCTTGTCGACGAACAGGTAGAAGTCGTGACCCACGAGCTCCATCTCGTACAGCGCCTGGTCGAGCGTCATCGGGGTCGCGGCGTGCGTCTTCTCGCGCACGACCAGCGGGCCGTCGCCCGTGACCTCGATCGGTCCGACCCTGCGCTCGTGGGTCGTCACCTGGTCGTCCTCGGGTGTCGCGTCGATGAGGTCGACGCCGTCGGCGAGGGCCTCGCCCACCGAGACCGGCGTACGCCGTCCGCGGTGCACCCGCCGGCGATCCGAGGCGCGGCGCATCTGCGCGGCCATCTTGTCCAGGGCGAGGTCGAGCGCTGCCATCTTGTCGGCGGCGGTGGCCTCGGCCCGGATCACGGGCCCCTTCGACAGCGCGGTCAGCTGGAGACGCACGGCACGGTCGGCCTGGCGCGGGTTGCGCTCACACTCGACCTCCACGTTCACGCGGATGATGCGATGGTCGTGCTTCTCGAGCTTTCCCAGCTTCTCGTCGACGTGACTGCGGAACCTGTCCGAAATCTCGCAATGACGACCGGTGACCACAACTTCCATGTGAACCTCCCGTTGCACAGTTGGTTTCAGCGATGAACCAGCGCCCGAGCCTGCCATGCTGCCTGCAGGCCGACGCCCCGGCACCCCAGACGTTGGGGTCCGGCGATCGGGGTGGAGAGAGGAGTCCGTCCGGCCGACCTGGTCTTCGACCCCACACCCGCCTGCTGAGGCGCTCGCAGCTTGGATGCCACTACTGACCTTCTCGCAGCCGTCGTCGCATCTGGCGACGGGGCCACGGCAGGACTGACGACTAAGCCGCACCGTGATCGGCGCTCCCCCCGCAACACGGCGGAAGACGCCTTACGTGGACCGTTTTGCCTGCGACTGGCATCGGCTTGTCGACGTGACGCCCGGCTCGGCCGGCGCGTCCCGACGACGCAACCACGGACCCGGACGGACTCCATGCACAGACGTTAGTCGACGCACCGGGCAATCAAAAGGGACCGAGGTCCCAGGACGGGCCGGCCGCTGGATCGGCGGCCGGCGAGGGCCCCTGACCTCGCCGGCGGGTGGCCGCCACCGTGACCAGCGCGGCCACCTCCAGCCCCACCGACTCGAGTGCTCGCTGGGCCTCGTGGGCCGTCGATCCCGTCGTGAGCACGTCGTCGCAGACCACCATCCGCGCTCGCGGACACGTGGCGCCCAGCCGGCGCAGCGAGGCGGCCGGACAGTGCATCGAGCCGGCGAGGTTGGCGGCCCGCGCCTCGGCACCGAGGCCGGCCTGGTCGAGGACCCCCGGCCTGCTGCGCAGCAGTCGCAATGCGACGACGTCGTGGCCGACGGCCCGGGCCAGCCGCGCGGCCCGGGCCGTGATCGACCAGGTCGGGTCGTGCCCGCGGGTCCGCGCGGTGCCCGGGCGCGACGGCACCGGCACCAGCACGACGGGACCAGCGGGAACCTCGGCGAGCGCTGCCGACACCGCCTGGCCGAGCAGCCGACCGAGAGGAGCACGCAGGGCGAGCACCCGGTGCTCCTTGTGCGCGAGCACCATGGCGCGCACCGTGCCGTCGTACTCCCCCGCAGCCCACGGTGGCGCGAGCCCCGCCGGCGTCGGGGTCGGCCAGGCGGGGCGGGCCGCCTGCGGGAGCCGGACCCGGCACGCGTCGCACAGGGCCCGCCCCGCCCGTCCACACCCGACGCAGGCGCCCC
>NZ_JANINT010000251.1 GCF_024509035.1 Nocardioides sp. | reverse complement strand
ACCTCGCCGGTGACGACCGGGTAGCCCCACTCGTCGAGGTCGACGATCTCGGGCAACAGCTCGTGGCACAGCCCCCGGGCCCGGCAGTCGGGCCAGTCCACACGCAGCCGGGCGGTCACGACGCCACCCCCGACAGCAGCCCGCGGGCTCCGGTGCACCGGCCGCCCCCGTGCAGGGCGACCTCCGCGGGGAACGCCGCCAGCATCGAGCGGACCAGCCGCGCCGTGCCGTCGGGGTGGGCGCACGCGCCTCGCCCGGTGACCGTGGCGGCCAGCGCCTCGATCCGCCCCACGTCACCGGCGACGGGCCAGCCGTCGGCGACCGCGTGCACGGCGTCGGCCAGGGCCGGCAGCCCGTTGAGGCAGGGGCCGCACCGGCGCGCGCTCTGCGCCGCGAGGTAGTCCACGACCCGGGCGGTGAAGGTCACCGGGCACTCGCCGGGAGCGAGGACGACGCCCGCGCCCATGGGCGTCCCGGCCGCGCGCATCGCGTCGACCGACACCCGGCCTCCGGTGATCGCCGCCCAGGGCACCCACGCGCCGTGGAAGCCGCCCACCAGCAGTGCCCGCCCCGACCACGACGGGGGCAGGACGTCGGCCCACGGCGTGCCGAACCCGACCTCGACCACCTCCGGGGTCGAGCCGGACGGCGTCACCAGGGTGAGCAGGGTCGTGCCGGGCTCGTCGGGCGTGCCGGAGGCGGCGTACCGCTCCTCGCCGCCGAGCACGAGCAGCCCGACCTGGGCCCACGTCTCGGCGTTGGACAGCAGCGTCGGCCGGCCGCGGTGGCCGGCGACCGCCTCGGGCGACCACGCGGTCACCGGCAGGTTCGGCCGTCCGGCCATCAGCTCGAGCACCGCCCGCGCCTGGCCCGCGACGAAGCGGCTCGCGGCGACGTGGACCTCCGTGCGCATCGGGTCACGACGCTCGGCCAGGGCCGCCCGGATCGACGTGCCGACCAGCGGCCGGTCCTGCGGCACCACCACGTGCAGCTCCCGGGCGCCGAGGGCGTACGCCGTCGCCACGGCCCCGTCGAGCACCAGGTGTGGCCGCATCAGCGCCAGCGCGCTGTCCTTGGCGCTGGCCGGCTCGCCCTCGCTGAGGTTGACCACGACCACCGGCCGCCGGCCGTGCCGCGACCGGTCGGCCGCCGTGCGCAGCTTGACTTCGAACGGGAACGCCGCGCCGCCGCGGCCGCGCACCCGCAGCCGGCCGAGCGCGGCGAGCAGGGTGTCGACGTCGATGCGGGGGAGTGCGCCGTACTGCTCGCGATGGGCCGCGAGCCCCGGGCCGGCGGCGATCCCGGCCAGCAGGGCCGGCCCGGGACGCACGTGCACCTCGGTCGGGACCGGCACCGGCGACGCGCTCACGACGCGCTCCGCACGGGGACGACGCGGCGGGGGTGCGTGCGCCGGTCGAGGGCCAGGCGGCCCAGCCGCAGCGCCACCGTGGCGGCCACCACGCCCACGCAGGTCGCCACGGTGAGCTGGGCCCACGACGCGCCGGTGCGGATGTCGGTCCCGATCCCCAGCGTGTGCGCGACGGCGGCCACCCAGCCGGCGTACGCCAGCACGTGCACGGCCCGCCACGCGCGGTGCCGCATCCGGGTGCGCAGCAGGCTCGTGACGGTCACGACCAGGACCAGGTCGAGCGCGAGCGTGCCCAGGCCCAGCCAGAGCGGGAGGTACGTCGAGCCGACGTACGGCACGAGCGCCTGCCACCACCGGATGTCCACGTAGCTGTCCAGCACGGCGGTCGCGACGTGGGCGCCGAGCATGACCACCGAGAGCAGCGCGAGGTTGCGGTGCACCGCCTGGGTGACGAAGCGCGGCAGGCCGCGGCCGGCCCGGCCGCCGGTGGCGAGGACGCCGAGCACGGTGGTCAGCGTGAACAGGCCGAGGATCACGAAGCCGGTGCCGCGGTTGAGGTACCAGAGGAACGGGCCGTCGATCATGCGGGTCTCCTGTTCTCGTCGGTCTCGGTGGGCCAGTCGCGGGTGGTGCACACCCGTCCGTCGGCGGCGACCAGCCGGGCGGTGACACCGCGGGCGGTCAGCCAGGCGGGGGCGTCCTCACCGAGCACGATCGCGGCCGTGGTCGCGGCGTTCGCGGCCGCGCAGGTGGCGCCGGTGGCGCTCACGGTGCGCCAGACCTCGGGGGCCGGGTGGCCGGTGCGCGGGTCGAGGAGGTGGTGCAGCCGGGCACCGCGCCGGGCCCAGCGCCGCACCCGGGTGCTCGAGGTGGCCAGTCCGCCGCGGTCGATGGCGACGGTGGTCTCGGCGACGTCGTCGGGCCGGGTGGAGATCGCGACCGGCCAGGGCTCACCGTCGGGGGCCGCGATCGCCAGATCGCCGCCGAGACTGACCAGGGCCGCGCCGCCCAGCTCCTCGGCGTACGCCGCCGCGACGACGTCGGCGGCCCACGCCTTGCCCGTCGACCCGAGGTCGAGCGACGTGCCGGCGGGCACGCGGATCGCGCCGTCGGCATCCAGGTCGATCTCGCGCCAGCGGTCGAGGCCGGGCGCGGTGGTGGGCCAGACCTCGGCGGGGACCAGGCCGTCGTCGACCGGCGTCAGCAGCGCGAAGTCGCGGTCGTAGCCGAGCTCCACCAGCGGCCGGCCCAGCAACGGGTGCACCAGACCGTCGGTGTCCTCCGCCGCCGCGCACGCGGCGGCGACCGCGGCCACCAGCACGGGGTCGACCTCGACCCAGGAGCCCGCGGCGGCGTTCGCGCGGGAGAGGTCGGAGTCGGCGCGGAACCGGCTGCAGGTCCGGTCGACGTCGTCGAGCACCTGGTGGGCGACCCGGAGCGCCACCCCGAGGTCGCGGGGCCGGCGGGTCGCGACGAACAGGTAGGTGCCGAGCGCGGTCGAGCGGGCGGTGGCGGGGCCGACGGCGGGCGCGGTGGCCATCGGCTCAGGAGCCCGAGCTCGGGGCCGGCGGCGG
>NZ_JANINT010000250.1:21277-24490 GCF_024509035.1 Nocardioides sp. | reverse complement strand
TCGGTGCCGTCGGCCGTGACGACGGCGTTGCCGGTCACCTGGGCGATGCGATCGGTGACCAGGTCGACGTTGTCGGCCGCGAGCGCGGGGTAGTAGGTGTTGGAGATCAGGATCCGCTTGCAGCCGATCTCGTAGTGCGGCGTGACCTTGGCACGCAGCTCGGGATCCTCGATGCCGCGGGCGATGTTCGCGAGCGCGGCCTTCTTGGCCGGCAGCGCGATCTTGGGCTGCACGGTGAACGCCGGGACGTAGGTCTCGCGTGCCCAGTAGACGCCCGTGCGGTAGAGCCGCTGCAGTCCCGAGATGTGCCGCAGCGCGGCGCGCTCCCAGGCCGGGTAGCGGCGGTCGTTGCGTGGGATCACCCAGGGAGCGGTGCGCTGGTAGACGTCGAGGTGGCCGCCCGTGGACTGCAGGGTCCTCTGGAGCTCGGGGACGATCTGGATCGCCGAGGCGCCGGTGCCGATCACCGCGACCCGCTTGCCGCTCAGGTCGACGTCGTGGTCCCACCGCGCCGAGTGGAAGAGCTCGCCCTCGAAGTCCTCGATCCCGTCGATCTCGGGCAGCTTGGGCTCCGACAGGCCGCCGGCACCGACGACCAGGGTCGTGGAGACGATCGTCCGCTCGCCGTCCGGCCCGACCACGCGGCTGCGCCAACGCTGGTCGGTCTCGTCCCAGCGCGCGTCCTCGAGGCGGGTCTCGAAGGCAAACCGGTCGAGGGTGCCCGACTCGCGCGCGACGCGGCGCAGGTAGGCCCAGATCTCCGGCTGCGGCGAGTAGGACATCGACCAGTCGGGGTGGGGGGGCGAACGAGAACGAGTAGAGCTGGCTGGGGACGTCGCAGGCCGCTCCCGGGTAGGTGTTGTCGCGCCACGTGCCGCCGACGTCGCTGCCCTTCTCCACGACGAGGAAGTCGCGCTCGCCGTCCTGTTGCAGGCGGATGGCCGCACACAGGCCGGCGAAGCCGGCGCCTACGATCAGGTGGTCGACGTGGGTCTCGGCCCGCCGTGCGGCGGGGATGGGCGTGCCGGTCGCGCTCATGGCGCCGACCGTACTTCCGTTATTGAAAATGCGTCAATAGAGTGAGGACCGTGACGACGAGCACCCCGGGGGGGACCACCAGCACCCAGCGGACCCGGCTGACGCCCGAGCAGCGGCGCTCCCAGCTGCTCGACCTCGGCGTCCGGCTGCTCGCGACGCGCTCGCTCGACGAGCTCTCGATCGACCTGCTGGCCGAGGAGGCCGGCATCTCCCGCGGCCTGCTCTACCACTACTTCGGCAACAAGCACGACTTCCACGAGGCCGTGGTCCGGCGGGCCGCCGACGACCTGATCGCGCAGACGGCGCCTCCGGTCGACGGGGAGCCGATGGTGCGGCTGACGACGTCGCTGACGGCGTACGTCGACTACGTCTCGGCCAACTACGAGGGCTACCTCTCGCTGGTCAAGGCCGCGGCGGGCGGCAACGAGACACTGCGCGAGATCTACGAGGAGGCCCGCGAGGCGCTCAACGGGCGGGTGTTCCGCCCCGACGCCCAGAGCGAGATCGTGCCCGACACCCCGGCGACCCGGCTCGTGGTCCGCGGCTGGTCGGCGATGACCGAGGAGCTCGTGCTGTCCTGGATCGCCGACCCCTCCGGCCTCACCCGCGACGAGCTGCTCGAGGTCCTCGCCTCCTCGCTGCTGGCGATCATGGCGACCGTCCCGGGACTACCGGAGAGCTGACGGCAGGCGCACCTCGACGGTGGTGTCGCCCGGCACGGAGGAGAGCGTGACCGTGCCGCCGTGCGCGGCCACGATCGCGCGCACGAGGGACAGGCCGAGGCCCACGCCGACCTCGCCGGTGCGGGTGCGGGCGGCGTCCCCACGGGCGAACCGCTCGAAGGCGTGCTCGACCAGGTCCGGCGGGAACCCCGGCCCGTCGTCGTGCACGGCGAACCCGTCGCGTCGCGCCGTCACGGTCACCGTCGTGCCCGGTGGGGTGTAGCGCCGGGCGTTGCTGAGCAGGTTGGTGACCACCTGGTGCAGGCGCAGCTCGTCGCCGGGCACCTCGTACGCCGACTCGACGGCATCGTCGGGAACGTCCAGGCGCCAGTGGTGCTCGGGCGCCAGGACCCGGGCGTCCGACACCGCCTCGAGCAGCAACCGGGTCAGGTCGACCGGCGCGGACTCCAGGGGCCGGCCGGCGTCGAGCCGGGCGAGCAGCAGGAGGTCCTCGACCAGCGCGGTCATCCGCGCCGACTCCTCCTCGACCTTGTCCAGCGCGGCCCGCGCGCCGACGGTGTCCTCGGGGCGGCGCCGCGCGAGCTCGGTGTAGCCCGCGATCGTCGCGAGCGGTGAGCGGAGCTCGTGGGACGCGTCGGCGACGAACTGCCGCACCTGCTGCTCACTGCGGTGCCGCGCCTCGAGCGAGGTCTCGACGTGAGCCAGCAGCGTGTTGAGCGCGGCGCCGACCTGGCCGACCTCGGTGCGCGCGTCGGTGAGGTGGTCGGGCACCCGCTCGCTGATGTCGACGTCGCCGCTCTCCAGCGGCAGCGTCGCCACGGTGTGCGCGGTCGCCGCGACCTCGCGGAGCGGCCGCAGCTGCCGGCGTACGACGACCAGCGCGGCCCCGGCCGCGGCGGTGACCGCCAGCAGCGCGAGCAGGACCTCCCACCAGACGAGCGTGTCGAGGGCATGGTCGACGTCGGCGGTCGGCAGCCCGACGATGCCGGTGCCGTTGGCTCCCTGAATGCCGAGGACCCGGTAGCTCCCCAGTCCGGCGACGTCCACCGTGTGTGGTCGATCGTCGATCGGCACCTCCCTCAGGTCGGCGATCGCGGCCGCGTCCAGTGGGACGGGCCTGAAGCGGCGGTCCTCGTTGGGCTCGACGACCTTCGCGCTCGACTCGCCGCTGTCGAGGAACTGCGCCGTCACTGCGCCCGGGGCGAGGCCGGGCCCGCCACCGAGCGCCGGGACGGTCTCGCGGACGTCGTGGTCGAGCTGCTCGGTGAGGTAGCTGCGCATCGCCAGCCACGTCGCAGCGCCGACGAGCACCGACACCAGGAGGACCAGGGCGACGGTCGTGAGCACGAGCCTCGAGGTCAGGGAGGCGAGACGACGCCTCATGTCGCCGGCTTCAGCACGTAGCCCGCGCCGCGCATCGTGTGGATCATCGGCTCGTGGCCGGCGTCGATCTTCTTGCGCAGGTAGGAGATGTAGAGCTCGACGACGTTGG
>NZ_JANINT010000250.1:0-21267 GCF_024509035.1 Nocardioides sp. | reverse complement strand
ACCCGGTCGAGGATCTGGGCCTTGCTCAGCACCCGGCGCGGGTTGCGCATCAAGAACCGGAGCAGCTCGAACTCCGTCGCGGTGAGACTCACCTCCCGGCCGGCGCGGAAGACCTCGCGGCTGTCCTCGTCGAGGGTGAGGTCGCCGACCACCAGCAGCGACGCCGACGCGACCTGGTGCGCCCCGGACCTGCGCATCAGTGCGCGCAACCGCGCGACCAGCTCCTCGAGCGAGAACGGCTTGGTGACGTAGTCGTCACCGCCCGCGGTCAAGCCCGCCACCCGGTCCTCGACGGCGTCGCGGGCGGTCAGGAACACCACGGGCACGCCGGGGTCGGTGGCGCGCATCCGGCGCAGCACCTCGAGCCCGTCGAAGTCGGGCAGCATCATGTCGAGGACCACCGCGTCCGGGCGGAGCTCCTTGGCCGTGGCCACCGCCTGGGACCCGGTGTGGGCGGCTCGGACCTCCCAGCCCTCGTAGCGCAGGGCCATCGCGATCAGCTCGGCGATGTTGACCTCGTCGTCGACGACGAGGACGCGCAGCGGGGTTCCGTCCGGCCGGGTCAGCTCCATGCCGCTCACCCTGGCGACGCTACCTGTGCGATTCCTGTGAGCGTCCTGTGCGGCTGTGAGGAGCCTGTGGGCTTACGCCCGCAGGTCGTGCACGGCCAGCGACGCGAACACCATCGCCGACCCGAGCGGGGCACCAGGGCCGGGATAGACCGCGCCGAACACCGACGCCGCGGAGTTGCCGGCGGCGTACAGTCCGGCGATCGGCGTGCCGTCCGGGCGCACCACCCGGCCGTGCTCGTCGGTCACCAGGCCGCCCTTCGTGCCGAGGTCCGAGAGCACGAAGCGCGCGGCGTAGAACGGCGCCTGGTCGCAGGGGGTCAGCGCCTTGTTGGGGCCCTCGCCGCCGGCGAAGAACGTGTCGTACTCGTCCGCCCCACGCCCGAAGTCCTCGTCGACGCCCGACGCGCAGAAGCCGTTGAACCGCTCGACGGTGGAGCTCAGCACCTCCGGCGGTACGCCGATGAGGCCGGCCAGCTCGGCCAGCGAGTCCGCCCGCACCCAGGTGCCGGCCTCGAGGTGGGCTGCGGGGTCGCCCTCGGGCATCGCGATCGCGGGCAGTCGGCCGCCCTCGCGCGAGTCGAAGACGAACCACGAGGGGATCCGGTCGGGCGCCGCCGCCATCTCGCGGCCGAACCGGTCGTAGGGCAGGCACTCGTTGGCGTACCGCTGCCCGCGCTGGTCGACCATCAGGCCCGAGCGGAAGCCGAGGGTGAACGAGCCGCCTCCGTCGGGCTGCTCGAGACCGGGGCAGAACCAGCCGACGCCGCGGTAGTCGGTCGCGGCGCCGATCGCGGCCGCCGCCTCGATCGGCTCGCCGGTGTTGGTGCCGGCCGGGGCCATCGTCCATGCGACGTCGCCCGGCACGCCGTGCTGCTCGCGCAGCGCCGCATTGCCCTCGAAGCCGCCGGCCGCCAGCAGCACGCCCCGGCGGGCCCGCACCTCGACCGGACCCTCGGGCGTCATCGCCGCGACCCCTCCGACCCGGTCGCCGTCGAGCACGAAGCCCGTGACGGGAAGCTCAGTGAGCACGGTGCCGCCCTCGCGCAGGAACCCGTCGAGGAGCCGGGCGATCAGCGCTTGGCCACCGCTGAGCGTGTTGCGGCCACCCTCGCCGAGACGGTCGCGCTCGACGGGGGGACGGACCAGGCCGCCGACCTCCGGCGGCAGGTCGCCGCGCTTGACGTTGGTGGGCTGGATCGAGCGCCCGAAGGACACGCGTCCGGGGGCGTCGTAGTACTCCGGGAACGGCAGCCACTCGAAGTCCAGAGCGGGGTCGGCCTCGAGCTCCGCGACCAGCTCGGGGGCGTGGGCCAAGAACGCCTCGATGCGCGTCTCGTCGGGCTCGACCAGGATCGCGCGGAGGTACTCCCGCGCCGACTCCGTGGAGTCGGCGATCCCGGCGCGCTGCTGGACCGCGCTCCCCGGCAGCCAGCACGCGCCGCCGGAGTACGCCGAGGTGCCGCCCAGCAGGGACGTCTTCTCGACCACGGCGGTGGACAGCCCGGCCTTCTGGGCGAGGAACGCCCCCGTCATCGCCCCGCCGCCCGACCCGACCACCACGACGTCGTACTCCCGCGCCTCGCTCATGCCCGGGATACTAGAACAAGTTCTAGATGCCGAGATGCCGCGCGGGGGCCTCCCGGTGCTTGATTGTCCGTCCTGACCTCCGCCGGGCTGCCCCGGGAGGTCATACGTCCTGGTCGCCCCAGCAGCCAGTTCGGATGACCTCCGCCGGGCTGCCCCGGGAGGTCATACGTTTCGAGGGTCCTAGCCGCCAGAACGTATGACGCCCCGGGTGACCACAGGTCGGCGTCCTCCCGATAGGCGCCAACTCGTCCGGAGACGGCGACGTCAAGGGCGGCGAAGCCGCCGCAGGGAACCCTTGACGACGCTGTCGGAGGACGAACAATGGCGCCACCGGGAGGACACCGACCCACGAGCGCAGACGGCAGGAGGCCGAGCCGGCGCAACTGCAGGCGTCGGACCTGCAGACGCACCGACTCGGCGGGCTGACGTGAGCAGGACGCGCCGGGTCGGCGAAACCCTGTGGACGGGGTTGGCAGAATGGGTCGGTCATGACCGCGCCACCGCCTGGGCTCCAGATCGCCTACCCGCCGGAGCTGCCGGTCACCCAGCGGCGCGACGACATCGCGGCTGCGATCCGTGACCACCAGGTCGTGATCGTGGCCGGCGAGACCGGCTCGGGGAAGACCACCCAGCTGCCGAAGATCTGCCTCGAGCTGGGTCGGGGCCGGCGCACGAAGTCCGGTGGGGGACTGATCGGGCACACCCAGCCGCGCCGGATCGCGGCCCGCTCGGTCGCGGAGCGGATCGCCAGTGAGCTGAAGACCGAGCTCGGTGACCTCGTCGGCTACCAGGTGCGGTTCACCGACCGCACGTCGCGCTCGAGCCGGGTCAAGCTGATGACCGACGGCATCCTGCTGGCCGAGCTGCAGCGCGACCGGATGCTGCGCCGCTACGACACGATCATCATCGACGAGGCCCACGAGCGCAGCCTCAACATCGACTTCCTGCTCGGCTACCTCAAGCGGCTGCTGCCCAAGCGGCCCGACCTCAAGCTGATCATCACCTCGGCGACCATCGACGTCGAGCGGTTCGCGAAGCACTTCGACGCCCCCGTCATCGAGGTCTCGGGTCGCACCTACCCCGTCGAGATCCGCTACCGCCCGCTCATGGAGCTGCCGGAGGAGGACGAGGAAGGGGAGGCGGTCGTCCGCGACCAGACCGAGGCGATCGTCGACGCGGTCAAGGAGCTCTCGGCCGAGGGCCCGGGCGACGTCCTGGTGTTCCTGCCCGGCGAGCGCGAGATCCGCGACACCGCCGATGCCCTGGCCGACCTCGAGCGGGTCGAGCGCGGCCGGACGCTCGAGGTGCTGCCGCTCTACTCGCGCCTCTCGGCCGCCGACCAGCACCGCGTCTTCTCCTCCCACGGCAGCACCACCCGCCGCGTCGTGCTCGCCACCAACGTCGCGGAGACCTCGCTGACCGTCCCGGGCATCCGGTACGTCGTGGACACCGGCGTCGCGCGCATCAGCCGGTACTCCGTCCGCACCAAGGTCCAGCGGCTGCCGATCGAGCCGATCAGCCAGGCCTCGGCCAACCAGCGTTCCGGGCGCTGCGGCCGTGTCGAGGCCGGCATCGCGATCCGGCTCTACTCGCAAGAGGACTTCGAGGGCCGCCCGGAGTTCACCGACCCCGAGATCCTGCGCACCAACCTCGCCAGCGTCATCCTCCAGATGAGCAGCCTCGGGCTGGGGGACATGGCGCGGTTCCCGTTCGTCGAGCCGCCCGACCGCCGCAACGTGCAGGCCGGCGTCCAGCTGCTCGAGGAGCTCGGCGCGCTCGCCCCGACGGACCGGCGGCTGACCCGCGTCGGCAAGCGCCTCGCGCGGCTGCCGATCGACCCGCGCCTGGCGCGGATGATCCTCGAGGCCGAGCGGCTCGGCTGCGTGCGCGAGGTGATCGTCATCGCCGCGGCGCTCTCGCTGCAGGACCCGCGCGAGCGGCCTGGTGCCGACCACCCCAAGGAGCAGGCGCAGGCCGACCAGCTGCACGCGCGCTTCAAGGCCGAGGGCAGCGACTTCCTCACCTGGCTCAACCTGTGGCGCTACCTCAAGGAGCAGCAGAAGGAGCTGTCCTCCTCGGCGTTCCGGCGCATGTGCCGCCGCGAGTTCCTCAACTACCTCCGCGTCCGCGAGTGGCAGGACTTCGAGTCCCAGCTGCGCCAGGTCTGCAAGGAGATGGAGATCCAGGTCGGGCAGCCCGCGGACAACCCCGACGCGGACGGCATCCACCAGGCCCTGCTGTCCGGGCTGCTCTCCCACATCGGTCTGCTCGAGGAGCGGGAGCGCGAGAAGCGCGGCCCGCGGGAGTACCTCGGGGCCCGGGGCGCGCGGTTCTCGGTCTTCCCCGGCAGCGTGCTGCACCGCAAGAACCCCCAGTTCCTCATGGCCGGCGAGCTCGTGGAGACCAGCCGGCTCTGGGCCCGCCAGAACGCGGCGATCAAGCCCGAGTGGGCCGAGCGGCTGGGCGAGCACCTGGTCAAGCGCACCTACTCCGAGCCCCACTGGAGCAAGAAGCGCGCCTCGGTGATGGCCTACGAGCGCGTGACGCTGTACGGCGTGCCGCTCGTCGCCGACCGTCCGGTGGCCTTCGGGAAGGTCGACGCCGCCCTGTCGCGCGAGCTGTTCATCCGGCACGCGCTCGTCTACGGCGAGTGGTCGAGCCGGCACAGGTTCCTCGACACCAACCGGCGCCTGCTCGAGGAGGCCGAGGAGCTCGAGCACCGGGCTCGGCGCCGCGACATCGTCGTCGACGAGCACACGCTCTTCGACTTCTACGACCGCCGGGTCCCCGCCGACGTGGTCAGCGGCGCCCACTTCGACCAGTGGTGGAAGAAGGAGCGCCAGCGCAACGGTCGGCTGCTGACGTTCGACCCGGCGATGCTCACCCACGACACCGTCGAGCAGATCAGCGCGGCCGACTACCCCGAGCAGTGGCAGGCCGAGGGGCTGACGTTCCCGATCAGCTACCACTTCGAGCCCGGGTCGGCCGACGACGGGCTCACGATCGACGTGCCGGTGGCCACGCTCAACCGGGTCGAGGCCGAGGACTTCTCGTGGAACGTCCCCGGGCTGCGCGAGGAGCTGGTCACCAGCCTGATCCGCAGCCTGCCCAAGAACCTGCGGGTCCACCTGGTCCCGGCGCCCAACACCGCGCGCGAGTTCCTGGCTGCGGTGCCGCCCGGCGAGGAGCCGCTGCTCGACGCGCTCGAGCGGTGGTGCCGCGCCCGCACCGGCCTGCTCGTCCCGCGCGAGGCCTGGGACTGGGCGAAGGTCCCCGAGCACCTGCGCCCGACCTACCGCGTCGTCGACGACGAGGGTCGTGAGCAGGCCCGCGGCAAGGACCTCGAGGCGCTCAAGGCGCCGCTGCGCCCGAAGTTCGCCCAGGCCATCGCCGAGGTCGCCACCGAGAGCGGGCTGGCGCGCACCGGGGAGACGTCCTGGGCCTTCGGCGAGATCCCCGCCACCCACACCGATCGCCGCGCCGGCCACGAGGTGCAGGTCCACCCCGCCCTCGTCGACGAGGGCAGCAGCGTCGGCCTGCAGGTCCACGGGTCTGCCGACGAGGCCGAGGCGCGGCACCGTCTCGGCGTCCGTCGGCTGCTGCTGCTCGAGCTGCCCTCGCCGGTCAGGACCGTGCTGGACGGGCTGACGAACGTCGAGAAGCTCGGGCTGGCCGGCTCGCCCTACCCCAGTGTCGCCGAGCTGCTCGAGGACTGCCGCGCCGCCGTCGTCGGGGCCGTGGTCGACGCGCGGCCCGTGGTCCGCGACGAGGCGGCGTACGTCGCCCTGCGCGCCGAGGCCGCGCGCGACCAGGAGGCCCACCTGCGCGCGGTGATGGGCGACGTGATCCGGGTGCTCGACGCGTGGCGACGAGTGGAGAAGGCGCTCAGTGGTCGCGCCGACATGATGCAGCTGCCCGCCCTGACCGACATGCGCGCCCAGCTCGGACGGCTGGTGCACCCGGGGTTCGTCGGCGAGGCCGGCGCCACCCAGCTGCGCCGTTACCCGGTCTACCTCGCGGCCCTGGAGCAACGGCGCGAGCGGCTGCCGGGCCAGGTCAACCGCGACCGCCAGCTGATGGACCAGCTCCTCGACCTCCAGGACGCCTACCTGCACCGCATCGAGGCGCTGCCCGCCGGCCGTCCTCCGGGGGAGAAGCTGCGCCAGGTGCGGTGGATGCTCGAGGAGTACCGCGTCTCGCTGTGGGCCCAGCAGCTCGGCACGCCCTACCCGGTGAGCGACCAACGCATCCGACGTAGCCTGAACCAATGACCCAGCGCCCCCACCACCGCCCGATGACGCCGGGCGGCGGCTTCTTCGAGGCGCTGGTCGGAGGCACGGACCCGGCGCTGGTGAGCGAGGCCGCCGACCGGGCAGCGACGCTGCTGGTGCGCGGCGCCCGGGCCTCCGAGGACGCCGAGGTCGCCGAGCGGCTGCTGCACCTGGCCGACAGCGAGGGGATCGAGACGATCGCCGAGGTCTGGTCGGGCTCGCCCGCCGACTCGCTGGCCGGCTGCCTGTGGCGGCTCTACCTGCTGCGCTCGTGGGTGTACGCCGAGCCGGTCGCGGTGTCCCGCGAGTTCGAGGCCGGCCGCCGCAGCGCGCAGGTCGCTCGGGTCGTCGCCGGGGTCGCCGACCCGCCCGGGCCCGAGCAGCTCAAGGCGATGATCGACCAGGTCCTGCGCGGCATCGCCGGCAGCGACTTCGCCGACGTCCTGCTGCGCGCGGCCGCGTTCGCCCGGGTCGTGGCGACCGGCCGGGCCGAGCTGGGGGAGCGCAGCGACGCTGAGGTCCAGCGGATGCTCGTGCTCTCCGAACAGCTCGAGGCGGCGGGTCACGCGGAGCTGGAACACGAGCTGGCCTGAGCTGGTTACACTCGTCGAGTACGCCGGGCCGTGGCAGCCCCGGGTCCCAAAATCAGCCGCTACGAGCGGCCACGCGCCGTGAGGCGCTCCCGGTCCGGCGTACTCCATCGTCCCGGTTCTTCTAGGCTCCCTGCATGAGATCGCTGCGCAAGCTGCTGCGCCGGGCACTGTCGACCGGGACCCCTCCGCAGGGCGACCGTCCGCGTCGGGAGCGCGCCCGCGGGCCGCGGCCGCCCGCGGACGGCATCTCCTACGCACCCCGTGCCGACGGGCTCCCCGACCCGGGTGAGGTCGTGTGGGCCTGGGTGGCCTACGAGGACGACCCGCAGCAGGGCAAGGACCGTCCGGTGCTGCTGATCGGCCGTCGGGACGCGACCCTCCTGGGGCTGATGCTCACCAGCAAGGACCACGACCGCGACGCCGCCGACGAGGCCCGCTGGGGCCGGCACTGGATGGATGTCGGCAGCGGCGGCTGGGACCGCGAGCGGCGACCGAGCGAGGTCCGGCTGGACCGGCTGCTCGAGCTCGCGCCCGACGGCGTACGACGGGAGGGTGCCGCGCTCGACCGGGCGATGTTCGACCGGGTCGTCAGCGAGGCGCGGCGGTTCCACGCCTGGGGGTGAGCGCCGTCAGAAGGTGCGGGCGACGCGGCGGACGGCGACCCGGGCCGGGTCCCAGCCGGTGGGGTACCGGTCGGCGCCGGCGGTGACCTCGACCAGGGTCAGGAAGCTGCCGGTGCGGAGGATGCCGAGGCCGGCGGCGCGCTTGCGGGCGGCCATCCGGTAGGACTCGCCGGTGCCGGCGTGCACGTCGAGCGGCTCGAGCGGCCCCACGTCGCCGCCGCCGATCCGGTCGGCGCAGTCCTCGCGCCAGGACGCCAGCACCTCGTGGGCCCGCCAGGCCGAGCGGGAGTCGGCGAACCGGGCGACCACCTGGGTCGCCTCGAGCCGGCCGGGAGCGGTGAACGTGCGCCGCACCGTCTCCACCGCGCCGATGGAGGCGAGCAGCGTCTTCTGGCAGGCGCCGACCGCTCGGTCGCGCTCGGGGTCCTCGGGGCCGGTGGTGGCCACGACCCAGCCGCCGGCGCCCACGGTCGGGAGCCCGTCGGCGTCCAGCAGGTGCGCCGCGGTCTCCAGCCGCATCCGCGGCCGGAGGGTGCCGACCTTGTGGCGTCGGGGCTCGCGGGTCGGTGACGTGGCCGGGTCGGAGGCCGGCGTCCGCGTCGGAGCCGGTGCGGCCGAGTCCGTCGGCCCGCCGGCGCCGGTCGGTGACGTCGGCCTCGGGGTGTCGCGAGGAGCGGCCGCCGGGCCGTCGTCGGACGAACCGCACCCGCCGAGGAGCAGCGCTCCCACCACGGCGATCGCGACCAGAGGGGACCGTCGGGCGCGAGACACGGTCGCCATCGTAGAGAGCGCGTACGCCGGAAGCCGGTTGCGACATGCGGGTGGCCGGGCCGGCCTCGGCGAGGGGTGGAGCCGTGTCGATAGGGTGGGCGCGCTCCGGGTGCGACCCGGGCACGCAAGCCAGCGGACCAACGCGCGCGAGGAGGATGCCGGTGAGGGCGAGTCGGGGGCGCCGGGTGCTGCTGTGCGCCGTGGGCGTGGTGACGCTGGCACTCTCCGCTGCGGCCTGCACCGACGACGGACCGGAGCCCGGTCCGACGCCGACCAAGACGGCCACGACCCCGACGGTCGACCAGCTCACGTTCGGCGTCTACGGACCGGACGCGGAGATCGCCGCCTACCAGGCCACCGTCGACGCGTGGAACGCCGCAGGCGAGGACCGACCGAAGGTCAAGCTGCGCACGTGGCCCGACCACGCCGCGATGCGGGCCGCGATCGACGGCGGTGCGGAGGTGCCCGACGTCTTCCTGGCCTCGCGCTCGGACCTGCGGTGGCTGCTGGACGAGCGGCACAACCAGCCGGTCGACGAGCTGCTCGATGCGCGCGGTGTGGAGTTCGGCGACGGCTACTCCCGGGACGCGCTCCAGGCGTTCAGCGCCAACGACCGGTTGCAGTGCATCCCCTACTCCGTCTCACCGATGGTCATCTACTACAACCGTGACCTGGTGAACTTCAAGCGGATGGACCGCCGCGGCATGGACGCGCCCGGCCCCGACGCCTCGAGCTGGAGCTTCGACCAGTTCGCCGCCGCGGCCGACTTCGCCGCCCGGCCCGGGCGCGGCACCAAGGGCGTCCACATCGGCGCGACGCTCTCGGGGCTCGCGCCGTTCATCACCTCCGGTGGCGGCTCGCTCTTCGACGACGGGAACGACCCGACGTCGCTCGCCTTCTCCAGCGACGGCTCCCGGTCGGCGCTCGGGCGCACCCTCGAACTGTTGCGCAACCCCCAGCTGACCCTCGACGACGAGCAGCTCGCCGAGGCGAGCCCGCTGACGTGGTTCGAGCGTGGCCAGCTCGGCATGATCGCCGGCTACCGGTCGCTGGTGCCCCAGCTGCGTCAGGTGAAGGGGCTCGACTTCGACATCATGCCGATGCCGGTGCTCGACAGCTCCTCCACCGTGGGCGACATCACCGGGATGTGCCTGTCGCGCACGGCGGCGAGCACCGGGCTCGCAGCCGACTTCCTCGTCAACGAGATCTCCGCCGACGCGGTCAGCGAGGTGACCCGCACCGGCTACATCGCGCCGGCCAACCTCGAGGTCGCGCTCTCCGACACGTTCCTCCAGCCGGGTCGCATGCCCCAGAACGCGTCGATCTTCACCACGGCCGTGCGCTCCATCGTGCTGCCCCCTCTCATCGACGGCCTCGGCCGGGTCGAGGCGGCGGTGCAGCCCAGCCTCGAGCAGCTGGTGTACGGCGTCGGGGTGCTCGACCTCGAGGCCATCACCGACCAGATCGACGAGGCGTCCCGCGCGGTCCTCAGCCCGCCGGAGCCCTCGGAGTCGCCCGGGGAGTCGCCCGGGGAGTCGCCCGGGGAGTCGCCCAGCGGCTCCGGCAGCGACTCCGACGCGTCGGAGTCGCCCGCGGAGTGACGCCGGCCCGGGTCACGCGTCCGGCGACGCGGCCTCGTGCTCGGCGGTGAGGATCGCGTCGACGAGGACGGGTCCGGTGAGCTCGACCTGCCACTCCCGAGCCCCCAAGGCGCGCAGCTGGTCGGCGACCGCCGGCGCCAGCGTCGACTCCTCGCGCGAGCGCGGCGGTGCCCACAGGGTGCGCCGCAGGTAGTCGGGGGTCAGCAGGTTCTCGACCGGCAGGTGGTGCTGCTCGGCGAGCGCCGCCATGGCCTCGCGGGCCAGGGCGAGGCGCCGGGCGGCGACCGGGTCCTTCTCGGCCCACGCACGGGGCAGCGGTGGTCCGTCGCCGCGCGGCGAGCGGGTCGGCAGGTGCGCCTCGTCCATCTCGGCCGCCTCGCGCAGCGCCGCGACCCACCGGCTCGCGTAGCGCTCGGCACCGCGGCCGTGGAAGCCCTTGGTGGCCAGCAGTGCCGCGCGGTCGGTGGGCAGCGCCTGGGCGGCGGCCACGATCGCGGAGTCCGGCAGGATCCGCCCGGGCGTCACGTCGCGCTGCTCGGCGATCTCGTCGCGGGTCTCCCACAGGGCGCGGACCGCCCCGAGCGCCCGGCGGCCGCGGACCCGGTGCAGGCCCGACGTACGGCGCCACGCCTCGACCCGCTCGGCCTGGACGAAGCTGCGCAGCGCGTCGAACTCCTGGCGCGCCCACTCGGCCTTGCCGGCCGCCTCGAGCTCGACCTCGAGCAGGGCGCGGAGCTCCACGAGCACCTCGACGTCGAGGGCGGCGTACTCCAGCCACGGCTCGGGGAGCGGCCGGGTCGACCAGTCGACCGCGGAGTGCTCCTTGGCCAGGCGGGCCCCGAGCAGGCTCTCGACGAGGGTCGCCAGGCCCACGCGCGGGTAGCCCAGCAGCCGGCCGGCGAGCTCGGTGTCGAACAGCTCGGACGGCACCAGGCCGACCTCGGCGAGGCACGGGAGGTCCTGGGTCGCCGCGTGCAGGATCCACTCGGTGCCCTCGAGGGCGTCTTGCAGCTGGGGCAGGATCACGAACGGGATCGGGTCGACCAGGAACGTCCCGGCGTCCTCGCGGCGCAGCTGGATCAGGTAGGCCCGCGAGGAGTAGCGGTAGCCCGAGGCGCGCTCGGCGTCGATCGCCACGGGGCCGGTGCCGGCGGCGATCCGCTCGCAGACCTCGGCGAGGCCCTCGGGGGTGTCGACGATGCGCGGCAGGCCGTCGCGCAAGGTGAGCAGCGGCGGCTCGGGTGCGGCCGCCTCGACGGTCTCGTCGGCAGTCTCGTCGGGCGTCTCGGGAGGAGTTGGGTCGGGAGGTGCAGGGGTCATGTCAGCGTCCCGAGCCCCGCTGTCCGCGGCGGCTCGGCATCACGGTGACGCCCTCGGGCACCGGCGGCAGCCCGACGGCGGTGCACAGCAGCTCGCCCCACGCCTCGACGTGCGGGGCGAGGTCGAGCGGGGCGAGGTCGGGAGCCAGGTCGGGTGCGAGGTCGGGCACCAGCGGCGTCCACGACGCCCGGATCTCGATCTGGGCGGTGCCGCCCTCGTCGGCCATCCCGCCGAAGCTCTCGGTCGCGACCCGGGTGACCGTGCCCGAGGCGGCGGCGTACACCGCGCCGTGCGCATCGAGGGCCTCGGTCAGCCAGGACCAGCCCACCGCGGCAAGCATCGGGTCGGTGACCAGCTCGAGGTCGATCTCGGCGCGGGCGTAGGCCACGCAGCGGAACGTGCCCTCCCAGGCGTCGTTGCCCGCGGGGTCGTGCAGCAGGATGATCCGGCCGGTGCCCACGTCGGTGTCGTCCACGGTCACGTCGGCGGAGAGCGCGGAGGCGTACGGCGCGATCCGCTGGGGCGCCGGCATCTCCTCGCAGAAGATCTCGGGGCGCAGTCGCGCCGCGTGCATGGTCGCGACGGCGTCGCGGAACTCTGCGGGTGCTCCACCCACGCCCGTTCCGGGGTGCGTCTCCTGACCGACGACCATGAGGTCACAGTAGGTCGATCCGCCGATCCCGATGTGCGAACACGCCGGGTGACCTGCGAGGCTTCGATCGTGAACCCCGATCCACGACTCGCCGACAGCGCCTTTCTCAAGGCCGTGCGGGGGGAGCCGGTGCCGCACACCCCGGTGTGGTTCATGCGCCAGGCCGGCCGCTCGCTGCCCGAGTACCTCGCCGTCCGTGAGGGCATCGGCATGCTCGAGTCCTGCATGGACCCCGCGCTCGTCACCGAGATCACGCTGCAGCCCGTGCGCCGCTACGGCGTCGACGCGGCGATCTTCTTCTCCGACATCGTGCTGCCCCTCAAGGCGGTGGGCGTCGACCTGGACATCAAGCCCGGCGTCGGCCCGGTCGTGGCCCACCCGGTGCGCACCCTCGCCGACGTCGAGGCGATCCCCGACCTCACGCCCGACCACGTCCCGTTCATCACCGAGGCGGTCCGCGCGCTGGTCGGCGAGCTCGGCGGCACCCCGCTGATCGGGTTCGCGGGCGCGCCGTTCACGGTCGCGTCGTACCTCGTCGAGGGCGGGCCCTCCAAGGAGCACGCCAAGACCAAGGCGATGATGTTCGGCGCCCCGGACGTCTGGGACGCGCTGCTGCGCAAGATCGCCGGCATCTCCGCGGCCTACCTCGAGGTGCAGGTCTCCGCCGGCGCCTCCGCCGTCCAGCTCTTCGACTCGTGGGCCGGCGCGCTCACCCCGGCCGACTACCTCGAGCACGTGATGCCGCACTCCGCGCACGTGCTGGAGCGTGCCGGGGCGCTGGGGGTGCCGCGCATCCACTTCGGCGTGGGTACGGCGAACCTGCTGGGCCTCATGGGCGAGGCCGGCGCCGACGTGGTCGGTGTGGACTGGCGCACGCCGTTGGCCCAGGCGATCCCGCTGGTGGGCGACCGCGGTGTCCAGGGCAACCTCGACCCGACGCTGGTCTTCGCTCCCACGGAGGTGATGACCTCCCGCGCCGCCGAGATCATCGAGGCCGGCCGGGCCGCCCGGGGCCACGTGTTCAACCTCGGCCACGGGGTCATCCCCTCCACCGACCCCGACCAGCTCGCCCGGCTCACGGAGTTCGTCCAGAGCTACCCGCGCTGAGGTCCAGGGACTATCCCTCCGACGGCTCCGGAGTGGGGCGCGGCCGGCGGCGCCGCGCGGCGCGAGTGACGAGCCACGTCGGAACGCCCAGGACGAGGAGCACGACGAGCCAGGGGAGCAGCGCGCCGAGCAGGGTCGCCATCGCGACCGCGAACTTCGTGAGCCCGTGCCACCCGGCGGACAGGCCGGCGAGGAAGCCGGTGTCGTCGTCCTTCTCCTTGACCGCCTTCTTCACCGGGATCTGGTCGATGCTGACGACGATCGTGGACTGGCTGCTCTGGTTCTGCAGGTAGGCCGCCTGCCGCTGCAGCGACTCGAGGTCGGCCTGGCGGCGGGAGAGCTGCGCCTCGATCGCCATGATGTCGCGGATGCTCTCCGCGCGGTCGAAGAGGACGCTGATCCGCTCGATGCTGCGCCGCTGCACCTCCATCCGGGTCCGGGTGTCGATGAGCTTCGCCGTCACGTCGTCCTGGCTGGTGTTGGCCGCCTCGAGCTCCGCGGTCTCGACGCCCTTGAGCCCTGCCATGGTCTCGTCGAACTCCGCGACCGGGACCCGCACGACCATGCGCGTGTACGCCGGGGCGCCGGAGTCGTCGGTGGTGGTCTTCTCCTCGGTGACCTTGCCGTCGTGGGCGTCGACGACCTTCTGCACGTCGAACTGCGCCTTGCCGACGTCGTCGGCGCGCAGCGACACGTTGCCCTTCTTGATCAGCGCCTGCTCGGGGTCGGTCGGGCTCGGGGTGTCGGCGGCCTCGACCGCGGAGCTGCTGTCGAAGCCGTCGCGCAGCGCGTAGGACTGGCCGTCCGCGTCCGCACGATCGGCCGGCGCCTCGGCCCCCTCGGCCTGGGCCGCCGCCGGGACGTCGCCGCCCCCGGTGCTGGCGTCGGCGCCGCCGTCCTCGCCGCCGCTCGAGCAGGCGCCGAGGGTGACCGCGAGGACGAGGAGCCCGGCGGCGAGCGCGGGCGCGTGGAGCCGGGTGGAGCGGGGAGTCCGTGCGTGCCTCATACCGCCTGGGACGGAGCCGGCCGCGGATCGGTTCCCGGGCCTCCCGGCGCAGCGTCGGTCGGCCCCGGCTGGGAGACTCGGAGGGTGAGCACGATCGTCGTGGTGGGTGCCGGGGTCGCCGGGCTGAGTGCGGCGCACGACCTGGTCGCCGCCGGGCACGAGGTGCTCGTCGTGGAGCAGTCCGACCGGGTCGGCGGCAAGCTGCGCCGCGACGAGGTGGCCGGTGTCACCGTCGACGTCGGCGCCGAGGCGATGCTCAACCGCCGGCCCGAGGGCGTCGCCCTGGCGGGCGAGCTCGGGCTCCCCATCGAGCACCCGACGCTCGCCGCCTCGCGGATCTGGACCCGCGGCGAGCTGCGGCCGCTGCCGCGCTCGCTGATGGGCGTGCCGCTCGACCTGCGCCAGCTCGAGGAGTCGGGGGTGCTCTCGCCGGAGGGCCTGGCCCGGGTGCGAGCCGAGCCGACCCTGTGGCCCGAGCGTCTCGACGAGGACGTCTCCGTCGGCGACCTCGTCGACCGCCGGTTCGGCCCCGAGGTCACCGACCGGCTCGTCGAGCCGCTGCTCGGAGGGGTGTACGCCGGCCATGCCCGGCTGATCTCCGCCCGTGCGTCGGTGCCCCAGCTGCTCGCCTTCGCCGGCCGCGGCTCGGTGCTCGAGCAGGCGGCGGCGATCCCGACGACCTACGACCGGCCCGTGTTCGCCGGCATCCCCGGCGGCATGGGCCAGCTGCCCGAACGGCTCGCCGCCGGTCTCACCGTGCGCACCGGGGCGACGGTCCGCGAGCTGGTGCGCACGCCCACGGGCTTCGCGCTCACCGTCGGGCCGACGACCGCACCCGAGCGGGTCGAGGCCGACGCCGTGGTGCTGGCGACACCGGCTGCTCCGACCGCCCGGCTGCTGGGCGAGGTCGCGCCGGTCGCGGCCGCCGAGCTGGCGGCCGTCGAGTCGGCGTCCATGGTCGTCGTGACGTTCGCGTTCCGCGGGGACGACGTCCCGGACCTGGCGGCGACGGGCTCCTCGGGCTTCCTCGTGCCGCCCGTGGACGGCCGCCGCGTCAAGGCCGCGACGTTCTCGTTCGCCAAGTGGGGCTGGGTGCGGGAGGCCGGTGACGGCCTGCTCCTGCTGCGCACCTCGCTCGGCCGGCACCGCGAGGAGGTCGCGCTCCAGGCGACCGACGAGGAGCTCGTGGCCTGGTCGCTCGCGGACCTCGGCGTGGCCGTCGGTCTCGCCGCGACCCCGGTCGACACCCACGTGCAGCGCTGGGGCGGCGGCCTCCCGCAGTACGCCGTCGGCCACCTCGACCGGGTCGCCCGGATCCGTGCCGCGGTCGCCGAGGTCCCAGGTCTGGCCGTGTGCGGAGCGGCGTACGACGGCGTCGGCATCCCCGCGGTGATCGCCTCCGCCCACCGGGCGGCGCGTGAGGTGGTCCCGGCGGTCCGGTGAGGTGTGCCCCGTTGTCCCTGGGCGCCGGGACAACGGGCCCGCGAGTCTCGGGTCACCGAGATGAACCCCTCACGAAAGAGACCTCGATGACCACCCACGTCAGCACGCACGTCACCACCCGCACCCCCGTCCGACCCGACCTCGCCACGCCCATCGGCTCCGCCGCGTCGGCGAGCACCGGCTCTCGCGCCTGGGCCCTCGCCGGCATCGGCGCAGGCGTCGCCGGCGTCGGCGCCATCGTCGCCTCGAGCGCCGTGAACGCCGTCTACGACCCGGACATCCAGGGCGACGCGAACGCGATCGCGGACAAGATGGCCACGCAGACAGGGGCCGCGTTCGTCTTCCACTCGCTCGCGCTCGCCGGCGCCGTCCTGCTCGTGGTGTTCGCGGCCGGCCTGCTGCGCCGCATGCGCGCCACGGACGCCGTCGGGAGCGCCCCCATGGTCGCGTTCGCCGGCCTGCTCGGCACCGCCGTCGTCTCGGTGATCGGCACCAGCCTCGACACCGAGTTCCTCTTCGGCCTGCCCCACCAGGACCAGCTCGTCACGGAGAACGCCGTGATGTACGGCCACTGGATCGGCACCGTCCCGTGGTGCTGGGTGCTCGCCGGTCTCTCGGGCCTGGCCCTCCACGTGGCGTCGCGCAGCGGCGGCGTCCCGCGGTGGCTCGGCCGGGTGGGCCTCGTCCTCGGCGGCCTCACGGTCCTCGCCGGCGTGTCCCCGCTCCAGTACCTCGCCGGCATGACCGGTCCGGTCTGGCTGCTGGTCACCGCCCTGGGGTTCGTGCTCGGCGACAAGGCGTTCCGCGCCGCTCGCTGATCCGTCGATGCGCGATCTCCACCGACATGACGCCGGTTCGGCCCCCCGCGGGCCGGGCCGGCGTCATGATGTGCCCGTGACGGACACCGCCCCGCCGCGCGCGGTCAGCTGGCCCGTCGCCCTGGTCGCCCCGATCGCGGCCGCCGTGTGCGTCGCCCTGGTCGTGGTCCTCGACGCGCGCACGCGCGGCGAGACCCCGATCTACTCCTACGGCGAGGGCGTCGCGCTCGGCAACGGCCTGGGGACCGGCTTCGTCGGGCTGGTCCTGGGCGTGCTGTCCGCGGCCGTCCTGCGCCGTCCCGGCCACCGCGTGATCGGCTGGGCGCTGGCGGGGAGCGCCCTGTTCTGGGCAGCCGACGGGCTCTCGGAGGCCTACGTCCGCCTCAGCACCGTCACCGAGGACGCCCTGCCCGGGCTGACCTTCGCCGTCTGGTTCCTGTTCCGCTTCACCGCCCTGCTGACCGCGACGATCGTCGTGCTGCCGCTGCTGTTCCCCGAGGGGCGGTTCCTGCCAGGTCGCTGGGGTGCGGCGAGCTGGGCCTGCATGGGTGCGATGGTGGCCAGCTCGCTGTGCTTCGTGGTCGCTCCGTACCGCGAGCTGACCACGCCCGGACGGCTCCCGCCGGGCGTCGATCTCGACCCGACCACGATCACCGCCGCCGCGCCGTACGCCGACCTGCTCACCGGTGCCTTCCAGCTGGTCACGCTCGCCGGCCTGGTCGTACCGGTGGGCGTCGTCGTCCGCCGCTTCCGCCGTTCGTCCGGCACCTCCCGCGATCAGATGCGCTGGCTCCTCTGGGGTGCGCTCGTCACGGTCGCGCTGGTGCTGGCCACGCTCCTCGTCGACGTCGGGCCCCTCACCGACGTCGTGTTCTTCGTGGCGGTCACGTTGGTCCCGATCTCGATGACCGTGGCCGTGCTCAACCCGAGCGTGGTGCCGATCGAGGACCTGCTGGGGCGCACGCTCGTGCTGGCGGTGCTGGCGGTCGTGCTCGTCGGTGTCGACCTCGCCGTGGTGACCGGGCTGACGGCCCTGCTCGGGGACTCCCTCGCGCAGCGGCAGGTCGTCGTGCTCGTGCTGCTGGTCACGATCCTGCTCTACGGGCCGCTGCGGCTGCGGCTCTCGCGCTGGGTGCGCCGGATGTTCCTCGGCGGCCGGGCCGACCCGTACGACGTCGTCGCCGGCCTGGCCTCGACGCTCGAGAGCGCCGAGGAGGGCACCGAGCAGCTCGCCGTCGTGGCCCGGGCGGTCTCGGCCGCGTTCGGCGTGCCCTACGTCAGCGTCGAGGTCGACCGGAGCTCGGGGGAGCGGCTGGTCGCGACCCACGGCGAGCGGCCGGCCGAGACCAGGACGCTGCCGATCGCCTACCGCGACGCCGAGGTGGGCCGGCTGGTCCTGCCCGCGCGCGGCCTGCGCAGCCGGCTCTCGCGCCGCGACGAGGAGCTGCTGGGCGACCTCGTCCGGCAGGCCGCCACCGCGGCCCGCACGAGTCGTCTCGCCGAGGAGCTGCAGGACAGCCGCGAACGGTTGGTCACCGCGCGGGAGGAGGAGCGGCGCCGGATCCGGCGCGACCTCCACGACGGCCTGGGCCCAGCGCTCAGCGGCGTGGTGTTCCAGCTGGAGTCGGCGCGGCTCGTGGTCGACCGTGACCCCGCCGCAGCCAAGCAGCAGGTGCTCGCGACCAGCCAGCACCTCCAGGAGGTGGTCGCCGACGTCCGCCGGCTGGTGCACGACCTGCGCCCGCCCGCGCTGGACGACCTGGGCCTGGTCGGCGCGCTGCGGCAGCTCGCTGCGCGGTCCGACCCGGCGCCGTCCGTCGAGGCCGACGAGCTGGGGCCCCTGCCCGCCGCGGTCGAGGTGGCGGCGTACCGCATCGCGAGCGAGGCCATGACGAACGTCGCCCGCCACGCCGGGGCGACCTGCTGCGCGGTCCGCCTCCAGGTCGTGGACGGCTCGTTGCTCGTGGAGGTCGTCGACGACGGACGCGGCATCGACCCCGACGTCCTGGCGGGTGTCGGGCTGGTCAGCATGCGCGAGCGGGCCGCCGAGCTCGGCGGCCGTCACGAGGTGGCGTGTCCGCCGCACGGCGGGACGGTCGTGCGAGCCTGGTTGCCCTTGAGGAGGAACGCGTGAGTGCAGCGGATGTCCGGGTCGTGGTGGTCGACGACCACCAGATCGTGCGCGAGGGGCTCTCGTCCCTGCTGGGCGCGCTCGACGGCCTCGAGGTGGTCGGCACCGCGGCCGACGGCCGCGATGCGATCCACGTCGTCGGCGAGACCGATCCCGACGTCGTCGTGATGGACATCCAGATGCCGTTGCTCGACGGGATCGAGGCGACCCGGCTCATCACCGGCCGGCAGCCGCAGGTGCGCGTGGTGATGCTGACGATGAACGAGGACGACGACACCGTGCTCGCGGCGATCCGAGCGGGCGCGTCGGGCTACCTGCTGAAGGGATCGGGGGCCGAGGAGGTGCAGACGGCGATCCGCGCCGCCGCGGCAGGCGGCATGGTGTTCGGCGCCGCCCTGGCGGGCCGGGTGGCGTCGTACTTCGCGGGCGCCCGGGCCGAGCCGCAGCAGCCCGAGCCGTTCCCCGACCTCACCGAGCGCGAGCGCGACGTGCTGCGGCTGCTCGCCGCCGGCCGCTCGAACGACGCGATCGCCGGCGAGCTCTACGTGTCGAACAAGACCGTGCGCAACGCTGTCTCCGCCATCTACGCCAAGCTGCACGCGGCCGGCCGGGCCGAGGCGATCATCAAGGCACGGGAGGCCGGCTACGGTCGCGACTGACCGCGAGGGACAATAGGCGCCATGAGCGCCAAGGCACAGCGAGCCCGGGAGATCAACGAGAGCATCCGCTACACCATGTGGTCGGTGTTCCGACTGGCCGATCCCCTGGGTGACGCCGACCGTGCGGCCGAGGGCGCCGAGGTCGAGAAGCTCTTCGCCGAGCTCGCCGAGGCCGACGTCGTCGTGCGTGGCGTGTACGACGTCGCCGGGCTGCGCGCCGACGCCGACCTGATGGTCTGGTGGCACGCCGCCAGCTCCGAGGAGCTGCAGGACGCCTACCACCGCTTCCGTCGCACCGCGCTCGGTCGCCGGCTCGCCCCGGTCTGGTCGCAGATGGCGCTGCACCGACCGGCGGAGTTCAACAAGAGCCACGTGCCGGCGTTCCTCGGCGACGAGGACCCGAAGAAGCACGTGTGCGTCTACCCCTTCGTCCGCTCCTACGAGTGGTACCTCCTCGAGGACTCCGAGCGTCGCCGGATGCTCGCCGAGCACGGCAAGATGGCGCGCGACTACCCCGACGTGCGCGCCAACACCGTCTCCAGCTTCGCGCTCGGCGACTACGAGTGGCTGCTGGCCTTCGAGGCCGACGAGCTCTACCGCATCGTCGACCTCATGCGGCACCTGCGCGGCTCCGACGCGCGCCGGCACGTCCGCGAGGAGGTGCCGTTCTACACCGGTGCGCTGACCGGGATCGCCGACCTGGTCGACCGTCTGCCCTGACCCGGAACCGGCGCCGCCCCGGGCCCGTCGTACCGGCATGAGGACCCTGCTCGCCGCCGTCACCCTGCTGCTCACCGCGCCGCTCCTCGCGGCGTGCGGGGGCGAGGGCGACACGACGGCCACCGACCCCGCGGCCGACCCGGGCGCCACCTCGGGCCGCTCGATGCCCACCGAGGTCCCCGCGGCCCGCGGGCCGGTGCACACCGCCGGCATCGCCACGGTGCTCGACCGCGAGGGCCCGGTGCTGTGCCTCGGCCCGGTGGCCGAGTCCTGGCCTCCCCAGTGCGACGGTCCGCGCATCGTGGGCTGGCAGTGGCGTGACCAGCAGGGCATCTTCGAGCACCAGCAGGGCGTGCGATGGGGCTCGTTCTGGGTGGCCGGCACCTGGGACGGCACCACGTTCACCTACCGCGACGCCATCGCCTCGGCGCTCTACGACCCGATGCCCGCCGAGCCCAGCCCGCTGCCGGAGCCGGCCGTGCGGCACTCATCGGCCGAGCTGGAGGAGATCGCCGGGGAGGTCGGTGACCTCCCCGGCGCCCTCAGCGTCTACACCGACGCCGGGCACGTGCTGGTCGACGTCGTCTACGACGACGGGTCGCTGCAGGCCTGGGCCGATGACACCTACGGCGCCGACGTCGTCGTCCTCCGGCCGGCGCTGCTCGACGGCTGACCGGCCGCCGGCCCCCGGCCGCGTCGACCGCGGATCAGGGGTAGACGGCGACCAGGCGACCCGCGATGGCGCCGTCGCGCAGCCGCCGCAGGCCGTCGGGGATGTCGTCGAAGCCGATCTCGGTGACGGCGGGGTCGATCTGCCCGGTAGCGAAGTAGTCGTAGACGCCCGTGACGTCCTCGATGGTCCCGCCCTGGGAGCCGACCAGGGTGACCGACCTCAGGATCAGGGCCTTCGTCGAGATCGTCGCCTCCAGCCTGCCCATCCCGACCTGGACCACGCGGCCACCGGGGCGGACGCTCTCGATCGCCTCGGCGGTGGTGGTGCCGAACCCGGCGTAGTCGACGATCACGTCGAAGTCGTCGCCCAGCTCCGTGATCGAGCGCGCGACGCCGTGTGCCCCGACGCCGCGGGCGGCCTCCCAGACCGCCTCGTTGAGCTCGGCGACGTAGACGTCGGCACCCACGAGGACCGCCACGCGCGCCCCGATCTGGCCCAGGCCACCGAAGCCGATGATGCCGACCTTGTCGCCGGCCTTGACCCGGCCGTTGGAGACCACGGCCGCGTGCGAGGTCATGCCGGCGTCGGTGCCGGCTGCCCCGAGGGTGAAGGGCACCGTGTCGGGGATCCGGACCAACGCGGACGCGGCGCAGCGGACCTTCTCACCGAAGCCGCCGTCGGTCACGAACCCGGGCGCCCCGAACGGCGTCGTCGGGCAGA
>NZ_JANINT010000249.1 GCF_024509035.1 Nocardioides sp. | reverse complement strand
AGGACCTGACGGCGTTCTTCGCCGCCTGGCTGCTCGGCGAGACCACGCCCTGACGGATTCTGCCTGCGGCAGAACCCCTTGCCCGGCACCGCTCCGACGCGCAACGGTGGCGCCCGTGAAGCTCCTCGTGCTCGGTGGGTCCGTGTTCCTCTCCCAGGCCGTGGCCGCCGAGGCGGTGCACCGCGGCCACGACGTCACCTGCGCCACCCGGGGCAGCTCCGGGGCGGTGCCCGACGGCGCCGAGCACGTCCTCTGGGACCGGCGCGACCCGGTGCCGGACGCGCTGACGCGCACGACGTACGACGCCGTGGTCGACGTGGCGCGGATGCCGTCCTGGGTCCGCGGCGCGGTGGCGGCCTTCCCCAGCGCCCACTGGGTCTTCGTCTCGACCGTCAACGTGTACGCCGACGAGTCGACCCCGGGCGGGCGGCCCGGCACGCTGCCGCTGCGCGAGCCGATCACCGAGGACGTCGACCTGGCCACCGACCCTGAGGCCTACGGGCCGATGAAGGTCGCGTGCGAGCAGCTCGTCCGCGACGGCGCCGCCTCGTGGACGGTGATCCGGCCCGGCCTGATCGTCGGACCCGGCGACCCGACCGGGCGGTTCACCTACTGGCCGGCCCGGGTGGCCGACGCCGAGCACCGCGAGGTGCTCGCCCCGGGTCGCCCGGAGGACCGGACCCAGGTCATCGACGTGCGCGACCTCGCGGCGTGGATCGTGACGGCGGCCGAGGAGTGCACCGGCGGCGACTACGACGGGGTCGGCGAGGTGCTGGCGATGTCCGAGGTCCTCGCGGCCGTGGTCGCCGGGTGCGCGGCCGACGTCGAGCTGACCTGGGTGCCGCAGGAGGTCCTCACCGAGCGGGGCGTGCAGCCGTGGGCCGGGCCCGACTCGCTGCCGCTGTGGCTGCCCCGCCCGGAGTACGACGGCATGGGCGCGCACGACCCGGCGCCGTCGTACGCCGCCGGCCTGGTGCTGCGGCCGCTCGCCGAGACCGCCCGCGACACGTTGACCTGGCTGCGCGCGACGCCGGAGGCGACCGTGACCGGAATGACGCGTGAGAGGGAGGCCGCGGTGCTCGCCGCGTGGCATAGCCTGCGCGGGTGACCCAGGCAGCACAGCCCACTCCCGCGCGACTGTCCGCGGCCGAGCTCATCGACCTCGTCCTCGACGAGGGGTCGTGGACCTCCTGGGACACCGCCCCCGACCGCACCGGTGTCTCGGAGGAGTACGCCGCCGTGCTGGCCGCAGCGCAGGAGAAGAGCGGCGCCGACGAGTCCGTGCTCACCGGCGAGGGGCTGATGCACGGGCGCCGGGTCGCGGTGGTGATGGGCGAGTTCGCGTTCCTCGCGGGCTCCATCGGGCGGGCGGCCGCCGACCGGCTGGTCACGTCGATCGAGCGCGCGACCCGCGAGGGCCTGCCCCTGCTCGCCGGGCCCGTGAGCGGCGGGACGCGGATGCAGGAGGGCACGCCGGCGTTCGTGCAGATGGTGCGGATCACCGAGGCGGTCGCCGCGCACAAGGAGGCCGGACTCCCCTACCTCGTCTACCTGCGCCACCCCACGACCGGCGGGGTGATGGCCTCATGGGGCTCGCTGGGTCACGTGACGGTCGCCGAGCCCGGGGCGCTGCTGGGCTTCCTGGGGCCGCGGGTCTACTCCACGTTGTACGGCCGGGAGTTCCCCGAGGGCGTTCAGACCTCGGAGAACCTCTATGCCCGCGGCATCATCGACGCGGTCCTCGCGCCTGACCAGATCGCCGACATCCTCGGGCGGGCCCTGACCATCCTGCTCGCGCCCCGGGAGGGCGTGGCGACGGTGCCGCCCGTGTCGCCGGACCACTTCTACGACGGCTCGCCCGAGGTCGACACCTGGGATGCCGTGCAGCGCTCGCGGCGGGAGGACCGCCCGGGGATCCGCCGGCTGCTGCGGTACGCCGCCACCGACGTCGTACCTCTCAACGGCACCGGCTCGGGCGAGGCCGACCCGGGGCTGCTGATCGGGCTGGCGCGGTTCGGCCAGGCGCCGTGCGTGCTCCTCGGCCAGGACCGGCGCGGGCAGACTCGCGAGCGGCCGATGGGTCCCGAGGCGCTGCGCGAGGCGCGGCGGGGCATGCGGCTGGCCTCGGACCTGGGCCTGCCGCTGGTCACGGTCATCGACACCCAGGGCGCAGCACTCTCGCCGGACGCCGAGAACGGCGGCCTGGCGGGCGAGATCGCGCGCTGCCTCTCCGACCTCGTGACGCTGGACGCCCCGACGCTGTGCCTGATGCTCGGCGAGGGCAACGGCGGCGGCGCACTGGCGTTCCTGCCGGCCGACCGGGTCGTGGCCGCCCAGCACGCCTGGCTCTCGCCGCTGCCGCCCGAGGGCGCCTCGGCGATCGTGCACCGCGACACCGCCCACGCCCCGGACATGGCCCGCGCGCAGCAGGTGCGCGCGATCGACCTGCACGCGCGCGGCATCGTCGACCTGGTCGTCGCCGAGCGCCCCGACGCCGCCGAGGAGCCCGAGGCGTTCTGCCAGCGGGTCGGCACGGTGCTCGAGCACGAGCTCACCACGCTCCTCGCCCACGGCCCCGGCTCCCCCGCCGACCGGGCCCGGCGCTACGTCTGAGGCGGCCGCGCGCACCAGCTGTAACGCCCGTTTACCCCACCTACCCACCGCGCTGCAACCCCCCGAGAGGAGCCGGTAACCCGGCGTTACAAGGGGCGGCGGCGCACTAGAACGCGTTACAGTCCGGTCCGTGAAGACGTACGTCGTGAGCGGGGCGGCCTCGGGGATCGGGGCGGCCACGGCCGCCCAGCTGCGCGGGCAGGGGCACCGGGTGATCGGGGTCGACCGGGCTGCGGCCGACGGGGTCGACGTGGTCGCCGACCTGTCGACCTCCGAGGGACGCGCGGCGGCGGTCGCCGGCGTACGCGACCTGACCGACCGGATCCACGGGCTGGTGCCGGCCGCGGGCATCGCCGGGCACACGGGCGTCGACTCGCGCCTCGTGGTGTCGGTGAACTTCTTCGGCGCGATCGCGCTCGTCACCGGCCTGCACGCCGAGCTCACCACCGGCGCCGCCGACGGCGGGGCCGGGGTGGTGCTCCTGGCGTCCAACTCGATCACCGGCATGCCGGGCTGGAACGCGCCGGTCGCCCAGGCCTGCCTGCGCGACGACGAGGCGCTGGCCCGCGAGGAGGCCGGCAAGGTCGACTCGGTGATGGTCTACCCCTCGACCAAGGCGGCGCTGGCCTGGTGGGCCCGGCGCGAGGGCGTGAAGCCGGAGTGGGCCGGCGCCGGCATCCGGCTCAACTCCGTCGCGCCCGGCGCCACCGAGACGCCGATGGTCGCCGAGATGCGGGCCGACCCGGTCTTCGGGCCGGCGATCGACTCCTACCCCACCGCGATCGGCCGCACCGGACGCCCGGAGGAGGTGGCCGCAGCGATCTGCTTCCTGCTCTCGGAGGGCGCCGCGAACATCGTCGGGGCGGTGCTGTTCGTCGACGGAGGCACCGACGCGATGCTGCACCCGATCTCGCCACAGGGGTGGGAGGTCGGCCCGATCGAGCCCTAGGCTGCCTGACGTGCGTGTCGCCCTCGTGCTCGGCTCCGGCGGGGCCCGCGGCTACGCGCACATCGGCGCGATCGAGGAGCTCGAGGCACGCGGCCACGAGATCGTCGCGGTCGCCGGCTCGTCGATGGGCGCGCTCGTGGGCGGGGTGTACGCCGCCGGCGTGCTCGACCAGTACACCGCGTGGGCACGCACGCTGACCTCGAGCGGCGTCGTACGGCTGCTCGACCCGAAGTGGGCCGGCGGCGGCGCGATCGGAGCGGTGCGGATCTTCGCCGAGGTCGAGCAGATCGTCGGCGAGCGCCTGATCGAGGACCTGCCGATCCCGTTCACCGCCGTGGCCACCGACCTGCGCGCCCGTCGGGAGGTGTGGTTCCAGCGCGGGCCGCTGGTCTCCGCGGTGCGCGCCTCGATCGCCATCCCCGGCGTCATCACCCCGGTCGTGATGAACGGGCGGCTGCTCGCCGACGGTGGCCTGATGAACCCGGTGCCGATCGAGCCGACGGCCGCGAGCGCCGCCGACCTCACCGTCGCGATCTCCCTCTCGGGCGACCGCAGCGCGCAGGAGCAGAGCTCGCCGGCCCGCGAGTCGGCCGAGCCCACCTGGCACGACACCCTCGTGGAGCGGGTGCGTCGTACGGTCGGCCGCGAGAAGGAGCCGCCGGACCCCGTGGAGGAGCTGCGGATCTCCGACGTCGTCGGCCTCTCGATGGACGCGATGCAGGGGCTCGTCACCCGCTACCGGATGGCGGGCCTCCCGCCCGACGTGCTCGTCACGGTGCCGGTCGGGGCCGCGCGATCGCTGGAGTTCCACCGGGCCGCGGAGATGATCGAGCTGGGCCGCACGCTGACCGCCGAAGCACTCGACGCCGCCGGACACTGACCACGGCGCCGTTTCGGTTCAATTGCTGAGTTAGGCACCGACTACCTGTCAGTAACCGGTGCCTAACCCAACAATTGAACCGAACCATCAACACCAGGACCCACCCACGAGGCCGTCACCAGCGGTTGCGCGCCTCCTCGGCCCAGCCGACCAGCCCGTCGAGCGAGACCCGCTCACCGTCGTCGGTGCTGGCCCACCCCGACCAGTGCCCGAAGCACTGGTGGGTCTCGTTCGCGACCACCCCCAGGTTCGTCCGGTCAGCGCGCTCGTGGAACGGCGTCAGCGTCGCATCGAGCCGCGGGCCGTGGATCCGCCACGGCCGCCGCCAGTCGGAGCGGTCGTACTCCCAGGCCAGCTCGTCGCCGATCTTGTGGGCGCGGCCGTCGACGAACAGCGCGTTCTCGGTCGAGCCGGTGCCGTCGGTCCACTTCCCGCCGATCGTGATGCCGACCCGCTCGGAGGACCCGGCCGCCCAGTTCCACGTGATCGAGTAGGGCCACTTGCCGCGGCCGTGGTCGAGGACCGCCCAGCCCTCGGTGACGTCGTACGCCGTGCCATCGAGCACCACCCGGCCGGTGACCGGGCGGGAGACGTCCTTGACCGTGTACTGGAACCGCCGGCTGCTCCACGGCACCACCACGCCGAGGCACTCACCGCCCGCACCGACCGCGAGGTCGACCTCGATGGCCGGCGCGCTCACCCGCACCCGGTCCGCCTCGAGCTCGATGTGCAGCTGGCCGGCCGTGACGAGAGCACGTCCGCCGACCGCCGTCGGCAGCGACACCCCGCGCCCGAGCGGCGGCACCTCCTCGTGTGACCAGGTGCGGCCGGTCTCGCGGTCGAGCACCCACACCGAGCACACCCCGGCGTAGTCGAGCGCGGAGGCCACCACCCCGAGGCACAGCCGCGGGGTCACCACGCCCCAGTACTCCCAGCGCTTGGCGCGGCCCCACCCGCGCAGGTTCGCCCGGTGCAGCGGGGTGCGCGACCACCCCACGGCGTCCGGGTTCAGCCGCCCGTCCGGCAGGCACAGGTCGACGGGCTCGGTGATCTCACGTTCGGGCACAGGTCATCGTCTATCGCGGGGTTCGGCTGCTGGCAGCCCATTCCCGCACGACACGCCGTGCAGCCCCGGCGTGTCGTGCGGGTTTCGGCCAGCCGAAACCCGCAAACGCGATCAGAAGAGCAGCGCGGTGGCCGGGTCCTCGAGGATCGCCGCGACGTCGGCGAGGAACCGCGAGCCCTTCTCGCCATCGATGTGGCGGTGGTCGAAGGACAGCGCCAGCGTCGTGACGTCGCGGGCGACGATCTCACCGCTCGTCTCATCCACCCACGGCTGCTTCTTGATCGCGCCGAAGCAGAGGATCGCCGACTCGCCGGGGTTGATGATCGGGGTGCCCGCGTCGACGCCGAACACGCCGACGTTAGTGATCGTGAACGTCCCGCCGTTCATCTCGGCCGGCTGGGTCTTGCCGTCCCGCGCGGTCGCGACGAGCGAGTTGAGTGCGTCGGCCAGCTCGACCAGCGAGAGCGCGTGCGCGCCCTTGACGTTCGGCACGACCAACCCGCGCGGCGTCGCCGCGGCGATGCCGAGGTTGACGTGGCGCTTGTAGACGACCTCCTGGGCCGCCTCGTCCCAGAACGAGTTGATCTCCGGCGTCCGCCGCATCGCCAGCAGGCACGCGCGGGCGAGCACCAGCAGCGGCGAGACCTTGACCTCGCGGAACTCACGACGGCCCTTGAGCCGCTCGACCAGCTCCATCGTGCGGGTCACGTCGAGGGTCACCCACTCGGTGACGTGCGGAGCGGTGAAGGCCGACTGCACCATCGCGCCGGCCATCATCTTGCGCACGCCCTTGATCGGCTCGCGCCACTCGTCGGCGCCACCGGCGACCGCGAGCTGCTCGAACGAGCCGGTGTAGGTCACGTCGCCACCGGCGCTGCCGTTGCCGCTGACCGCAGCCTGGACGTCCTCCCGCGACACGGTGCCGTTCGGCCCCGTCGGCGTCAGCGTCGAGATGTCCACGCCGAGGTCCTTGGCGAGCTTGCGCACCGGCGGCTTCGCCAGCGTGCGTACGGCGGCGGGGGACGCGACCGCGGCAGCCGGAGCAGGAGCAGGTGCAGGTGCAGGTGCAGGTGCAGGTGCGGCAGGCTCGTCGGCCTCGACCATCGGCGGGGCACCGCCCTCGAACGCCGCCTGCGCCTGCATGTGCGCTGCCATCGCGCCGGACGCCACCTTGCGGGCCCGTCGGATCGGGCCGCGGTCGGCCTTGTTGCGCCCGACCAGGCTCTCGCCCTCACCGCCACCGGAGGCGGCCGGGTTGGAGAGGTCGATCTCGCCCGGAGCGTCGGCAGCCGGGGCCGGAGCGGAGGGCTCCGCCTCGTCGCCGATCGCGATGATCGGGGTGCCGACCGGGATCATCTCCCCCTCGGCGACGAGGATCGCGCTGACCGTGCCGGCGTACGGCGAGGGCAGCTCGACGATCGACTTCGCGGTCTCGATCTCGACCACGATCTGGTTGATCTCCACCACGTCGCCCACAGCGACGTGCCACTTCACGATCTCTGCCTCGGTCAGGCCTTCGCCGACGTCGGGCAGCTTGTACTCGGCCACGCGGGCCCTCCTCAGAACTCGAGCGAGCGGTCGACGGCGTCCAGCACCCGGTCCAGGTCGGGGAGGTAGTCCTCCTCGATCCGCGAGGCCGGGTAGGGCGTGTCGAACGCTCCGACCCGCAGCACCGGCGCCTCCAGGGAGTAGAAGCACTGCTCGGTGATGCGCGCCGAGAGCTCGGCGCCCAGGCCCAGGTTGACGTGGGCCTCGTGGACGGTGACGACGCGGCCGGTGCGGCGCACGGAGTCGTAGACCGGCGCCATGTCCAGCGGCGAGAGCGTGCGCAGGTCGATGACCTCGAGCGACTTGCCCTCGCCTGCTGCCGCCTCGGCCGCCGCCATCGCGGTCTTCACGGTCGGGCCGTAGGCGAGCACGGTGACGTCGGTGCCGCGGCGGGCCACCCGGGACGTGAACAGGGGCGCGGGCGTGGCGGTCTCGTCCAGCTCGGCCTTGTCGGCGTGGTACTGCCGCTTGGGCTCGAGGAAGATCACCGGGTCGTCGCTGGCGATGGCCTGCTGGATCATCCAGTAGCCGTCGACGGGGTTGGAGCAGGCCACGACCTTGAGGCCGGGCGTGTGCGCGAACTGCGCCTCGGGGCTCTCGCTGTGGTGCTCGACCGCGCCGATGCCGCCGCCGAACGGGATCCGGATGACCATCGGCATCCGGGACTTGCCCTGGCTGCGGAACGTCATCTTCGCGACCTGGCACACGATCTGGTCGTACGCCGGGTAGACGAACCCGTCGAACTGGATCTCGACGACCGGCCGGTAGCCGCGCAGCGCGAGGCCCACGGCGGTGCCGACGATGCCGGACTCGGCCAGCGGCGAGTCGATGACCCGGTCCTCGCCGAAGTCCTTCTGCAGCCCGTCGGTGATCCGGAAGACGCCGCCGAGCTTGCCGACGTCCTCACCCATGAGCAGGACCTTGGGGTCGTCCTCCATCGCCTTGCGCAGGCCCATGTTGAGGCCCTTGGCGAGCGTGATCTTCTGAGTGCTCATCAGTGCGCCCCCTCGAAGCTGGCCAGGTAGGCGTCGAACGCCTCGCGCTGCTGCTCGAGCTCGTCGGTGATCTCGGTGTAGACGTGGTCGAAGATGCTCAGCGGCGTCGGGTCGGGCAGCGCCTTGCAGCCCTCGCGCAGCCGGGCCCCGAGGTCGTCGGCCTCGGCCTGCACACCGGTGAAGAAGTCGTCGCCGGCCACGCCGTTGCGGCGCAGGTAGGCCTCGACGCGGGCGATCGGGTCCTTGAGCTTCCACCGCTCCAGGTCGTCGGAGAGCCGGTAGCGGGTGGGGTCGTCGGTCGTGGTGTGCGCGCCCATCCGGTAGGTGTAGGCCTCCACGAACGTCGGGCCCTGCCCGTCGCGGGCCCGGTTGAGCGCGGCCTGCGTGACGGCGTAGGTCGCGAGCACGTCGTTGCCGTCGACGCGGACGCCCGGGAAGCCGAAGCCCAGAGCCCGCTGGTAGAGCGGGATCCGGCTCTGCCGCTCGAACGGCTCGGAGATCGCCCACTGGTTGTTCTGGCAGAAGAACACGACCGGTGCGTTGTAGGAGGCGGCGAACACGAAGGACTCGTTGACGTCACCCTGGGAGGAGGCACCGTCGCCGAAGTGCGCGATCACCGCGGCGTCGCGGTCGGGGTCGCCGGTGCCGACCACGCCGTCGCGCTGCATGCCCATGGCGTAGCCGGTGGCGTGCAGGGTCTGGGCGCCGATCACGATCGTGTAGAGCCCGAAGTTGTTCTCCTTCGGGTCCCAGGAGCCCTGGTCGACGCCGCGGAACAGGCCGAGCAGGTCGAGCGGGTCGATGCCGCGGCACCAGGCGACGCCGTGCTCGCGGTAGGTCGGGAAGACGAAGTCCTGGGGCCGCAGCGCGCGGCCAGCACCGATCTGCGCGGCCTCCTGGCCGAGCAGCTGGGCCCAGATGCCGAGCTCGCCGTGGCGCTGCAGCGCGGTCGCCTCGGTGTCGATGCGACGGGTCAACACCATGTCGCGGTAGAAGCCGAGGATGGCGTCGTCGCCGAGGTCGAAGGAGAAGTCCGGGTGCTCCACCCGCTCGCCCTCGGGGGTGAGCAGCTGGACCAGCTCGGGCCCGCCGTCCTGCTGGGAGGGCCCGAAGACCTCGACGAGATCCGGGCCGAAGCCCGCGGTGGTGCCGGGGCTGCCCCCCGCTGCCTGCTGGGTCACGTGCGCTCCTTCGAGTCGTCGGCGGTACGGGGTCTCCGCGTGCCGATGTCGGTCGCTGTCTGTCGCAGTCGGTCGCTCCGGACGCGGGGCGCGGGGGTGGTGCGCCCTGTGACCCGGAACACAATCGTGCCTGACCAACCTAGCGGTGCCATTGTGGGCCCCGCCAATCCCCTGCGGGCGGTTCCGTGCACCTCGCCCACATCCCAGGCCGACCGACGCTCCCGCCGGGACCCGCGGCCGCATCGGGCCGACTCCGCAGGTTCTCCTGCGCGCGGCCGATGCACGGGTCATCCTGTCGACGCAGGCGACGGGCGCGAGCGTTGGGTGGGGACACATGCGGTGGGGGAGTCGGGCTGTCTCGGCCGGCCTCGGGGTGAGGCTGGTGATGTTCGTGGTGATGGTGTTGACGGTGGGCCTGCTGCCTGACGCGAGCGCGGTGCGCCTGCGGCCGCCGGCGCGGCGGGTCGTCCCGGTGCTGCACCAGCAGGGCTTCGCCGATCCCTCGGTGGTCTCGATCGCCGGTGGCTACCTGGCGATCTCCACCGGCTGGAAGGCGCCGCGGGCGGTGTCGGACTCCCCGCGAGGGCCGTGGCGCCCGGTCTCCCGGGCGCTGCCCGAGCTCCCGCGCTGGGTGCGCTCGCCCCAGATCTGGGCGTCCGAGCTGGTGCAGGCCAAGAAGGTCTGGCTCCTCTACTACTCGGCGGTCGCGCACGGCCGGACCCGACGGTGCATCGGGGTGGCAGCCGCCCGCAACCCGCTGGACGCCTTCCGGCCCGTCGGCCGGCGCCCCTTGGCCTGCCCGGCCCGCGGCGCCATCGACCCCTCGGGGTTCACCCGCTCCCACGGCGGTCGGTTCCTGCTGTTCAAGACCCAGGGCAACCCGACCTCGATCCGGCTGCTCCGGCTGACCCGCGACGGCCGGCACCGCGGGCACCACGCGCGGCCGCGCGTCCTCCTGCGCAGCCGGCACACGATCGAGAACCCGGTGCTCGTGCGCCACCGCAAGCACCTCGTGCTGTTCACCTCCGAGGGCTACTTCGGCAGCTGCTCCTACGAGACCACCTGGCGGCGCTCGTCGAACCTGTTCCGGTGGGGGCGCTCCCAGCCGCACCCGCTGCTGCGGCGTACGAACACCCGTATCTGCGGCCCCGGCGGTGCCGACGTCCTCACCGCCGGACGCAAGCAGCCGGTGCTCTACTTCCACGGCTGGACCTGCGGGCGGGGCCGGCGGCCCTGCCCGGCGCGGTTCGTCCTCGGGCGCTCGCCGCGCCCCTACGCACGACGGGTGATGTACGCCGCCCACCTGCGCTGGCGCCACGGCGAGCCGCGCGTGCACGGGTTCGTGCGCCGGCGTTGACCTGGGCTCGGTGCGAAACGCGTCGGTGACGTGAGTACGTGTGCTCATCCGCGCGGGTGATCTCGAGAGGATCGTGATGACCATGACGACATCCGCGCGCGCTCTGCGCTACTCGGACCCGTTCGTGTGCCCGGACTGCTCGGCGCGGCTCCCCCTGCAGGTCACGGCCTGCCCCGGCTGCGGCCTGCGGCTCGACAGCCCGCTGGCCGGCGAGCTGCTGCAGACCCTCCGCACCGCGGACGACCTGCTCGTGCGCCTGCGCGCGGACTCCCTGGCAGCCGCCCCGGCCGCGTCGGCGATCACGGCGTACCCCGCCTCCCGCCCCACCGAGCCTCGCCCCGAGCGGCACCGTCTGTCCGCCATGTCGGTGCCCAAGATCCTGCTCGGCCTCGGCGCGCTGTGCCTGCTGGTCGCGGCCGTGATCTTCCTGGCCGTCGCCTGGTCGTGGCTGGGCGTCGGCGGTCGTACGGCGGTCCTGGTCGCGCTGACGCTGGTCAGCGGCGGCCTCGGCGCGTGGCTCGGGCGGCGCGGGCTCCGGGTGGCCGCCGAGGCGTTGACCACCGTCGGGCTCGGCCTGCTGGCGCTCGACGTCGTCGGGGCCGACAACGCGGGCTGGCTGGGCGATCTCGACGACGCGGGGCTCACCTGCGTCCTCGGCGCGACGATCCTCCTCGCCGGCGCCGCGCTCGCGCAGGTGACGCGGCTCGGAGCGCCCCAGCTGCTGGGCGTCCTGGGCGTGAGCGTCCTCGGGGCCGGCGCGATCGCCGCAAGCGACCACGTCACGACGGTGATCGTCGCCGTGGTGCTCGGGCACCTCGCCCTGGCCGCCGTCGCACGGCTGCGGAGCCTGCGCCTCGCGCAGGTGCTGGCCCTGGTCGGCGCCGGCTGGTGGTGGGTGGCGCTGGTGGCCGTCGGGCTCGGCGACGCGGCCGAGCACCCCTCCCTCCACGCCCTGTGGGTCGAGGGCTCCGGCGCCGGCCTGCTCGCTGCATCGCTTCTGCTGCCGGTGCCGGTGCCGTTCGTGCGCGGCGACGTCGTCGCGACCCGGGTGCTCGCCTCGGCGTCGGCGATGATGCTGACCCTGACCGCGGGCCTGCCGTCCGTGGACGAGGGCGCGAGCGTCCTGGCGACGGTCGGCGTCGTGGCCCTCGTCGGCTGGACCGCGGTCTCCCTGGCCCTCCCTGCGGCCTGGCGCCCGGTCGCCCGGGTGTCGATGCTGCTCGCCGCGGCCCCCGTCCTCGCCACCACCTCCGGCCTGGCGGCACAGGCGGCCCGCAACGCCCTCGGGCAGGACGGGCCGTTCACCCGCAGCGCCGGGATGCGCCTGGCCCAGCCCGACACCCTCGCCGCGCCCGTGCTGCTGGTGGTCGGGGCGGCGGCCCTGCTGCTGGCCGCGATCTCCCTGGTCGCGCGGCCGACCGCGACCCGGCCGCAGCTGCCGGTGGCGGTCGTGCTCGCTGCGGCCACCGGGACGCTCGCCCTCCACCCCGTCCCGCTGGCGCTCGTCGCGGCCGCGGTCCTGCTGATCGGCCTCGGCCTGGTGGCCGAGGCGTGGCGGCGCGAGGACGCCCTCGCGCCGACCCAGGCGGTCGTCGGGGCCGGTGTCGCCGTGAGCGCGGTGGGCCTGGCGCTGCCGAGCGACGTCCTCACCTCGCTCGCCACGGCGGCGGTGGCCGCCATGGCGGCCCTCCTCGCCCGGCGCGGCCGCGGTGGTGAGACCCGCGTCCTCGGCGGCCTCCTGCTCCCCGCCGCGCTGGGCGGCCTGATCTGGTCGGCCGCAGCGGTCGCGGGCCCCGACCCGGTACACCGGGGCGTCCCGGTGCTGGTCGTCGTCGGCGTGCTGGCGGTGGTCGTGCCGCGGCTCGAGCTCGAGCTGAGCGCCACCCTCACCGGCCTGGTGGCCTCCGCGGGCGCTCTGGCGGTGGCCGACGACCTGTCGGTCGCGCTGGCCGTCCACCTCACGGTCGCCGGCGTCCTCGTCGGCGCCGACGCGATCGTGCACCCGGCCCGCCGCGAGGTCGGCTGGGCGAGCGGGCTCCTGCTGGCGGCCGCGACCTGGGTGCGGCTCGCCGACCTCGGCGTCACCGCGCCCGAGGCCTACACCCTGCCGAGCGCGGCCGCGCTGGTCGCCGTCGGCCTGCACCGGCTCTCGCGCGACACCGCAGCGCCGACCTCCGTGACACTGACCCCGGGGCTGCTGCTGGCCACCGTGCCCTCCCTGCTGTGGGCGCTGACCGACCCGCTGTCGTGGCGTGCGGTGCTGCTGGGCGCGGCCTGCCTGACCCTGGCGCTCGCGGGCGCCCGGCTGCGCTGGGGCGCCCCCCTGGTCATCGGCGCGTCGGTGGGTGCCGTCCTCGTGCTGCGCGAGCTGGCGCCGTACGCCGCGCAGACCCCGCAGTGGGTGCTGATCGGGGCGGCCGGCACGCTGCTCACCGTCGTCGGCATCACCTGGGAGCGCCGCCTGCGCGACCTGCACGCGGCCGCCGGCTACCTCGCCGGCCTGCGATGACTCCTCTAGCCTGCGACGGGTGGAGCTCGAGTTCGCCGGCGTGATCTGGGAGTGGCGCGGCCCGGCGCCGTACCACTTCGTGAGCGTGCCCGAGGACGAGTGCGACCAGCTCGCCGAGACCGCGGCGGCGGTGACGTACGGCTGGGGGATGATCCCGGTCGCCGTCCAGGTCGGCGCCACCCGCTGGACCACCTCGCTGTGGCCGAAGGACGGTGGCTACGTCGTGCCGCTCAAGGACAAGGTGCGCCGCGCGGAGGAGCTCGAGCTCGGGCAGGAGATCAGGGTCCGCCTGACCGTCGACGTCTAGAGGCTCTCGCGCCCGTGGGGGGTCAGCCAGACGTCGGGGTCGGGGCCCTTCGGGATCACCTTCGACGGGTTGATGTCGTCCTGGACGACGTAGTAGTGCGCCTTGATCTGGTCGAAGTCGGTGTTCTCCCCGAAGCCCGGCGTCTGGAAGAGATCGCGGGCGTAGGCCCACAGCACCGGCATCTCGGAGAGCTTGTTGCGGTTGCACTTGAAGTGCCCGTGGTAGACCGCGTCGAAGCGGGCCAGCGTCGTGAAGAGCCGTACGTCGGCCTCGGTGATGGCATCGCCCATCAGGTAGCGCCGGTCGGCCAGCCGCTCCTCGAGCCAGTCCATCGCGGTCCAGAGCCGGTCGTAGGCGCGCTCGTAGGCGTCCTGGTCGCCCGCGAAGCCGCAGCGGTAGACCCCGTTGTTGACCTCGGTGAAGACCCTCTCCATGACCTGGTCCATCTCCTCGCGGAGGTCGTCGGGCCACAGGTCGGGGGCGTCGGGGCGGTGGTGGTCGCGCCACTCGAAGAAGAAGTCGTGGGTGATCCACGGGAAGTCGTTGGTGACCACGGCCCCGGTCGGCACGTCGACCACGGCCGGGACCGTGATGCCGCGCGGGTAGTCGGGGTAGCGCGCGAAGTAGGCCTGCTGGAGACGCTCGATGCCGAGCACCGGGTCGCGCCCATCAGCGTCGAGGTCGAAGGTCCAGCTGCGCTCGTCGTGGGTCGGACCGCACAGGCCGAGCGAGATCACGTCCTCCAGTCCCAGCAGCTGCCGCACGATGATCGACCGGTTGGCCCAGGGGCACGCCTTGGCGGCGACCAGGCGGTAGCGGCCCGGCTCGACCGGCCACAGCTCGCCCTCGACCGGGCCGTGCTCGGGACGGCGAGCATCCTTCGTGATCCGGTCGGGGATGTAGTTCATGTCCCGGTCGAACTCACCCGCGGTGAGGTACCGGCCAGTGCCCGAGTCGTCTCCCATCCCACCAGTTTAGGTGAGCGTTCAACCAGGTGGGAGCGTGACGGTGCGGTCAGAGCAGCCCGCGCGACTGCTTGAGCCGCAGCACCCGGAGCGCCGCAGCGTCCACCTTCCCGCGGAACGCCTCGTTCATGCGGGCCCGGCGCAGCACGGCGGCGTACATCGCCGGCACCGGCTCGGGGTCGACGCTGAGCAGCAGGTCGCCGCCCGCGCCGATGAACCGGAGCGCGCGGCCGGCGGGCGTGAACGCCGCGACCTGGCGCGCGCGGGCCAGGTCGTCGGAGATCACGACCCCCTCGAAGCCGAGGTCGCCGCGCAGCATCGTGTCGATCACGAACGGCGAGAACGCGGCCGGGTTCTCGGGGTCGAGACGCTCGTAGTAGGCGGTCGACATCATCACGACCGGCGCGCCCGCCTCGATCGCCGCACGGAACGGCGCGAGGTAGGCGTCGTGGCGGGTGGTGACGTGGTCGGTGACACCGGTGCGGGTGTCGGTGTTGGCCCGCACCCGGCCCAGGCCCGGGAAGTGCTTGACGGTCGGTACGACGCCGCTGTCGGCCAGGCCGCGCAGGAACGCGACCCCGTGGCGGGCGACGACCTTCGTCGTGTAGCCGAACTGGCGGTCGTAGCGGCCGATCGGCGGGTTGTGCTTCGCGGCCCGCCTGCTCGGCACCGTGTCCACCACCGGCGCGAGGTCGAGGTTCACGCCGGCCCGGCGCAGCTGGCGCCCCCACACCTCGGCGGCACCGCGGAGCCGGCGCGGCTCCCACGTGCCCTGCACGAGAGCGGACGGGATGTCGGAGAAGCCGGGGCCCTGCAGCACCCGCACCTGCCCGCCCTCCTGGTCGGTCGCGACCAGGAGCCGGACGCCGTCGGTGGCCCGCGGGCCGACCTCGGCGCGCATCGCCCGGGAGACCCGCGCGGGCGGTCGGACGCCGCCGTGGCTGCGACCGGTGAGCATCACGTTGCCCACGTGGAGGCGCCCGATCTGGGCCCGGGTGGTGCGGTCGACCTCGCCCGCCGGCGTCCCGACCATGAACAGCTGACCGACGCGCTGGGGCAGGCTCATCTCGCGCAGCACGGACTGCGCGGTGCGCTCCGGGGCGCGGCTCGCGGCACGTTCGGTCGAGCGGCGCGGGTCGGCGTCCGGGGCGTGCGCCGAGCCGGCCGCGGGGACGAGCAGAGCGCCGACGAGCGCGGTGGCGAGGGCGAGCAGGAGCAGGCGGGTCCGAGACAGCACGCGCCCGCACGCTACCCGCTGCCACTGACCAGCGCCGTCGCGGGTCCATCAATCCCAAAGAAGTGTTTGCAAAGATATGCTTGTGGTTCTAGGGTCGATCGGGTGGACCTCACCTCGATCACCCCGACACCCGAGCAGCTCAAGGCGCTCACCCACCCGGTGCGGGTGCGCATGCTCGGCATGCTGCGCATCGACGGGCCGGCCACCGCGACCACGCTGGCCGCCCGGCTCGGCCTCAACACGGGCGCGACGTCCTACCACCTGCGCCAGCTGGCCGAGCGCGGCTTCGTCGAGGAGGACACCGAGCGGGGCAACGGCCGTGACCGCTGGTGGCGCGCGGCGCACCGCTACACGACGACCGACACCGCGAGCGGCGACACCCCGGACGAGCGGGGCACGATGGACGCCTACCTCCAGTCGGTCGTGGTCGTGATGACCGAGCTGCTCCAGCGCTCGGTCGAGGAGCTCGCCCTGCTGCCCGAGGAGTGGCGCGAGACCACGACGTACTCCGACTGGGTGCTGCGCCTCACCCCGGCCCGCGCCAAGCGCCTGGTCGAGCACCTCGTGTCGGAGATGAGCGCGGTCGACGAGGAGGACGACGAGGGAGCTGCGGAGTACGTCGTGCAGGTCTCCGCGTTCCCCTACCCCGGCAAGGTGCCGACCTCGTGAGCCGCCGCACGCCGCTCTACGGCTGGCTGGTCGCCGAGGCGATCTCGCTCACCGGCACCCGGGTGTCGATGATCGCGCTGCCGTTCCTGGTGTTGACCACGACCGGGTCGGCGACGCAGACCGGCCTGGTCGCGCTGTGCGAGACGCTGCCGATGGTGCTGCTCAAGGTGCTCGGCGGTCCGGTGATCGACCGGCTCGGCGCACGGCGGGTGAGCATCGGCTGCGACCTCGGCAGCCTCGTCGTCGTCGGGTCGATCCCCGCCCTGCACACCGCGGACGTCCTGTCGTTCCCGGCCCTGCTCGTCCTGGTCGCGCTCGCCGGCGCGCTGCGCGGCCCGGGCGACGCCGCCAAGCACGCCCTGGTGCCGGCGATCGTCCAGCACGCCGAGGTGCCGATGGAGCGGGTCACCGGCCTGGCCGGCACGGTCGAGCGAGCCTCCTCGATGCTGGGCGCCGGTCTCGCCGGCGTGCTGGTCGCCGCGCTCGGCGCCACCAACGCCCTGGTGGTCGACGCGGCCAGCTTCGGCGTCTCCGCGCTGGTGCTGGCCTGGTCGACGCGCGCGATGGGTCGGCCGGCACCGGAGGCCGCAGCCGACCCCGAGGCAGACGCGGGCGGCTACCGCCAGCAGCTCCGGGAGGGCTGGGACTTCCTGCGCGGCGACCGGGTGCTGCTCGGCATCACGATCATGGTCGCGCTGACCAACCTGCTCGACGCGGCGTACTCCACGGTGCTGATCCCGGTCTGGGCCGTCGACGCAGGCCGTGGCGCCGGCGCGATCGGCGTGGTGTTCGCGGTGTTCTCCGGCGCCTCGGCGCTCGGGTCCGTGTGCGCGGCGACCTGGGCGTCCGGCCTCTCGCGCTACCGCACCTACCTGGTCGCGTTCCTGGTCTGTGGCGCGCCGCGGTACGCCGTGTTCGCCCTCGACAGCCCGCTGTGGCTGGTGCTCGGCGTCGTCGCCGCCAGCGGGTTCGCGGCCGGGTTCATCAACCCGGTGCTGGGCGCGGTGATCTTCGAGCGGATCCCCGAGCGTCTCGTCGGCCGGGTCTCCTCACTGACCACCGCGATGTGCTTCGCACTGATGCCGCTCGGCGGGCTGACCGGCGGTCTGCTCGTCTCGGGCGTCGGGCTGTCAGCGACGATGCTCGTCGTGGGCGCGACGTACCTGGTCGTGACGATGCTGCCCGCGATCGACCCGCGCTGGCGCGAGATGGACGTCCGCCCCACGCACGAGGCGCCCCGCGCGAGCGATCAGGCGAAGGCCGCCGCCACCTGAAGCAGCCGGTCGTTGGCCTCGGTCTCGCCGATCGAGACCCGGGCGCCCTCGCCCGCGAACGGGCGGACGACGATGCCGGCCTCGTCGGCCGCGGCGGCGAAGTCGGCCGTGCGCTCGCCGAGCTCGAACCACACGAAGTTGCCCTGCGCGTCGGGCACGTCCCAGCCGGCCGCGCGCAGGCCCGTCACCACGCGGGTGCGCTCGGCGACCAGGGCGTCGACCCGCTCGAGCAGCTCGGCACGGCGCTCGAGCGAGGCGATGGCCGCGGCCTGCGCGACCGTCGAGACGCCGAACGGCAGGGACACCGCGCGCAGCGCAGCGGCGATGGGCGCCGGCGCCACGGCGTACCCGACCCGGAAGCCGGCCAGGCCGTAGGCCTTGGAGAACGTGCGGGTGAGCACGACGTTCTGGTGGGCGCGGTAGGTCGCCAGCCCGTCGACCGGGTCGGCCATCCGCACGAACTCCAGGTAGGCCTCGTCGACGACGACCAGCACGTGCTCGGGGACCTGCGCGAGGAACGCGTCGAGCTCGGCCTGGGTGACGGCCGGCCCGGTGGGGTTGTTGGGCGTGCAGACCAGCACGACCTTGGTGCGGTCGGTGATCGCGGCCGCCATCGCGTCGAGGTCGTGGCGACCGTCGGCGAGCACCGGCACCCGCACGGCCGTCGCGGCCGCGGCGGTGACCGCGATCGGGTAGGCCTCGAACGAGCGCCACGCGAAGACGACCTCGTCGCCCGGGTCGCAGAAGGCCTGCACCAGCTGGTAGATCAGCCCGACCGACCCGGTCGCGACCGAGAGGTGGTCGGCGGGGACCTGGAAGGTCGCGGCGAGCTTCTCGTAGAGCGCGACGCTGCCCATGTCGGGGTAGCGGTTCATCGCCGAGACCCCGGCCTGCACGGCCTCGACGACGCCGGGCAGCGGCGGGTAGGGGTTCTCGTTGCTCGAGAGCTTGTACGACGTCATCCCGGGTCGGACCGTCGGCGGCTTGCCGGCGACGTACGGCGGGATCTCCGCGACCGTGCGCCGGGGCTGGGGGCTGGTCATGGGCGCCACCCTAGGACCTGCCCTCGGAGCGGTCAGCGGGCGCGACGCCGCCAGGGTCGCAGCAGCACCGCCAGCACCAGCCCTGCGGCCGCACCGAGGATCGCGCCGGTGACGTTGTCGATCACGTCGGTGACGTCGCAGGCGCGGTCGATCCGCGCCAGCTCCAGCTGGGTGGCCTCGATGAGCACCGAGTAGCCGGCCAGCAGCGCCAGGCCGACCGGCACCAGCACCCACGCGGCGCGCCACCGCGCCGCGGCGACCACCAGCAGGGCACCGGGCGGCACGAACACCGCGGTGTTGAGCAGACGCTGGCCCCCGCCGAAGATCCAGAAGCCCTCCGGCGCCGGACCACCGATGTCCCACGAGCACGTCGTCAGTCGCCCCTCCGCCGGGACGATCCCCGGAGCGCCGTCCGCCGGGATCAGCGTGATCGAGGCGATCACGGCCAGCGACCACACCAGGCCACCGATCGCCATCGCCGTCGTCGCGCCCAGCCGGCGCCGGAGGCCCAGGGTGAGCAGCAGGCACACGGCTCCGGACGCGACGACGAGGAGCAGCATCACCCCCACACCACCGACCGGGAACACGACCCCGAGGTTAGCGAGCGACACCCGCCCGGCCGGGCCCGTACGATCGGGCCGTGGGTCTCTTCAAGTTCGTCGGGTGGCTGCTCACGAACGCCGTCGCGCTGGCGGTCGCCTGCCAGCTCTTCGACGGCATCGGCTTCCACGGCGGTGCGACGTCCGGCATGGACGAGGTCTCGGACAAGATCTGGCCACTGATCTTCGTGGCGCTGATCCTGGGCGTGGTGAACTCCTTCGTCAGCCCGGTGCTGAAGTTCCTCTCGATCCCGTTCATCATCATCACGCTCGGGCTGTTCCTGCTGCTCATCAACGCGCTCATGCTGCTGTTCACCGAGTGGCTGGCCGGGCTGTTCGACATCGACTTCTACGTCGACGGGTTCTGGACCGCGGTCGGCGGCGCGATCGTGATCACGATCGTCACCTGGATCGTCGGCCTGCTCCTCGGCGACGCCCAAGAGGACTGACCTCGTGGCGGAGCGCGTGCTGCCCCCGGCGCGCCGGCCGGGGAGGTACCACCTCGCCGTGGTCTGCCTCGGCAACATCTGCCGCTCGCCGATGGCCGACGTCGTCCTCGCCGAGCGGCTGACCGACGCCGGCCTCGACGACCGCGTCTCGGTCGGCAGCTCCGGCACCGGCGGGTGGCACGTGGGCGACCCCATGGACCGCCGCGCCGCCGCCACCCTGACCGCCGCGGGCTACGACGCCACGCGGCACCGGGCCCGCCAGTGGGGTGGCGGCGAGGACGCCGACGCCGCCGATCTCGTGCTCGCGATGGACGCCCAGAACCTCGCCGACCTGGGCGGACCGACCGACCGGATCCGGCTGTTCCGCGACTTCGACCCGCTCGATCCGGGCAGCGACGTACCGGACCCGTACTACGGTGGGGACTCCGGATTCGAGGAGGTCCTCGCGATGGTCGAGCGCACGGCGAGAGCCCTGGTCGACTCCTTGGAGCGCGAGCGCCCCTGGGACGGCGGGGCCGTCGGGTGACCCGCCAGCCGCTGGTCGCCCGCCGGGCCGAGGAGCTCCTCGGCTCCGCGGTGGTGGCCACGGCCCCGGTCGCCGGCGGCGACATCGCCACAGCCACGCGCCTGCGCCTGAGCAACGGCACGACCGCGCTGATGAAGACGCTCCCCCACGCCCCCGACGGGTTCTTCGCCGCGGAGGCGGCCGGCCTGCGGTGGCTCGCCGAGGCGAGCACCGATGGCGGCGCACACGTGCCCGAGGTGCTCGGCGTCGACCACGAGTGCCTGATCATCCGCTGGGTCGAGCCCGGCAAGAACTCCGTCGACGCAGCCAGCGCGCTGGGCCGGGCGCTCGCCGCCACCCATGCCACCGGGGCGGCGTCGTTCGGCCAGGAGCGCGACGGCTTCATCGGCCGGCTGCCGATGCCCAACCGGCCCACCGACACCTGGGCGGAGTTCTACGCCGTGCGCCGGGTGCTGCCCTACCTCAAGCTCGCGCGCGACCGGGGCGCGGCCAGCGCCGAGGACGCCGCCGCGATCGAGGCGCTGCTGCCCCGGCTGGCCGACCTGGTCCCCGAGGAGCCGCCGGCCCGGCTGCACGGCGACCTGTGGAACGGCAACGTGCTGTGGGGCGTCGACGGCCAGGCGTGGCTGATCGACCCGGCGGCGTACGGCGGGCACCGCGAGGTCGACCTCGCGATGCTCGCGCTGTTCGGGCTGCCGCACCTGCCGCGGGTGCTCGACGCCTACGCCGAGGCGGCCGCGGCGACCCGGCCGCTCGTCGAGGGCTGGGAGGACCGGGTCGCGCTGCACCAGGTCTTCCCGCTGCTCGTCCACGCCTGCCACTTCGGCGGCGGCTACGCCGCCCGCGCCGCGGAGGCGGCCGCCCGCTACACCTGATCCACCTTGACCCGCCCGAAAGTTTCGGGCGGGTCAAGGTGGGTCGGTTCTCAGTCCGGGCTCAGGCTCGGCTGGCACAGTAGGCAGCGTGATCACGCCCTCTGCCTCCAAGCCGCGGGTGCTCGTCGTCGACGACGACAAGGCCGTGCGCGAGTCGCTGCGGCGGTCGCTGGAGTTCAACGGCTACGAGGTGGCGCTGGCCTCCGACGGCGCCGAGGCGCTGGCCCGGATCTCCGCGGCCGCACCCGATGTCGTGGTGATGGACGTGATGATGCCGCGGCTCGACGGTCTCGAGACCACCCGCGCGCTGCGCACCGCGGGCAACGACCTCCCGATCCTCGTGCTCACCGCGCGCGACGCCGTCGGTGACCGCGTCGAGGGACTCGACGCGGGCGCGGACGACTACCTCACCAAGCCGTTCGCCCTGCAGGAGCTGCTCGCCCGGCTGCGCGCGCTGCTGCGCCGCGTGGTCCCGCGTGAGGAGGCCGGCGAGGAGGTGCTCTCGTTCTCCGACCTCTCCATGGAGGTCGCCACCCGGGAGGTGCGCCGCGGCGACCGGGTCATCGAGCTGACCCGCACCGAGTTCGCCCTGCTGGAGATGTTCCTGCGCCGCCCGCGGCGGGTGCTCGAGCGCTCGTTCATCCTCGAGGAGGTCTGGGGCTACGACTTCCCGACCACCGCGAACTCCCTCGAGGTCTACGTCGGCTACCTGCGTCGCAAGACCGAGGCCGAGGGCGAGCCGCGGCTGATCCACACCGTGCGCGGTGTGGGCTACGTGCTGAAGGAATCGTGACCATCTTCCCCACGTTGCCGCCCGAGGGGCGGTGGCACTACCGTCGATCGCTGGCCAGCAGGGTCACGCTGCTGACGACGATCGCCGTCGGCCTCACCGTGGCGTTCGTCGCGGCCGGGGCCTACCTGACCGTGCGGATGCAGGAGCAGGCCACGCTCGACGACTCCCTCCTCGACCGCGCCCACTCGTCCTCCGCCGACCAGGTGTGCGGCACCGACGCCATGCCGGCCGCTCTGCTGCAGGCCGCCGGCGTCTGGGTCGCCTGCTTCCAGGACACCCCGCTGGGCGTCGCGAGCGGCAAGGTCCCCTTCCGCCTCGGCGCGCCCGAGCAGGCCGTCTGGGCCGGGGAGCGTCCCCAGTCGACGCGCACGATCATCGGCAGCGACGGCACCCACTGGCGGGTCGTCGCGCTGCACCGCAGCAGCGGCGAGACGATCGTGCTCGCCCAGTCGCTGGAGTCCCAGCAGACCGTGCTGCGCAAGCTCGGCATCGTGATGCTGCTCTTCGGCCTCGCGGGTGTGATCGCCGCCGGCATGGCGGGCTGGGCGGTGGCCCGCAACGGCCTGCGCCCCGTGCGCCGCCTCACCTCGTCGGTCGAGCACATCGCCCGCACCGAGGACCTGCGACCGCTCCCGGTCGAGGGCGACGACGAGATCGCCCGCCTCGCCACGGCGTTCAACCAGATGCTGGCCGCGCTGGCCGCGTCCCGCGACCGCCAGCGCCAGCTGGTCGCCGACGCCGGCCACGAGCTGCGCACCCCGCTCACCTCGCTGCGCACCAACCTCGACCTGCTCAGCCAGGCCGACAGCGCGGGAGGTCTCCCCCCGGAGGCGAAGGCCGAGCTGCTCGACGACGTACGAGCCCAGATCGAGGAGATGACCACGCTGATCGGCGACCTCATGGAGCTCTCGCGCGACGAGCCGCTGACCCACGTCGTCGAGGCCGTCGACGTGCCCGAGCTCGTCGACCGCGCCATCGGCCGGGTCCGGCGGCGAGCACCGAGCCTGACCCTCGACGTGGCCACGGAGCCCTGGTACGTCGTCGGCGAGAGCGCGGGCCTCGAGCGGGCCGTGACCAACCTGCTCGACAACGCCGCCAAGTGGAGCCCTCCGGGCGGCACCGTCACCGTCCGCCTGGTCGGCGGCACGCTCACCGTGGACGACGAGGGCCCGGGCATCGCCGAGGAGGACCTGCCGCACGTGTTCGACCGCTTCTACCGCTCCGAGGAGTCCCGCTCGATGCCCGGCTCGGGCCTCGGCCTGTCCATCGTCCGCCAGGTCGCCGAGCGCCACTCGGGCTCGGTCACGGCCGGGACCTCGCCGGCCGGCGGCGCCCGCCTGAGCCTGTGGCTGCCCGGCTCGCACGCCCCCGTGCCCGACTGGACGCCCGCACCATGAGGGCGGCCCTGGGCGCGGTCCTCACGGTGGCCGCGCTGGCCACCGCCTGCTCCTCCGACGCGGACGACCCGCGGCCGACGGACCCGGCCGTCACGCAGGCGGCCGAGGTCGCCTGGAGCCCCTGCGACGGGCTGTCCGCCCCGCAGGTCACCCGACTGGCCGGGGAGGAGATGACCGAGCAGACCGGCACGGCCGACGAGCCGCGCTGCACGTTCACCCCGGTCGCCGAAGGCGGTCCGGCGTTCGACATCAGCTACCTGTGGTTCGACGGCACCCTCGACGAGGCGTGGCAGACGATGGGCGACGTGCAGGGCCGGGTGACCCGGGTCGAGGTCCCGGGCGCCGACGGGGCCCGGCTGGTCGTGCACGCCCGGCCGAGCGCCGTCCTCGTCACCGGGTTCGTGCAGACCCGCGGCCTCGTGCAGAGCGTCAACGCGGTGCAGCTGAAGCCGTACGCCGAGCGGCGGGTCGTCGCGACGACGCGCGGGCTGCTGGCGGCCCTGGTGCGGGCCGCGCCGGCCAGTCCCCCAGAATGAGCCGGTGACCGAGACCCCGATCGACCAGCTCTCGTTCTTCACCCGCGAGGGCGAGGCACTGGTGCCGACCCCCGTGGCCTGCAGCATGTGGAGCGACGACCAGATGCACGGTGTCGCGCTCAGCGGCGCGCTCGCCTGGGCCGCCGAGCGGGGCCTGGCCGAGGCCGGGCGCACCGACCTGCGCCCCGCGCGCTGGGCGGTCGACCTGTTCCGTCCCGCCCGGATGGTGCCCTGCACGCTGACCGCCGAGGTCGAGCGCGAGGGCCGGCGGATCTGCCTGGTCGACGTGATCCTCTCCCAGGACGGCGAGCGGGTCGCCCGCGGCACCGCGACGTTCCTCAAGCCCTCCGCCGACACCGAGGGCGAGGTCTGGCAGCCGTCCGAGCGGCCGGTCCCCCCGCCCGAGGACGTCGTGCCGCCCGCGACCGAGCCGCGCCCGCCGTACGTCCACTCCTCGGCGCCGTGGTCGCAGGACTTCCTCGAGCACCAGAACGCCGACCGCAAGGCCTCGTGGAGCACCGCGGTGCCGGTGGTCGCGGGCGAGCCGCTGACCGGCTTCCAGGCCGCCGCGTCGACCGCCGACGGCGCGAGCCTGGTCACCAACTGGGGCACGCGCGGCGTCGAGCACATCAACACCGACATCACGATGACGCTCGCCCGCGAGCCCGACGGCGTCGAGATCGGCCTGCTCGCCACCGACCGCGTCGAGCACGACGGCATCGCCGTCGGCACCGCCGCGATCTTCGACCGACGCGGTCCGCTGGGCACCGTGATGGTGGCCGCGCTGGCCAACGCGCGCCGCACCGTCGACCTCG
>NZ_JANINT010000248.1 GCF_024509035.1 Nocardioides sp. | reverse complement strand
TGAAGTCGATCGCCTGGGTGAGCGCCATCCGGACGTCGGCGTCGGCGGTGTCGTGACCGTCGTTGTGGTTGTACCACTGCTCTCCGGCCATGGCCGGCGTGCTCGTGTGGAACATGTCTTGGGCGTCGAGGCGCTTGGCGTCGGGGCCCTGGATGGTCGCCGCATTGATCTCGCCGGAGACGAGCAGGTTGGCAGCGGTCCCCTCGTTCTGGATCACCTTCATGACGATCGTGTCGGGCAGGCCCTGCTCGTCGGTCGTCGCCCCGTCGGGGCCCCAGGTGTAGCCGTCGCGCTTCTGGTAGGTGTAGTGGTCGCCCGGCACCGCCTCGCTGAGCTCGTAGGGGCCGGTGCCCGCCGTCGAGTCGGCGAGGCTCTTGCGGTCCTTCAGCCCCGACTCGCACACCATCGGGAGGCTGCCGAACCCGTTGAGCACGAACGGCGCGGGCTGGGCCAGCGTGACCGTCACCGTGCCGGTGGCGTCGTCGGCCTTGGCGGTGGCACCGGCCGGCAGGAACGTGCCGAGGTAGGCGCTCTTGTTCTTGGGGTTGCCGACGTAGGCGATGTTGTCGGCGACGGTGGTGGCGGTGAACTCACTGCCGTCGGCGCAGGTGATGCCGTCGTTGAGGGTGAAGGTGACCGTGGTGCCGTCCACCGACCACTCCTTGGCCAGCTGTGACTCGATCTCGCCGGTCTGGCCGTCGACGGAGACCAGGTTGTCGTAGGCCAGCTGGTTGACGGCGAAGAGCTGGCTGCTCGCCGAGGAGTGCGGGTCGAGCTTGCCGGGGTCCCCGGCGATCGCCATCGTGAACGTGCCGCCATCGGCGTACTCGCTGTCACCTCCCCCGCCGCCCGCACCTCCCGGGGAGTCGCTGCTGCCACCGCAGCCGGCGAGCAGAGCAGTGGTCACGCACAGTCCGAGAGCGGTCGCGGTCAGCTTCATGACGGTCTTCCTCGAGGTTCTCACGCGGGTGGGTCAGGCTCCGGCGCGCCGGATGGCGCGACCGACGTGGAGGTAGAGGGCATGGCCCTCGCCGTCGTCGCCGACGAAGGCGTGCGGGAGGTGCATGCCGCGGTCGGCCTCGATCGGGATCAGGCTGTCCTCGCCGAACGGCACGAGCTCGCTGGTCTCGCGCTGGGCGCCCATCTCGGCGATCTCGCCCTTGGGGATCGTCTCGATCCAGATCCGGCCGTCGTCGTCCTGGGTGACGACGAGGTCCATGACGTCGGCGGAGTAGGTGCCGACGTACCGACTGGCGTCGATGCGCTCGGGGTCGGCAGGCGGGATCGGGAGGGCGGGCAGCGCGGTGTCGGTGAGCTGCTCGATCACCTGGCCGATGACCTCGTGGTAGAGCGACATCGCGTCGCCGCCGTTGGTGAGGAGTGCGACCGCGACCCCGGCCTCGGGGACCATCCGCATGAAGGCGTACTGGCCGATCGTGCTGCCGTCGTGGCCGATGACGTCGCCCTCGGGCACGTCGAAGCGCTCGAAGCCGAGGCCCCAGGACGTCCCCATGATGCCGAGGTAGGGCAGGTCGACCTCGCGGGCCTGCATCCGCGCGGCGGTGCCGGGCGCGAGGACCTGGGTGCCGTCCGCAGCCTTGCCGTCCTCGAGGTGCATGCGAGCGAACGCGAGCAGGTCGCGCGGCCGCATCGCGAGCATCGAGCCGGCGGGCGAGTTGGAGCGGGCCATCGCCCAGATCGGCGCCGGGTCCGCGGGAGCGTCGGGCCCCGTGGGGATGTGGCCCATCGCGGCGCGGAACGTGATCGCCTCGTAGACGCTCGCGGCGGCGTGGGTCAGGCCGAGCGGGGCGAACAGGTGCTCTCGCAGGCAGTCGTCGTACGTCTTCCCCCGCAGCACCTCGACGAGCCGGCCGAGCACGACGAAGCCCGCGTTGTTGTAGGAGAAGCGCTCGCCGGGAGGGAAGAGCTGGGGGACGTCGTGCAGCACGCCGAGGTACTTCTCGACGCAGTCGTCACCCACACCGGTGTCGGTGAAGATGTCGCCCTCGAAGCCGGCGGTGTGGTTGAGCAGCTGGTGGACGGTGATGGCCGCGGCGGCGTCCTTGTCCCCGATCTCGAACTCCGGCAGGTAGCTGCGCACCGGGGCCTCGAGGTCGATCTTGCCCTCGTCGACGAGCTGCATGACGAGCGTCGCGGTCCACAGCTTGGTGATCGAGCCGATCTGGAAGACCGAGTCGGCGGTCGCCTCGACCCCGGTCGCCCTGTTCAGAACACCGGCCGCGCCGTCGACGACCTCGCCACCGGCGAGGATCGCGTACGCCGCTCCGGGCACCTGGTGCTTCTCGATCAGGCCGGGCAGCTGCTCGGCGATCCTGGCCTCGACGTCGCGCAGTGAGCTCATGACGCTCACCGTAAAGAAGGCCGATCGGCGCTGTGTTCGTCGGCCGGAACAAGCCCGGACCGGCCCTTCCGTCCGATCGCACAGGCGCGTGTCACAGCCATGTGAACCGGACGACGCCCGGCCGGAATGTGACCCAGTTCACGAAGTCGCTGGAAAGTACTTTGGTCCGGGTCCTTCGGGCCGATCGGCCCCACATGACCCGAATGCGCTCCCTGAGATCGGCCTCCATCCAGACCCGGCTCATCGTCATCGTGCTGCTCTTCGCGATCGGCGTGGCCGCGCTCGCTGCGCTGGCCTCGGCCCGCATGGAGGGCCGGATCCTCACCGAGCGCAAGCACGCGACCAAGTCGGTCGTCGAGACCGCGCTCGGGGTCGTCAGCTACTACGGCGCGGAGCAGGAGGCCGGCCGGATGAGCGAGGAGGACGCGCAGGCCGCGGCCCTCGCCGCGGTGGAGCAGCTGCGCTACTCCGGCACGGAGTACTTCTGGATCAACGACATGGGTCCGACGATGATCATGCACCCGGTCAAGCCGGAGCTGGACGGCAGCGACCTGTCGGGCACCGAGGACCCGGACGGCAAGAAGCTGTTCGTCGACATGGTGAAGGTCGTCCAGGACAAGGGGGCCGGGTTCGTGGAGTACCAGTGGCCGAAGCCGGGGGCGGAGGAGCCGCAGCCGAAGGTGTCGTACGTCGCGGGCTACGAACCGTGGGGCTGGGTGATC
>NZ_JANINT010000247.1:16086-24647 GCF_024509035.1 Nocardioides sp. | reverse complement strand
CAGGTCGCCGCCGCCCAGCGGGCGCTGGCCGAGCTCGGCATCGTCGACATCCCGGTCTGCGGCCTGGCCAAGCGTCTCGAGGAGGTGTGGCTTCCCGACCAGGAGGATCCGGTGATCCTGGCCAGGTCCAGCGAGGGGCTCTACCTCCTCCAGCGCATCCGCGACGAGGCGCACCGCTTCGCGATCACCCACCACCGGTCGCGGCGGTCCAAGTCGATGGTCGAGAGCCTGCTCGACGACGTCCCCGGACTCGGGGAGGTGCGACGCAAGACCCTGCTCAAGCACTTCGGCTCGCTCAAGCGGCTGCGCGAGGCGTCGGCCGAGGAGATCGCCCAGGTGCCGGGCATCGGCGCCCGCACCGCCGGTGCGATCAAGGATGCGGTGGCCCAGGCCAACCGCAAGACTGGTCCCGCCGTCGTCAGCGTCAACACCGCCACAGGCGAGATCGAGGAGGGCTAGGACGTGTCCAACGACATGCCCCACGACCGGCTGGGCGAGCTGGTCGTCGTGACCGGCATGACCGGGGCCGGCCGCAGCACCGCGGCCAAGGAGCTGGAGGACCTCGGCTACTACGTCGTCGACAACCTCCCCCCCAGCCTGCTGCGCGAGGTGGTGCGGCTCGTCGACGACAGCCGTGGCAGCCAGCAGCCGATCGCGGTCGTCGTCGACGTCCGCTCGGGGTCGTTCTTCCAGACCCTCCAGGCCAACCTCGCCCAGGGTGCCACCGGGCGGCACGCGACCCTGGTGTTCCTCGAGGCGGCCGACGACGTCCTCGTACGCCGCCAGGATGCCGCCCGGCGTCCGCACCCCCTCCAGGGCACTGGTCGGCTCATCGACGGGCTGCGGCGCGAGCGCGAGGTGCTGGCGGACCTGCGCAGTGACGCCGACCTCGTCATCGACACCACCCGTCTCAACGTGCATCAGCTCACCGACCGGATCGCCGAGGCGTTCGGCACCCCGGACACGACGCGGCTCAAGGTGAGCGTCGTGAGCTTCGGGGCCAAGTACGGCATCCCCGTCGACGCCGACTTCGTGGCAGACATGCGCTTCCTCCCCAACCCGCACTGGATCCCCGAGCTGCGTCCGCAGACCGGGCGTGACGCGGCCGTCTCGGACTACGTCCTCTCCCAGCCCGGTGCCGCGGAGTTCCTCGACGCCTACGTCCCCGTGCTCGAGGGCGTCGCCAGCGGCTACCTGCGCGAGGGGAAGCGGTTCATGACCGTGGCCATCGGCTGCACCGGCGGCAAGCACCGCAGCGTCGCGATGACCGAGGAGATCGCCCGGCGCCTCCAGGCCGCCGGCTTCGACACCCGCGCGACCCACCGCGACCTCGGTCGTGAGTGAGGCGCGCGTGGCGCACGACCGCGCCCAGGCGGTGGTCGCGTTCGGGGGTGGGCACGGCCTGGCCGCGTCCCTGCAGGCTTTGCGCATCCTCGTCGACGACTTGGTGGTCGACGACCTGACCGCGGTGGTGACGGTCGCCGACAACGGTGGCTCGTCGGGACGGCTGCGGGCCGAGTTCGGGGTCCTGCCTCCGGGCGACCTGCGGATGGCGCTCGCGGCGCTGTGCGGGGAGCACCAGTGGGGCGACACCTGGGCACGGGTCCTCCAGCACCGTTTCGCGGGCCAGGGCGACATGCGCGGCCACGTGATCGGCAACCTCCTCATCGTCGGCCTGTGGGAGCAGCTCGGTGACCCCGTCGCGGCGCTCGACTGGGTGGGCCGGCTCCTGGGAGCCTCGGGCCGGGTGCTGCCGATGGCGCTCACGCCGCTCGACATCACCGCCGAGGTCCGCGGGCTGCCCGAGAACCCGGCCGGTCTGACCACCGTGCGTGGCCAGGTCGAGGTCGCGACCACCGAGGGTGTCATCTCCTCCATCGCCCTCGATCCGCCCGACCCCGAGCCGTGCCCCGAGGCGCTCGCGGCGGTGCACGCGGCCGACTGGCTCGTGCTCGGCCCCGGGTCGTGGTTCACCTCGGTGATCCCGCACCTGATGGTGCCGGCCCTCCACGACGCGATCGTGACGAGCGAGGCGCGCGTGGTCGTCACCCTCAACCTCACCGAGCAGGCGGGGGAGACCCCGGGATTCGAGGCCGCGGACCACCTCGCGGTCCTCGCCGAGCACGCCCCTGACCTGCGCATCCACACCGTGCTGGCCGACGCCGCGAGCGTCGGGGAGGGCCTCGAGGACCTGCTCGAGGTCGTCCGCGCGGCCGGTGCGGAGCTGGTCGTCGCCGACGTCGCGTGCGACGACGGCTCTCCGCGTCACGACCCGGCGAAGCTGGCGGCGGCGTACGCCCGGATCATGGGCACGTGAGCTCTCCCGACGATCTCGACCGGGCGGCCACGGGTCGTTGACGGTCGTGAAAGGATCAGCGCCATGGCGATGACGGCACAGGTCAAGGCGGAGCTGGCCAGCACCCAGGTCACGAAGACGTGCTGCCGCAAGGCCGAGGTGGCCTCGATGCTGCGGTTCGCAGGCGGTCTGCACATCGTCAGCGGCCGCATCGTGGTCGAGGCCGAGTTCGACACCGGCGCCTCGGCCCGTCGGCTGCGCACGAACATCGCCGAGGTCTACGGCCACCAGTCCGACGTGGTGATGGTCCAGGGCAACGGCATCCGCAAGGGCAGCCGCTACATCGTGCGGGTCGTCAAGGACGGCGAGGCGCTGGCTCGCCAGACCGGACTGCTCGACCAGCGTGGCCGGCCCGTGCGCGGGCTGCCGCCCGCGGTCGTGTCCGGAGGCGGGTGCGACTCCGTCGCGGCCTGGCGCGGAGCGTTCCTCGCGCACGGCTCGCTCACCGAGCCGGGTCGTTCCTCGGCGCTCGAGGTCACCTGCCCGGGGCCCGAGGCCGCGCTCGCGCTGGTCGGGGTCGCCCGGCGGCTCGGCATCCACGCCAAGGCGCGTGAGGTCCGAGGCGTCGACCGCGTGGTGATCCGCGACGGCGACGCGATCGGTCAGCTGCTCACCCGCCTCGGCGCCCACGAGTCGTTGATGGCCTGGGAGGAGCGCCGGATGCGCCGGGAGGTGCGCGCGACGGCCAACCGGCTCGCCAACTTCGACGACGCCAACCTGCGCCGGTCGGCCCGCGCCGCCGTCGCGGCGGGCGCGCGGGTCGAGCGGGCGATGGAGATCCTCGGCGAGGACGTGCCCGACCACCTCAAGATGGCCGGCGAGCTCCGCCTCGAGCACAAGCAGGCCTCGCTGGAGGAGCTCGGCCAGCTGCACGACCCCGTGCTGACCAAGGACGCCATCGCCGGACGGATCCGTCGGCTGCTGGCGATGGCCGACAAGCGCGCCGAAGAGCTCGGGATCCCCGACACCGAAGCATCCCTGACGCCCGACATGCTGGCCGACGAAGGGTGACTTCGGCTCTATGAAGACCTAAGGTCCCGTGCTCAGGGGACCTTCGCTCGTTACCGGGACGTACCCCGGGACGAGAGGTTGGTCATAGCGATCCGACGGATAGGGTCGACAGACGGACGGCCGGACACCCCAGCCGCCACCACCAGCTAGCGCGACATGAGGAGCTCTGCAGTGACCGTTCGAGTAGGTATCAACGGGTTCGGCCGGATCGGCCGCAACTTCTTCCGGGCCGTCGTGGCGTCCGGCGCCGACATCGAGATCGTCGCCGTCAACGACCTGACGGACAACAAGACCCTGGCCACGCTGCTGAAGTACGACTCGATCCTGGGCCGCCTCGACGGCGACGTCACCTCGACCGAGACCGAGATCTCCGCCGCCGGCCACACCTTCAAGGTGTTCGAGGAGCGCGACCCGGCCGCACTGCCGTGGGGTGACCTCAACGTCGACATCGTCATCGAGTCGACCGGCCTGTTCACCGACGCGACCAAGGCCAAGGCCCACATCGACGGCGGCGCCAAGAAGGTCATCATCTCCGCTCCGGCGAAGAACGAGGACGTCACCATCGTGATGGGCGTCAACGAGGGCGACTACGACCCGGCCGCGCACACCATCATCTCCAACGCCTCGTGCACCACCAACTGCCTGGCCCCGATGGCCAAGGCGCTCCACGACGAGCTCGGCATCGTCAAGGGCCTGATGACCACCATCCACGCCTACACCGGTGACCAGAACCTCCTCGACGGCCCGCACCGCGACCTGCGTCGTGCCCGCGCCGCCGCGCTGAACATCGTCCCGACCTCGACCGGCGCCGCCAAGGCGATCGGCCTGGTCATGCCCGAGCTCAAGGGCAAGCTCGACGGCTACGCCCTGCGCGTCCCCACCCCGACCGGTTCCGCCACCGACCTCACCTTCGAGGCCGGCCGCGAGACCACCGTCGAGGAGGTCAACGCGATCGTCAAGGCTGCCGCCGACGGCAAGTTCCTCAAGTACAGCGAGGACCCGATCGTCTCCACCGACATCACCACCGACCCGGCGTCGTGCATCTTCGACGCGCCGCTGACCAAGGTCATCGGCAACCAGGTCAAGGTCGTCGGCTGGTACGACAACGAGTGGGGCTACTCCAACCGCCTCGTCGACCTGATCGACTACGTCGCGGCGACCCTCTGATCGTGGGTCAGTACGACGGACTCGGTGAGGTCGCCGGCAAGCGTGTGCTGGTCCGGTCCGACCTCAACGTCCCGCTCGACGGGACGACCATCACCGACGACGGCCGGATCCGCGCCAGCGTGCCGACCATCAAGGCGCTGGCCGACGCCGGCGCGCGGGTGATCGTGACCGCGCACCTCGGGCGCCCCAAGGGGGCGCCCGAGGACCGGTACTCCTTGCGTCCGGTCGTCGCGCGGCTCGGCGAGCTGCTCGGCCAGGAGGTCGCGTTCGCGACCGACACGGTCGGGGAGAGCGCCCAGGCCACGGTCGCCGGTCTCGAGGACGGTCAGGTCGCTGTGCTGGAGAACGTCCGGTTCAACCCGGGCGAGACCAGCAAGGACGAGGCCGAGCGGGGCGCGTTCGCCGACCAGCTCGCGGCTCTCGCCGACGCCTTCGTCTCCGACGGCTTCGGCGTGGTCCACCGCAAGCAGGCCTCGGTCTACGACGTCGCCCAGCGGCTCCCGCACGCCATGGGTGCCTTGGTCGCCAAGGAGACCGAGGTGCTGCGCCGGCTGACCGTCGACCCGGCCCGGCCCTACGTGGTCGTGCTCGGTGGCTCGAAGGTCTCCGACAAGCTCGGCGTGATCGACAACCTGCTCGGCAAGGCCGACAAGCTGCTCATCGGTGGCGGCATGGTGTTCACCTTCCTCAAGGCCCAGGGCCACGAGGTCGGCAAGAGCCTCCTCGAGGAGGACCAGCTCGACACCTGCCGCTCCTACCTCGAGCGGGCCGCGCAGAGCGGCGTCGAGATCGTGCTCCCGACCGACATCGTGGTCGACACCGCGTTCCCCTCGGGGGACCGGACGCCCGAGCCGCGCGTCGTACCCGCTTCCGAGATCCCGGCCGACGCCCTCGGCCTGGACATCGGTCCGGACTCGGCCCAGGCGTTCGCGGCCGAGCTCGCCGACGCCAAGACCGTGTTCTGGAACGGTCCGATGGGTGTCTTCGAGACCGAGGCGTTCGCCGGCGGCACCCGTGCCGTCGCCGAGGCACTGACCAACGTCGACGGCCTCTCGGTGGTCGGCGGAGGCGACTCTGCTGCCGCGGTCCGTCGGCTCGGCTTCGACCAGGCGGCGTTCGGTCACATCTCCACGGGTGGCGGCGCCAGCCTGGAGTACCTCGAGGGCAAGGAACTGCCTGGCATCAAGGTCCTCGAGGCCTGATCCACCCGGGCGTGGCCCCCCGCGGACGCCGTCCGCGGGGGCCCGACCCGGCTCCCACGTACCCCACCGGGGCCCGCCGCCCCGGCTCACGAGATCGCCGAGGATGGCATGGCCAACAACCGCACCCCGCTGATGGCGGGCAACTGGAAGATGAACCTGAACCACCAGGAGGCGGTGGTCCTGGTCCAGAAGCTCGCGTGGACGCTGTCGGACAAGAAGCACGACTACGCGCGTGCCGAGGTGGTCGTGGTGCCGCCGTTCACCGACCTGCGCTCGGTCCAGACGCTGGTCGACGGTGACCGGCTGCAGGTCAAGTACGCCGCCCAGGACGTCTCGACGCACGACTCGGGCGCCTACACCGGCGAGATCTCGGCGAGCATGCTCGCCAAGCTGGGCTGCTCCTACGTCGTGGTCGGCCACAGCGAGCGGCGCGAGTACCACGCCGAGAGCGACCAGGTCGTCAACGCCAAGGCGCACAAGGCCCTCGAGGCCGGCATGGTCCCGATCGTCTGCGTCGGCGAGGGCCTCGAGGTCCGCCAGGCCCAGCAGCACGTCGAGCACTGCCTCGCGCAGGTCGACGGCTCCCTCGCCGGCTTCACGGCCGAGCAGGTCGCCGGCCTGGTCATCGCCTACGAGCCCGTCTGGGCCATCGGCACCGGCGAGGTCGCGACCCCCGAGGACGCCCAGGAGGTCTGCGCGGCGGTCCGTGAGCGGGTCCGCGAGGTCCACGGCGACGACGCCGCGGACGCCGTGCGCGTCCTCTACGGTGGCTCGGTGAAGGCTTCGAACGTCGCCGGCATCATGGCCAAGGACGACGTGGACGGTTGCCTGGTCGGTGGCGCGAGCCTCCAGGCGGACGAGTTCGGCGGGATCTGCCGCTTCTACGACATGCCGGTCCTCTGATCCGGCAGGGTCTGACGTAGGCTTATCGATCGTGACTCTGCTCTTCACCATCGTGCTCATGATCACGAGCGGTCTGATGATCCTGCTCGTGCTGCTCCACAAGGGTCGCGGTGGCGGCCTCTCGGACATGTTCGGCGGTGGCGTCTCGAGCTCGCTCGGTGGCTCGTCGGTCGCGGAACGCAACCTCGACCGGCTCACGGTCGGGATCGGCGTCATCTGGTTTGCCTGCGTGGTGGCCCTCGGGCTCCTGCTGGCGTACTGAGAACTCGAGAAAGGGAACCGTTCCGTGGCTGGTGGAGGAAACGCTATTCGCGGTAGCCGGGTGGGGGCCGGCCCGATGGGCGAGGCCGAGCGTGGCGAGGCCGCGCCTCGTCAGGCTGTCACCTACTTCTGTGCCCACGAGCACCGCTCGGTCGTGACCTTCTCGGTCGAGGCCCAGGTGCCGGACTCCTGGGACTGCCCCAAGTGCGGCCTCCCGGCGAGCCTCGACTCCGAGAACCCGCCGCCGGCGCCGAAGATCGAGCCCTACAAGACGCATCTGGCCTACGTGAAGGAGCGGCGCTCTGACCAGGAGGCCGCCGACATCCTCGACGAGGCGATCCAGCTGCTCCGCTCGCGCCGCAAGTCCGGCGACATCATCTTCTAGCCGGGACTAGCTCACACCGCACGACTCCTTGCCGACTCGGCGCATCTGCAGATCTGCAGGGCGTCGAGTCGGCGCGTCTGCAGGTCACATGGGTGCCGAGTGGGCGCGTCTGCAGGTCACATGGGTGCCGAGTGGGCGCGTCTGCAGGTCACGCTGAGATGCGCCCGCGTCGCCGTCGCGCTTCGCGCGCCACTTCCCTGATGATCCGGTCGCACTCCCGCTGACGTCCGAAGACGTGCTCGCGGTCAAAGGCTCGGATCAGCCACCCGTCGTCCGCGAGCTCTCCGCGCCGCTCTCGATCGTGGGCGATCTGCTCGGGCGTGCTGTGCCACTCGTCGCCGTCGTACTCGTAACCCGAGAGCAGTTGCTCGTCGGCGAGGTCCAGACGCGCCCGCAACCGGCCGTCTCGAAACACCTCGACCTGTGGCACGACATGAACCTGGGCTTCGATGCAGCGCAATCTGAGGACGGATTCCCCTGGCGACTCGGAGCGACCGTCGCCGAGAGGCGCAATCGCTCGCAGTGTGGTGACCCAACGCATCCCGCGGAATCGTTCGATGCCCTGGATGAACTCGCCGCGGCTGAACGCGTTGAGCCGCAGCATGGCGTCGATACCCGAGATCGCCTCGTCGGTCCACCGCACCCTGCCGAGGTCCCACGCGGTTCGTAGCGGGGTGGTGACGGGAATGCCTGCTACTTCGGTGACGTCTTCAGGGCGCAGGTTGCGTTCTCCGCTGTTGGTGAGGCTGTTGCGGAGGCGGCCGTGACCAGACGGGCGGTAGACCGAGAGCGGCCGCAGCTCGAGGTGCTCGCCCGGTCGGAGAATCATCTCCGCGCCGAGGAGCCAGCCCGCGTGGCGATCGACGACCACGCAGTCGTCGGGTACGACCAGGCGAAGGCATGCGGCTCGCAGCGCCCTCGAGTCACCGGTCTCCGTGGCGAGGTAGACGCCCTTGATGGGCCGCCTTAGCAGTCCTTCGGTCATCAGCCGACCGAGCTGGTACCGACTGATCCCGGCAGCGATGGCCTGTTGGTAGGTGAAGGGTTCGTCGTGCGGAAGTGGAAGCTCTCCGGCGACGCTCCCGCTGGCGATCATTCTCTGGATGTCCATTCCAGCCACTTGCCCGCCGGGCCACCTGCTCGATCAGGCCGATCGCGACCCTGTGGACAACGTCGTCACCGGTGGGGTCACGGCCGTCTGCAGACGTGCCGACTCGCATACGGATCTGCAGACGTGCCGACTCGCGCCCTTTCGGATCTGCAGACGTGCCGACTC
>NZ_JANINT010000247.1:0-15986 GCF_024509035.1 Nocardioides sp. | reverse complement strand
CGGATCTGCAGACGTGCCGACTCGCGCCCTTTCGGATCTGCAGACGTGCCGACTCGCGCCCTTTCGGATCTGCAGACGTGCCGACTCGCGCCCTTTCGGATCTGCAGACGTGCCGACTCACGCCCCTTCGGACCTGCAGACGCGCCGACTCGCGCCCCTTCGGACCTGCAGACGCGCCGAGTCGGGGTTCCTGGGGGTCAGAGCCGGCTGGCGGCGGCGCGGTCGAGGAACCAGATGGTCTCGTCGTGGCCGGTGACACCGGCGGCGGGGATGTCGTGGAGGTCGGCGCCGCCGAGGGCCTGGGCGACCGCGCCGGCCTTGCCGTCGCCGCTGACCAGGAACCACACCGAGCGGGCCCGGTTGAGGGCCGGGAACGTCAGGCTGATCCGCTCGGGCGGCGGCTTGGGAGACCCGGTGACGCCGACCGCGATCTGGTCGGTCACGTCGAGCTGGGGGAAGCCGGGGAACAGCGAGGCGATGTGGCCGTCGGGGCCGATGCCGAGCATGACCACGTCGAAGTCGCCGCTGCCGTGCGCGCGCAGCGTCTCGGCGTACGCCGCCGCGCCGGCGTCGACGTCGTCGGCGTCCGCCGTCGAGGGCATCTCGTGCACCCGTGCGGGGTCGGCGCCCACGGCGTCGAGGAACGCGGCACGAGCCTGCCCCGCGTTGCGGTCCGGGGAGTCGGGCGCCACGAACCGCTCGTCGCCCCACCAGACGACGACCTGCGACCAGTCGACCTCGGACGCGGGGGAGAGCCGGGCGAGCTCGCGGTGGATGTCCTCCGCGATCGTCCCGCCGGTCAGGGCGATCTGCGGCACGCCACCGGCGGCCTGGGCGTCGGCCAGCCTGGTCAGCAGCTCGCCCGCGACCGAGGTCGCGAGGGTGGCGGAGTCGGGGTGCACCTCGACGCGGGGCACGGTGGTCATCGCGAGCCTCTCTTGACCAGCGCGGCGGCGGTCTCGGCGTAGATGTCGTCCTCGTCGAGGCGACGCAGCTCCTCGGCGAGCAGCTCGGGCAGGTCGCGGCGCTTGAGCGCCACCGGTCGGTCCGGCTGTCCAGGGGAGGAGAACGTCGCCAGCTTGCCGTCGGAGCGGCTGATCCGGATCGGCCCCTCGCGGGTCTCGAGCACCACCTCGGTGATGCCAGGCCCGTCGGAGCTGGAGCGCTTGACCTCGACCTTGAGCCGATCGGCCAGCCACGCGGCCAGCAGGTCGGCGCTCGGGCTGATCCGCTCGCCGGTCACCGAGGCGCTCGTGACCTTGATCGGTCGCTGGTCGAGCGCGGCGGCCAGGAGCGCCCGCCACGGCGTGATGCGGGTCCAGGCCAGGTCGGTGTTGCCCTTGGTGTACGCCGAGCACTGCTGGTGGATCGCCTTGGTGCGGGCCTTCGAGGCCGCGGCCGCGTCGGTGATCCGGCGCTGGGCCAGCTTGCCGAGCGGGTCGGCCGCCGGGTCGGCCGGCGGGTGGCATGGCCACCACACCGCCACGGGGGAGTCGGGGAGCAGCAGTGGCAGCACGACCGACTCGGGGTGCTTGACGACCTCACCTTTCAGGCGGATCAGCGCCGTCTCGCCGGTCCATCCCGAGCCGATGCCGACCTGCGCGTTGACCTGGGCGGCGCCACGACCGTCACCGAGGATCACACCGAGGACCCGGGCGGGGTGCTCGTGGGAGGCCGCCTGAGCGGCCGCCATGGCGTCGTCCGCCTGGTCCTCGTTGACGACGATGATCAGCGTCATCACCATGCCCATCGCGGGGCTGCCGGCCCGGGTGCGGGCCCGGACGAACTCCGCAGCGATGGCCGACGCATTGGTGTCCACGAGCTCGATCATTCCGGGGTCCCCTCGCAGGTGTGGGTCGGAGGAGCGCAGCTTCGGGGTCCCCGCGGGCTTGTGGCGGGGGAGCGCAGCGGAGGAGCCAGAAGGTCGTGGGGTGAAGCGTTGCGGGGGAGGCCCGCAGCTTCGTGGGGTGGGGTCACTACGGCCTCCTCCAGACGCGACCGTCACGGGCCAGCATGGCGTCCGCGGACTCGGGGCCCCAGCCGCCGGACTCGTACTGCTCGGGCTTGCCCTTGCCCTGCTCGTCCTGGCGCGCCCAGTGCTCGAGGATCGGGTCGAGGATCTTCCAGGACAGCTCGACCTCCTCGTGCCGCGGGAACAGCGGCGGGTCGCCGAGCAGGACGTCGAGGATCAGGCGCTCGTAGGCCTCGGGCGAGGACTCGGTGAACGCACCGCCGTAGGCGAAGTCCATGTTCACGTCGCGGATCTCCATCTGGGTGCCGGGCACCTTGGAGCCGAAGCGCATCGTGACGCCCTCGTCGGGCTGCACGCGGATCACCAGCGCGTTCTGGGTCAGCTCCTCGGTCGAGGAGGCCGCGAACGGCAGGTGCGGCGCGCGCTTGAACACCACGGCGACCTCGGTGACACGGCGGCCCAGACGCTTGCCGGTGCGCAGGTAGAACGGCACGCCGGCCCAGCGTCGGCTGTCGACGTTGAGCGTGACGGCGGCGTAGGTCTCGGTCGTCGAGGTGCGCTTGATGCCCTCCTCCTCGAGGAACCCGATGACGTGCTCTCCGCCGGCCCACCCCGCGGCGTACTGGCCGCGCGCGGTGGTGAGGTCGAGCCGGCGGGGCAGCACGACGCTGGAGAGCACCTTCTGCTTCTCGATCCGCAGGCTCTCGGCGTCGAAGGACGTCGGCTCCTCCATCGCCACCAGCGCCATCAGCTGGAGGAGGTGGTTCTGGATGACGTCGCGCGCGGCGCCGATGCCGTCGTAGTAGCCGGCCCGGCCACCGATGCCGACGTCCTCGGCCATGGTGATCTGCACGTGGTCGACGTAGTTGGAGTTCCAGATCGGTTCGAACATCGAGTTGGCGAACCGCAGCGCCAGGATGTTCTGGACCGTCTCCTTGCCGAGGTAGTGGTCGATGCGGAAGATCGACCCCGACGGGAAGACCTCGGCCAGCACGGCGTTGAGCTGGCGCGCGGACTCCAGGTCGTGCCCGAACGGCTTCTCCACCACGACCCGGCGCCACGAGTCGCCGCGTCCCTCGGTGAGCCCGTGCTCCTGGAGCTGGCCGACCACGTCGGCGAAGAAGCCCGGCGGGATCGCGAGGTAGAAGGCGTGGTTGCCGCCGGTGCCACGGACCTCGTCGAGCTCCTCGATCGTGCGGCGGAGCCGCTCGAAGGCCTGGTCGTCGTCGAAGTTGCCCGGGACGAACCGGAAGCCCTCGGCGAGCTGGCGCCACACCTCCTCACGGAACTCGGTGCGAGCGTGGGCCTTCACCGAGTCGTGGACGATCTGCGCGAAGTCCTGGTCGGCCCAGTCGCGCCGGGCGAAGCCGGTGAGGCTGAAGCCCGGCGGCAGCAGCCCGCGGTTGGCCAGGTCGTAGATCGCCGGCATGATCTTCTTGCGCGAGAGGTCTCCGGTCACGCCGAAGAGCACCATCCCGCTCGGCCCCGCGATGCGGGGCAGCCGCCGGTCCCGGGGATCGCGGAGCGGGTTGCTCCACACCGGCGACGTCGTCACCCCAGCGCTCCGAGGAGCGTGTCGAGGTCGCCGGGCGAGGAGACGTGCAGCCGCAGGACCGGGCGCCCCTTGTCGGCGAGCACCCGTCCGTCGCCCACCGCCTGGGCGGTGAGGAACTCGTGGAACGTGAACGGCCGATCGGGCACGGCGAGATCGGCCTCGGGCTGCCCGGTCACTTGCAGGTAGACGCCGGTGGCGGGTCCGCCCTTGTGGTACTGCCCGGTGGAGTGGAGGAAGCGCGGCCCCCAGCCGAACGTCACCGGGCGGCCGGTGCGCACCGCGAGGGTGTCGCGCACCCCGGCCAGGCGGGCGTCGCGGTGCCGGTCGAGGTAGGCCTGCACGGCGACGTACCCGTGCTCGCCGTCGAGGTGCGCGAGCAGCGCCTCGACCGCGGCCGCGGTCGTGGAGGTGCCCTCGGGGAGCCAGCCCTCCGAGGCGTAGACAGCGACCGGTCCGTCGGTGAAGACCGGCTCGGGCGTGCTGCCGCCGCCGTCGAGCATCTCGCGGGCCGCCGCCTTGGCGCTCTCGACGTCGGGCTGGTCGAACGGGTTGATCCCGATGATCCGACCGGCGATCGCCGTGGCGTACTCCCACAGCAGCATCTGCGCGCCCAGGGGAGCGTCGATCGTCGCGCCCCACCCCGACGCCGGCTTGATCTTGTCGGCGCGCTCGGCGTGGCCCGGCCCGAACGCGACGAGCACCTCGTCTGCCGTGCTGGGGGTGAAGTTGGGGGAGTCGATCGAGCCCACGACGACGGGCAGGATGCCCTTGCCGTCCTTGCCCGTCGACTCCGCGACCAGCTGCTCGACCCAGTCACCGAAGCCGGCGTACGGCGCCCCCACGTTGGCGAGCGCCACCTTGTCGACGCCCGCCAGGTTGGCGACGCCGAGCAGGGCGCCGAGCCGCAGGCCCGGGTTGTCGACCGAGTCGGCCTCGAGCGCCGGACGGATCGCCTCCGCCTCATCGAGCAGCTCGGCGATGTTGGCACCCGCGAGGCCGCTGGGCACCAGCCCGAACGCGGTCAGGGCGGAGTAGCGGCCGCCCACCTCGGGGTCGGCCAGGAACACCCGGTAACCGGCCTCGCGGGCCGACTTCTCCAGCGGCGAACCGGGGTCGGTGACCACGATGATGCGGTTCGTCGGGTCGATGCCGGCGTCGGTGAAGGCCTTCTCGAAGGCACGGCGCTGGCTGTCGGTCTCCACGGTCCCGCCGGACTTGCTGGAGACCACCACGGCGGTCTCCTCGAGCTTGTGCTCGATCGCGGTGCGCACGAAGTCGGGGTCGGAGGAGTCGAGCACCACGAGCTCGACGTCGTCGCTCTCGCAGATGACCTCGGGCGCGAGGGACGAGCCACCCATGCCACACAGGACGATGCGGTAGACCTGCTGCTCGCGCAGCTCGACCTCGAGCTCGGCGATGTCGCTGATCATCGATCGCGACGCGGTCGACAGACCCACCCAGCCCAGACGCTTGCTCGACTCGGCCTCGGCGGCCTCGCCCCACAGCGTGTGGTCGCGGTCGGCGAGCCGGCTGGCCGCCTTGTCCTGGACGAGCCGACGCAGCGCGTCGACGTACGCCGCCTCGTCGGCATAGCCCACGTGGAGCTCGTGGTGGTCGCCGCGGGCGACGTGCCAACCTTCAGCGGGGGCCGTGGGATCGGTCATGCTGCTGCCTTCGCCATCTGCGCGGACACGGTCTCGACGAGCTCGGTCCATGACTTCTTGAACTTGTCGACGCCCTCGGTCTCGAGGACCACCAGGACGTCCTCGAAGTCGACGCCGAGCTCGCCCAGCCGCTCGAGGATCGCGGAGCCGGCGCCCGCCCGGCCGGTGACCACGTCACCGAGGACCTCGCCGTGGTCGGCGAAGGCGTCCATGGTCTTCTCGGGCATCGTGTTGACGGTCTCGGCCACCACGAGGTCGCGCACGTACATCGTGTCGTCGTAGTCGGGGTTCTTGACCCCGGTCGAGGCCCACAGAGGGCGCTGACGCTGGGCGCCGGCGGCCTCGAGGTCGCGCCAGCGCTCGGAGCCGAAGACCTCCTCGTAGGCGCCGTACGCGACCAGGGCGTTCGCGACGGCGGCCTTGCCCCGCAGGGCCAGGGCTGCCTCCGAGCCGACCGCCTCGAGCCGCTTGTCGACCTCGGAGTCCACCCGGGACACGAAGAACGACGCCACCGAGTGGATCGTCGACAGGTCGCGGCCCGCCTCGCGGGCCTGCTCGAGGCCGGTGAGGTAGGCGTCCATCACCTCGCGGTAGCGCTGCTCGCCGAAGATCAGCGTCACGTTGACGCTGATGCCTTCCGCGATGGCCGCGGTGATGGCGGGCAGACCCTCCTTCGTCGCGGGGATCTTGATCAGCGCGTTCGGCCGGTCGACCGCCGCCCAGAGGGCCCTCGCCGAGGCGATGGTGCCCTCGGTGTCGTTGGCCAGGTCGGGCTCGACCTCGATGGAGACCCGGCCGTCGGCCGGCGTGCCGTCGTACGTCGGGCGCATGATGTCGCAGGCGTTGCGGACGTCCTCGGTGGTGAGCTCGAACACCACCCGGTCGACCGGCTCGCCCTGGGCGACGAGCTGGGCGACCTGCTCGTCGTAGCGCTCGCCGTCGGCGATGGCCGCCGCGAAGATCGTCGGGTTGGTGGTCACGCCCACGACCGACTTCTCGGCCACGAGCTCGGCCAGGTTGCCGGTCTCGATGCGCTCGCGGGAGAGGTCATCGAGCCAGATCGACACCCCTGCGTCGGAGAGTTCCTTCAGTCGGTCGGTCACGAGCTGCTCCTCTTGTCGGACGGTCAGGTCAGCCGCGAACGGCTGTGATGCTGTCGTGCGCCGCGGCGGCGACGGCCTCGGCGGTGATGCCGAACTCCTGGTAGATCCGGGCGTAGTCGGCCGACGCGCCGTAGTGGTCGATCGAGACGATGCGCCCGTGGTCGCCGACGTACTCGCGCCAGCCCTGCCTCACCCCGGCCTCGACCGAGACGCGCGCCTTGACGATCGGCGGGATCACCTTGTCGCGGTAGGCCTGGTCCTGCGCCTCGAACCACTCGAAGCACGGCATCGAGACCACGCGGGCCTTGATGCCCTCGGCGGCGAGCAGGTCCCGAGCGGCGACCGCCACCTGCACCTCGGAGCCGGTGCCCATCAGGACCACGTCGGGAGCGCCACCCTCGGCCTCGAGGAGGATGTAGGCGCCCTTGCTGACCTCGTCGGTGCCGGCGAAGCCCTGCTCGCCGCGCGGGAAGACCGGCACGTTCTGCCGGGTGAGCGCGAGTGCCGAGGGCCGGTCGGTGTGCTGGAGGATCGCCAGCCACGCGGCCGCGGTCTCGTTGGCGTCCGCGGGGCGCACGACGTCGAGCCCGGGCATCGCGCGCAGCGCGGCGAGGTGCTCGATCGGCTGGTGCGTGGGGCCGTCCTCGCCGAGACCGATCGAGTCGTGGGTCCAGACGTAGATCGCCGGCAGCTTGCTGAGCGCCGCGACGCGGACCGCCCCGCGCATGTAGTCGGAAAACGTCAGGAACGTCCCGCCGAACACGCGGGTGAGCCGGTCGGCCGTGATGCCGTTCATGATCGCGCCCATGCCGTGCTCGCGGATGCCGAAGTGCAGCACGCGGCCCTGGAACGGGTCGGCCTTCCACTCCTCGGTGTCGCGGCTGAGCGGCAGGAACGACGGCGCGGACTCGATCGTCGTGTTGTTGGAGCCGGCGAGGTCGGCCGAGCCGCCCCACAGCTCCGGCATCAGCGGTGCGATCGCGTTGATGATCTTGCCGGACGCGCTCCGGGTCGCGACGCCCTTCTCGCTGGGCTCGAACACCGGCAGGGCCTGGTCGAGGCCCTCGGGGAGCTGACGCTCCTTGAGGCGGTGCAGGAGCGTGGCGCGCTCGGGGTTGGCGCCCGCCCACGCGGCGTACTTCTCGTCCCACTCCGCGCCCCAAGCGGCGCCGCGCTCGCGCAGCTTGCGGGTGTGGGCGATGACCTGGTCCGAGACCTCGAACTTCTTCTCGGGGTCGAAGCCGAGCACCTTCTTGGTGGCCGCGACCTCCTCGTCGCCCAGCGCGCTGCCGTGGGCCTTCTCGGTGCCCTGGGCGTTGGGGGCGGGCCAGGCGATGATCGTGTCGAGCACGATCAGCGAGGGCCGGTCGGTGACCTCGCGGGCCGCCTGGATCGCGTCGTAGAGCGCGGGCACGTCCTCGACGTACTCGGTGTGGCCGTTGGTCCAGTCGACGTTCTGCACGTGCCAGCCGTAGGCCTCGTAGCGCTTCGCGACGTCCTCGGTGAAGGCGATGTCGGTGTCGCCCTCGATCGAGATCTGGTTGCGGTCGTAGATGACGGTGAGGTTGCCGAGCTCCTGGGTGCCGGCGATCGAGCTCGCCTCGCCGCTCACGCCCTCCTCGAGGTCGCCGTCGGAGCACAGGACGTAGACGTGGTGGTCGAAGAGGCTCTCGCCGGCCGCGGCGTCGGGGTCGAGCAGGCCGTGGACCCGGCGGGCCGACATGGCCATGCCGACGGCGTTCGCGACGCCCTGGCCGAGCGGGCCGGTGGTCACCTCGACGCCGGCCGTGTGGCCGAGCTCGGGGTGTCCCGGGGTCTTCGAGCCCCAGGTGCGCAGCGCCTTGATGTCCTCGATCTCCAGGCCGAAGCCGCCGAGGTAGAGCTGGGTGTAGAGCGTGATGCTCGAGTGTCCGCACGAGAGCACGAAGCGGTCGCGGGCGATCCACTCGGGGTCGGCGGGGTCGTGGCGCATGACCTTCTGGAAGAGCAGGTACGCCGCGGGGGCGAGGCTCATGGCGGTGCCGGGGTGGCCGTTGCCGACCTTCTGCACGGCGTCGATCGCGAGCACTCGGGCCGTGTCCACCGCCTTCTGGTCGAGGTCAGTCCAGTCGAGCGCAGCGGTGTCGGTCACGGGATTCCTTTCGAGGTCAATCGGCCATGCCCGAGCGTACTCACCCCAGGCGATAGACTCGCAGCCGTCCTGCTACCTGCCGGTACCCCTGTCGCGCCCGAGGAACCCCCTGTGACGTACGTCGGCCATTCGGCCTCTGCTGCCCAGCAGTCCGTAGGCGAGCCGGCGAGTCTGAAGGACGTCATCGCGGCGTACGTGGGCCTGACCAAGCCCCGCGTGATCGAGCTGCTGCTCCTCACGACGGTGCCGGTGATGTTCTTCGCCGCCGAGGGCGTTCCCGGGCTTTGGCTCGTGGTCGCCACGGTCGTGGGCGGCGCGTTCTCGGCCGGGTCCGCGTCGGTGTTCAACTGCGTCTACGACCGCGACATCGACGAGCAGATGCGGCGCACCCGCCGGCGCGCGATCCCGCGCCACATCGTCTCGCCGACCGCGGCTCTGGTGTTCGGCTTCGTCCTCGGCATCGCCTCGACGGTGATCCTCTACGTCTGGGTCAACCCGCTCTCGGCCGGCCTGTCGGTCGCGGCCAACGCGTTCTACGTCTTCGGCTACACGATGCTCCTCAAGCGGCGCACCACCCAGAACATCGTGTGGGGTGGGCTCGCCGGGTGCTTCCCGGCGCTGATCGGCTGGACGGCGGTGACCGGGTCGCTCTCGTGGGTCCCGGTGGTGCTGTTCGCCGTCGTCTTCTTCTGGACGCCGCCGCACACGTGGGCGCTCGCCCTGCGCTACCGCGAGGACTACGCCAACGTCGACGTGCCGATGCTCCCGGTCGTCGCGCCTGCTCGCGAGGTCGGCCGTCAGGTCGTGATCTACAGCTGGGTGATGGTCGCGACCTCGCTGGTCCTGTGGCCGGTCGCCGGCACCGGCCCGGTCTACCCGATCGCCGCCGTCGTGCTCGGGGCGGTCTTCCTGCTCGAGGCGCACCGCATGTGGGCGCGGTCGCGCGACACCGAGGCGTTGGGGGTGATCCAGCCGATGCGGCTGTTCCACTCCTCCAACCTCTATCTCTCGCTGCTCTTCGTGGCCGTCGCCGTCGACCCGCTGCTCACGCGCTGAGCACCAGCGACCGGGGGTTCGTCCGGAACTCGGACTAACTCGCACGAAAAAGTCGCGCCTCCTGCGCAACCTCCGGGCCGCTCACGACGTCTGAGGAGTGACGGCGGCCAGCCCGTCCACGGGGGTACGGGCGGGCCGCCGTCGATTCGCGTCCGGGGCCCAGCGACGCGTCAGCGACCGGACCGGGTGGCCCACGCGAACACCCGGCCGGTGTGCGCCTGGACGGTCCGGTGCGGGCGTACGGCGAGCCACACCCGGGCGAAGCCCGCCGCCAGGAGGCCCGCAGCCAGCATGTGCGCGGCGACGAGGAGCTCGGGCAGGTCGAGGGCGTACTGCGTGAGCCCGATGACGCCCTGGAGGAGCTCCAGGCCGAGCAGGGCGCCGGTCACCACGGTGAGCCAGCGGTTGCCGGCCCGCAGCGCGAGCGCCAGCAGCAGCAGCGTGAGCGCGACGAGCACCGCTACGGCGAGACCGTGGAACCGGGTCATCCGGGCCGGGTCGAGTCCGTTGCGCACGGCATCGGCGTCGCCGGCGTGCGGGCCGGCGCCGGTGACGACCGTGCCGAGGTAGAGGACGACCCATCCGACGACCAGGATCGCGGTGGCAACCGCCTGCATCGCTGCCGGAGCGGCGGGGCGCTCGGGGCTGCGCAGGTGGTCGAGGAGCGCGAGGCAGACCATCACCATCGCGAGCGACGCGACCAGGTGGAGGGAGACGATCCAGGGGTTCAGATCGGTCAGCACGGTGATGCCCCCGATCACGGCCTGCAGCGGGACCCCGAGCGCGACCACGAGCGTGGACCAGAAGGCGAACCGGTCCCGTGACCGCCAGGCACCCACGAAGCACAGGACCGCCACGGCGACCAGGACGAACGTGACGAGCCGGTTGCCGAACTCGATGGCGCCGTGCAGGCCCATGCTCGGATGGGTGACGTACGACTCCTCGGTGCACCGCGGCCACGTCGGGCACCCGAGGCCCGAGCCGGTGAGCCGGACGGCGGCGCCGGTCACGATGATCCCGATGTTGACCAGGAGGTTGAGCACTGCCAGCGGCCACAACCTCGCGGCCAGGCGATCGGCCAGGCGATCAAACAGCCGACCGAGGTCGGACCGGACAGGCATCTGGGTCACTCCCACTTGAAGGTACGGGCGGTGAGGGCGGTGCCGAGCACCGCCCAGGCGAGCAGCACGAGGAGGTCGGTCCAGGCCGTCGCGCCGTCGATGAGCGCGTCCCGCATCGCTCCGCCGAGGGCGCCCGAGGGAAGCCAGCGGACGACGTCGCCCGCCGCGCCGTACGCCGAGACCGGCAGGACGACCGCGCCGCCGGCCATCAGCAGCAGGTAGACGAGGTTGGCCGCCGCCAACGTGGCCTCGGCGCGCAGCACCCCGGCCACGAAGAGCCCCAGGGACGCGAACGCGGCGGTGCCGAGCACCACGCCGAGCGCGGCGCCGAGCACGCCCGGCGCGGGATCCCAGTCGAGCGCGAGCGCCACCATCGAGATCACCAGGATCTGGAGCACCTCGATCATCAGCAGGCCGCCGATCTTGCCGGCCAGGAGGCCCGAGCGGGGGAGCGGCGAGGAGCCGAGCCGCTTGATCACGCCGTAGCGCCGTTCGAAGCCGGTCGCGATGGCGAGCGAGGTGAAGGCGGTGGACATGACCGCGAGGGCGAGCACGCCGGGGGCGAAGACGTCGACCGCGGAGTGCTCGAGGTCGAGGCCGACCCGGTCGGCGCCGGCGACCCCGCCGATCAGCACGATCACCGGGATCACCACGGCGAGCAGCAGCTGCTCGCCGTTGCGGAGCATCAGGCGCGACTCCATGGCCGCCTGGGCGAGCACCTGGCGGTGCAGCGGCGCAGCGCCGGGCTGCGGGATGAAGGTGCCGCTCACGGCGTCAGCTCCCGCCCGGTCAGCTGGAGGAACACGTCCTCCAGGTTGCGCTGGCCCAGCGTGAGCGACTCGGGCAGCACGTCGTTGGCCTCGCACCAGTGCGACACCTTGGCCAAGGTGGAGGCGTCGGCCGGTCCGGTGACCAGCAGGCTGACCTCGTCGAGCTGCGTGACCGAGGTGTGCTCGCCCAACGCCTGGCGCAACCGGTCGGGGGACCCGGGCGGGAACGGCCGGGTGACGACCAGCCGGATCGTCGCGTGGTGACCGCCACGCGTGAGCTCGAGCGGCGACCCGGATGCGATCAGCCGGCCGTGGTCGATGATGTGGATGTGGTCGGCGAGCCGCTCGGCCTCGTCCATGTAGTGCGTGGTCAGCACCACGGTCACGCCGTCGCCGCGCAGCTCCTCCAGGAGCTCCCAGGTCGTCCGCCGCGCCTGCGGGTCCATGCCGGCGGTCGGCTCGTCGACGAACACGATCTCGGGACGGCCGACGAGCGCCATCGCCAGGGCCAGGCGCTGCTGCTGGCCACCGGAGAGGCGGCGGTACGGCGTCCGGCCGCAGTCGGCGAGACCGAGCCGGTCCGAGAGCATCGCGGTGTCGAGCGGGTGCGCGTGGAGCTTCGCGACGTGGTCGAGCATCTCGCGGGCCCGCACGCCGCTCCAGGCGCCTCCGGCCTGCAGCATGACCCCGATGCGCGGCAGCAGCGCCGCCCGGTCACGGACGGGGTCGAGGCCCAGCACGCGCACGGTGCCCGCCTGCGGGCGGCGGTAGCCCTCGCAGGTCTCGAGCGTCGTCGTCTTGCCCGCGCCGTTGGGGCCGAGGACCGCGGTGATCGTGTGTCGGTCAACCTGCAGCGAGAGGCCGTCGACGGCGACCTTGTCGCCGTAGCGCATCACCAGGCCGTCGACCGCGACAGCGGGACTGTCAGCGGCGGGCTCGGTCACGGGCACCGCCTCAGTGTAGGGAGCGCCTTGACGGGGGCCAGTGACGGGTCACCGACCGCGGCGGCGCACCTCACGCAGGACGTCCGACTCGTTGCTGATCACCCCGTTCGCGCCCAGGGCGACCACCCGGTCCAGCGTCGGGAGGTCGTCGACCGCCCAGGTCATCACGACCTCGACGCGGCGCCGCAGCCGGGCGACCAGCTCGGCGTCCAGGAGCGAGCGGTGCAGCGAGACGCCGTACGGCGCTGGGCGGTCGTCGCCACCGAGGCGTCGCACCAGGGCGCCCAGCTCGGCGCGGTTGCGCGCCGACAGCACCGCCCGGACGTAGGGCAGCTCGGCGACCCGCTCCACGGCCGGCCAGTGGCGGCCGCACACGAGGAGGTCGTGGTCGTGGGCGCGCTCGTGCAGCAGCTCCGCTACCGCACGCCCGGTGGCGACGCGCCGGCCCTTGAGGTCGAGCATGAACGTCGTGCCCCGGCGGTCGGCGTCCAGGAGCTCGGCGAGGCCCAGGCGCGGCGCGGAGGCCGACGCGAGCTCCCAGCGGTCCCAGAGGAAGGGCAGCGGCCCGGCGGTCTTGAGGTGCCGGACCTCGAGGCGCCCGCGGTAGGCGTGCACATCGCACTCGATGACGTCGGCGCCGAGCAGGTTGGCCTCGTGCAACCCGGTCAGCGAGTTCCCGGCGCGGTGGGCGATCGCGAGCAGGCTCATGGCGACGGTCCCGCTCGGCGCGACCGGCGGCCCTCGAGTGCGACCGCCGCCGCGTAACCGACCATCGCCAGGACCAGCCCGGCCGCGACGTCGACCACGTAGTGGTTGGCGGTGGCCACCACGGCGAACGCCATCAGCACCGGCAGCACGCAGCCGATCACCCGGGCGACCAGGCTGCCCGCCGCGGTGGCGATCGAGATGCCCACCAGGAGGTCCCAGCCGGCGTGCAGGCTCGGCATGGCGGCGTACTGGTTGACGAAGTTCGGCGGCTGGAGGACGCGGTAGGCGTAGGAGCGCTCGGTCACCGTGTCGACGAGGTCGGGGTCGACCAGTCGCGGTGGGGCGAGCGGGTAGGAGACGAAGACGATCAGCCCGATGCCGCCGGAGACCAGCATCGCGTTGCGCAGCCTCAAGAAGATCTCCCGGTGCCGCCACACGAGCCACGCCATGGTCACGGCGATCACGGGCCAGTGGCCCCAGATGTAGATCCAGTTGACGAACGTCGAGAGCGCGTCGGAGTCGGTGACCGGGTCCTGCACGGTCGTCTCGATGTCGACGCCGAGGCGCTCCTCGAACGCCAGCACGTCGTGGGCGTGGTCGACGGCCACCGTGCGGCTGGCGGCGGTGAGGCCGCGGACCTGGAAGTAGAAGAAGACGCCGAGGAGCACGACCGCAACCTGCTCCAGCACCCACCGCACTCGATGGTCCTGGAGCGGGACAGCGTGCGCCATCAGCATCACCCGGCCTCCTGCCTGCGCTCGGGATCGGCGTCGGGGTGGCCCTGCTCCGATGCTCCCGCGAGCCGGCGGTGACGTCCTGAGGAGAAGGTCCCGACTTGACGGCGCGGTCAGGCGGTCGCGACCGCCTGGCGACGACCGACGAGCAGGCTCGCCCCGCCGAGCGCGAGCGCGGGCAGCCAGGCGAGGGCCGCCTTGAGGGTGACGGCGGCGGCTGCGGCGCCCAGCGGGACGCCGGCCGCGACCAGGGCGACCACGAGGGCGCCGTCGCGGGGGCTCGCGCCGTTGGGACCGGGCACGGCTCCCGCGAGCTGGCTGGCGCCGAACGCGCCCAGGACCGCCAGCGGCGAGACGGAGTTCCCGGTGGCGCTCACGGCGCCGACCAGGAGGGCGGCGATCGAGAGCTGGTAGCCGGCCGAGAGGACCAGGCCGTGCACGAGCTTGCGCGGCGGGGGGAGCGGGCGGCTCGGGAGCAGCCCCGGCCGCACCCGCCGCAGCACGATCACCGCGACCACGGCCGCGAGCGACAGGCCCGCCACCGGCAGGATCAGGTTCAGCGGGAGCGCGGTGCCGGCGAAGGCGACGAACGCCGCCAGCCCCAGCGCGCCGACGAGCCGGTCGGTGCCGACGCTGAGCACGGCGTCGCCGCGACCCATACCCGTGCCGGTGAGCCGTTTGAGGCGCCACAGGTCGGCTCCGACGTGACCGGGCGTGAAGAGCCCGAGGAGCTCGGACTCGGCGTACGCCCGCAGGTACCAGCGCCGACCGAGGTCGGCGTCGGTGAGGGCGCGCCAGCGCAGGGGGCAGAGCAGGTACTTGCCGAGGACCCAGGGGAGCAGCCCGGCGAGCATCGGCCACACCGTGACCGCGGGCAGGCGGGGCAGCGTGAGCGCGGGGACGACCAGGCTCACGAGCACGCCGAGGACGAGCACGGTGCGCGAGGCGAGGGCGGTGGTGAGGACGGCGCGGAGGCGGTCGATCATGGAGGTCGGCGGAACCTTCGGGTCGGCGGTGTCCGAGAGGGGATCGCTGCGACGTTGCGGCGCGGTGGATCTCCAGTGTCACCGACGATCGGCGGTCGGCCAAACGTGGTAAGGCTCGCCTTACTTGAATGGCTCGGATCAATAACGGCACACTGACGTTGTGGAATTCGACGAGGCTCCGACTCCGGGGCACGACCAGCCGACGCGTGAGCGGGTGGCCCGGTCGATCCTCGTCGAGGGTCCCTCGACGGCCGCGGCACTCGCCGAGCGCCTGGACCTGACACCCGCCGCCGTACGCCGACACCTCGACCAGCTGGTCGACGAGGGCGCCGTCGAGGCCCGCGAGCCACGCAGCCTCGGCGTCCGCGGTCGCGGGCGCCCGGCCAAGGTGTTCGCACTCACCGAGTCCGGCCGCGACCGCTTCGACCAGCAGTACGACGACCTCGCGGTCCAGGCGCTGCGGTTCCTGGCCGAGACCGGCGGGGTCGACGCCGTCCGCGCGTTCGCCCGGCGGCGCGCGGCGTTCATCCAGGACCGGTTCGCCGGCGTGAGCGAGGCCAACCCCGACCTCGGACCCGCGGAGGTGCTGGCCCGGGTGTTCACCGACGAGGGCTACGCGGCCGCGGTGCGCGACCTGCCGGTCGGCGAGCAGCTGTGCCAGCAGCACTGCCCGGTCTCGCACGTCGCCCACGAGTTCCCCCAGCTGTGCGAGGCCGAGACCGAGGCGATCAGCGCCGTCCTCGGCCGGCACGTCCAGCGTCTGGCCACCATCGCCCACGGCGATGGCGTGTGCACCACCTGCATCCCCGACGTGCCCACCTCGGGCACGACCGGCTCGATCACCGACAAGAGCTCGACCACCGAGAAGAAGGAGCACGTCAGCCGATGACCTCCATCGAAGAACTCAACCCCGAGCTCAAGGGCATCGGCCGGTACGACTTCGGTTGGGCCGACCCCGACGTCGCCGGTGCCTCCGCGAAGCGCGGCCTCAGCGAGGAGGTCGTCCGCGACATCTCGGCGAAGAAGAACGAGCCGCAGTGGATGCTCGACCTGCGCCTCAAGGGACTCAAGCTCTTCCACCGCAAGCCGATGCCGACCTGGGGCTCGGACCTCTCGGCGATCGACTTCGACAACATCAAGTACTTCGTGCGGTCCAGCGAGAAGCAGGCCGCGACCTGGGACGACCTCCCCGAGGACATCAAGAACACCTACGACAAGCTCGGCATCCCCGAGGCGGAGAAG
>NZ_JANINT010000246.1 GCF_024509035.1 Nocardioides sp. | reverse complement strand
GCGGATGTCCACGTCGTCGATGCCGTAGCCGTACTGCCCGGGGCCGTACTCGTAGAGGTAGTCGCCCAGGTGCAGCACCGCGTGCAGGTCGTCGCGCTCGGCCAGTCCCCGGTACGCCGAGAACCAGCCGGCCTGCAGGTTGGCGCAGGAGACCACGCCGAAGCGGAGGTGGTCGGGCGTCGCGTCGGCGGGAGGGGCGGTGCGGGTGCGGCCGACGGGGCTGGTGATCCCGTCGTATGTGAAGCGGTAGTGGTACCAGGTCTCCGGCTCGAGGCCGGTCACGTCGACCTTGACCGTGTGGTCGCGGCCCGGTCCGGTCTGGAACCGGCCGTGGCGCACGACCCGGCGGAATCGCGCGTCCGCCGCGACCTCCCAGGCCACCTCCACCCGCGGGCCCTTCCCGGAGCCGGGCGTGCTCGCCGGCGTCGGCGTGAGCCGGGTCCAGATCAGCACCGCGTCGGGGAGCGGGTCGCCGGAGGCGACGCCGTGGCGGAACACGCGCCCGCGCCGGGGCGCCTCGAGCGCGTCGGCCGCGGAGACGGTCGCGAGGATCGGCGAGCCGATCGCGAGCGCGGCGGCGCCGGCCGTGGCGGTGCCGAGGACGGTACGGCGGTCCACGGGGGACGGACGTCGTGGCGGGTCTGCAGGCGGGTCTGGCTGCGTGTCTGGCGAGGTCACGCCTCAGTCAACGACGAGGGAGTCCTCGGGTGATAGCTCCTCGAGTGTGACTACCGCCTGTTCACCCTGCGGCCGCCTGTGCAACATCCGCAGGATCGGGATCCGTTCGATCGGGACCCGGCCCATCGCCTCGGCGGCGGCCCACCCGGCGATGATGACCATCCAGCCGACGATCGCGTCGATGACCCAGTGGTTGCCGGTGCCGACGATGACGATGGCGGTGCCGAGGGCGTAGAGCCAGCCGAGGGTGCGCACCCACTTGCGCGAGGCGTAGATCTGCAGCGCGAGCGCGACCCACAGCGACCACCCGGCGTGCAGCGAGGGGAACGCCGCCAGCTCGTTGGTCAGGCCGCCCAGGCCGCGCGGTGCGGAGGCGTCGCCGCCCCACCAGCCGTCGGCCGCGTGCAGGCTGAGGACGTCGACGTACCCGCCGATGAACCGCGGCGGGGCCGTGGGGAGGGAGATGTAGGCCAGCAGGCCCATCAGGGTCCCGATGACCAGCGCGCGGCGGGCCGGTCCGTAGCGGTCGGCGCCCAGGCGCCAGAGCCAGATCAGCACGCCGGCGGTGACCACGTAGTGGAGGGTGGCGTACCAGTAGCTGCCCAGCAGGCCGATCCACCGGTAGTCGGTGAAGAGCCGGTTGAGCGGCACCTCCCACTGGATGCCGATCAGGCCCTCGATGTCGAGCAGCTCGTTGGCGCGCTGGAGCGCGGGCTGCATGTTCGTGTCGGCCAGCAGCCGGGCCAGGCTGTAGAGGACCCACAGGCCCATGATCAGGACGAGCTCGAAGAGCCCGCGCGCCCAGCGAGGCATGGACTGGGTGCGGGCGAGCGCGGATGCTGTCGACACAGCACCAGCGTTGTTCATGCAGCCTCCCCGTGGCATCCGGGATGCCCCCGGACTCAGCACCAGGGTCCGATCAGGTGTCTCCCCGACCACGGGGGGACGGATCAGACCCGTCGTAGCACCGCTGTCACCTTACCCAAGATGGTGGCATGGGTGCCGTCGATGGGATCGTAGGCCGGGTTGTGAGGCAGGAGCCACACATTTCCGTCCTTGCGCTGGAGGGTCTTGACGGTGGCCTCGCCGTCGATCATCGCGGCCACGATCTCGCCGTTCTCGGCGGTGGGCTGCTGGCGGATCGCGACGTAGTCGCCGTCGCAGATCGCCGCCTCGATCATGGAGTCGCCGCGCACCTCGAGCAGGAACAGCTGGCCGTCGCCGACGAGCTCGCGGGGGAGCGGGAAGACCTCCTCGATGCGCTCCTCGGCCAGGATCGGGCCACCGGCAGCGATCCGGCCGACGACGGGCACGTAGCGCGCCGTCGGGAGCGCGTCGCCCACGCCGGTCTCGTCGAAGGAGCTCTCCTCGGCCGCCGACATGGAGCGACGGGCCGCCATCACCTCGGGGAGGAAGACCTCCAGCGCGCGGGGACGGTGGGGGTCGCGCTTGAGGAAGCCCTTCTCCTCGAGCGTCTTGAGCTGGTGGGCCACGCTCGAGGAGCTCGTCAGGCCGACCGCCTCGCCGATCTCGCGCATCGAGGGCGGGTAGCCGCGCTTCTCGATGGAGTCCTTGATGTGCGCGAGCACGCGCTGCTGTCGCGGCGTGAGCCCGGTGGCGTCGGGCGGGCCGTCGGGGAGCTCGGCGACCCGCGGGCCGGTCTTCTTGCTTGTCTTCGGCGAGGCCATGGGAGCACGGTAGCCAGGTTCGCCGCGACGTTCAAACACCTGTTCGAACGGCGTGTCGGCCACACTGCTGCCATGACATCTGGGGCCTCCGGGCGAGGTGGGGCAGGGCGAGGTGGAGCAGGGCGCAGCGCCGTGGTGACCGGCGGGGCGCGCGGCATCGGACGCGGGATCGCGGAGCGGCTGGTGGCGGCCGGGTACGCCGTCGTCGTCGGCGACGTCGACGAGGCCGGAGCCCGCCGGTGCGCCGAGGAGATCGGCGCGGTCGAGGGGCGCGGGCTCGACGTACGCGACCCCGACGCGCACCGCGAGGTCGCCGCGGCGGCCGCCGGGCACGGCGAGCTCGTCGCGTGGTTCAACAACGCGGGCGTCGGTGACGACGGCCTGATCGGCGACCTCTCGGACGAGGCGGTGCGCCGGCTGGTCGAGGTCAACCTCCTCGGGACCCTGTGGGGGATGCGCGCGGCGATCGAGGCGTTCGGCGCGCGCGGCGGCGACGTCGTCAACACCGCCTCGCTCTCCGGTCTCGGCCCGGTGCCGGGCTACAGCGTGTACGCCGCCACCAAGGCCGCGATCGTCTCGGCCTCGATGTCGGTCGCGGTCGAGACGCCGCGCAACGTCCGGGTGCACGCGCTGTGCCCCGACGGCGTGCGTACGGCGATGCTCGACGCGCAACGTCCCGGGGGCCTGGGGGCGGCGCTCGTCCACTCGGGTGGACGCATCCTCACCGTGGACG
>NZ_JANINT010000245.1 GCF_024509035.1 Nocardioides sp. | reverse complement strand
CTGCCCTCGCGGGGGAACACCGTCCCCAGCTCGTGCCCGGCCAGCTCGCTCGGCGTCCAGCCCAGGACCTGCTCGGTCGCCGGGCTCGCCCACACGACCGTGGCCTGGCCGTCGAGGGAGAGGATGCAGTCGTGAGAGGTGGCGGCAATGCTCGCCAACAACTGCCCCTGGTCGATCTCGCGCATCATTCCCCCGCACGGCGAACTGGCTTCGGATTCCTCTGCTCCCGAAGCGAGTGGCACGAGCGGCTTCCCGAGCACCGCGCCGTTCCCCGTCATGGTAGTGCTGGATCCTTCCGGTACTCGGGACAAAGTCGAGAATCTCCTACCGCGGACCGCACTGATACACACGATTCCGCACGACTCCGTATGCCGACGTCGCCCCCGTTGCGTTCGCCTGCTGTCGAGAGGGTTATCGGAGCGCCGGTCCGTTCGCTTGAGCCCGCTCGCGGGCTGGTGCAGACCGGTGGGCAGGTCAGGAGAGGCCCACGAGGCGCAGGTACGCCGCCGCGAGCGGCTGACCTGCGAGCATCCCGATCGCGGTGCCGGTGAGCAGGAACGGTCCGTGCGGCACCTTGCTGCCGGCGCGGGCTCGACCCGAGAGCAGCAGGCCCGTGCCGACCACGGCGCCCACCGCGAAGCCCGCGCCGAGCCCGACCAGCGCCGGGCCCCAGCCCAGCCAGCCGAGCGCCAGCCCCAGGACGGGGGCCAGCGCCACGTCGCCGAGCCCCATGCCTCGACCCGCGGTGAGCAGCCAGATGCCGCCGTACACCGCGAGCCAGAGAGCCGCGGCGAGCAGCGCCGGGGCGACCGGACCGGCCCCGTGGCGCCCGACGTCGATCGCGAGGGCGATCACCGTGCCGGTGGCCATCGCGCCCGTGATCGCGAACGGGAGGCGGCGGTGGTCGAGGTCGATGACGAACAGGGCGACGCCCGCGGCCGCGACCACCAGCGCGGCGAGGGCGTACGGCGTGGATCCGAACCGCCAGCCGACGACCGCGAACAGCGCGCCGGTGACGAGCTCGACGAGCGGGTAGCGGGCCGCGATCGGGGCCGCGCAGTCGCGGCAGCGGCCGTGCAGCACCAGCCACGAGACGACCGGCACGTTGTCGCGGGCGCGCACCGGGTGCGCGCACGCCGGGCACGCCGAGCCCGGCGCGACCAGCGACAGCCCGGCCGGCACCCGGTGGATGACGACGTTGAGGAACGACCCGATCAGGAGCCCGAGCACGCCGAACACGATGGGCACCGCGGCCACCACGGGCAGCGCGGGCGTCACCGCACCGGCTCCGTCCCGGTGCGGAGCTGCTGCTGCTCGCCAGTGCCGAGGACCGCGACGAGATCGTCGCGCACCAGGCCGGTGCGACCGGTCCGCTCGGCTGCCAGGTCCCAGCGCAGGTCGACGGTCGCGAGATCGTGGTCGCCCCCGCTGACGGCGGCCTGCACGAGGTAGGCCTCGAACGACGCGGCGTCGGCCTGGTCGCCCAGCCGCGCGGCCGCGTCGGGCTCGCCCTCGGCCGCCAGGTGGGTCGCCATCGCCGAGCAGTCGGCGGCCGCGACGCGCAGCTCGTGCACGAGCTCGTCCGCCGACCGTCCGCCGAGCCGGACACCCGCGGGCTGGACCGCCGCGCCTGAGTCGTCAGCGTCGGCCGCGGCGGCGGCAGGGACCTCGTCGAGGTGGGCGAGGTCGGCGAACCGCTCGGTGAGCAGCCCGTGCACGGACTCGTCGAAGGTCGTCACCATCGCCTCGCGGGCCGCCTCGACGACGGCGCGCAGGGTGAGCGGGTCCCGGGGCTGGGTCGCCAGTCCTTCGACGGTCTCCGCGATCGACTCGCCGATCGCGGCGAGCTGCTGGAGGGGCTCGGGCGCCTGGTCGAGACCGTTCGCCCAGAGCAGCTCCTCGAGGACGTGGACGTCCGCCGCCCAGGCCGCCAGCGCGGCCCGGCGCAGGTCGCCGCGCTCGGCGTACTGCCGCGAGAGGCCGGCGAAGCCGGTCGAGGGCCGGGTGTCGTCCATCCGAGCCACCCTCACGCGGCCGAGCGACGGAGCCGCCGGCGCGGGCGCCGGGTCTCCACGACGGCCGGTGGCGGGACGGGCACGACGTGCTCCTCCTCGGGCTCCGAGGCCGCCACGGGCTCGGTCGGCTCGATCGGGACGACCTGCTCCACCGGACCGTCGGCCGGTGCCGGCGTCGGCGGGCCGGGCTGCGGGTCGCTCACGGCGCTCAGCACGGGAGCGGCCGGCGCCGACCGGAGCGGCACGCTCGCCTCGGCCACGCCCCGCGCAGCGGGAAGGGTCGGCCGGGTCAGGCCGCCGGGCTGGTCGAGCCGGTCGACCGCAGCGGTCAGCCGGTCCAGCACGTAGCGGGCGTCGTCGCCGGGAGCGACGTCGGCGGCGACGGCGCGGACGGCCGCGCGGACCTGGGCGCGGTACGACGCCACCGGGTCGCCCGCGACCGCAGGCAGCTGTGCGAGCGCCTGCTCCAGGCAGTGCACCTGGGCGCGCAGGGTGCGCAGCTCCAGGCTCTGCCCGGTCTCGGCCTCAGCCTGCACCGGCTCGGCGTCGACCGGCACCGTCTCGTCCTCGGGCTGCGCCGGCTCGGGCTCGGGCTGCGCCGACTCGGTCTCGGGCTGCGCCGGCTCGGCGACCTCCGGAGCGGCGGGTCGCCGGCGCCGACGCGCGACGAGCAGGGCGAGCAGGCCGACCAGCGCGAGCACCACCAGTCCGAGACCGGCGGCGAGGACGGGCAGGTCGGCGTTCGCGAGCAGGTCCACGTGTCATCCCTCCGGATCGGTGGTGGCGGTGGTGGCGGCGTCGGTGCCAGCCGCGCTGTCGGCGTCGTCGGGGTCCTGGACCGGCGGCATCACGAACATGTCGCCGGTGATCGAGGTGGTGAAGACCCCGGTCGTCGGGTCGCCGCTGACCGAGACCGAGGTGACGAGGTAGGCGCGGGACATGTGCTCGAGGTTCTCCAGCAGGACCTGGGTCTGGTCGTAGCTGCCGGTCACCGCGACGGTCACGGTCTGGCGGGCCAGCTGCGCACCGGCGACGGCCGCGCCGTCGGCCGGGGCGCCCTCGGCCGGGACGGCGCCCGGTGCGGCT
>NZ_JANINT010000244.1:23560-24778 GCF_024509035.1 Nocardioides sp. | reverse complement strand
CCGGTGGACGTGGCCGCGACCGGCTGCGACTTCCTGGTCTTCACCGGTCACAAGACGGTCGGACCGACCGGCATCGGTGTGCTGTGGGGACGCGAGGAGCTGCTCAACGAGCTCCCGCCCTTCCACGGTGGCGGCGAGATGATCGAGACCGTGACGATGGCGCGCTCGACGTACGCCAAGGCACCGCATCGCTTCGAGGCCGGCACCCCGCCGATCGTCGAGGCCGTGGGTCTGGGTGCGGCCGTCGACTACCTCGCCCACGTCGGGCTGGACGCCATCCACCGCCACGAGCAGGCCATCACCGCCTACGCTCTCGAAGGGCTCGCGACCGTGCCGGGCCTGACGGTGCTCGGTCCGCTCGACGCCACCCGGCGCGGGGGAGCGATCGCCTTCGAGATCGACGGGGTGCACCCCCACGACGTCGCCCAGGTGCTCGACTCGCGCGGCATCGCCGTCCGGGCCGGACATCACTGCGCCAAGCCCGCGCACGCGCGCTTCGGCGTCCAGAGCTCGACGCGGATGTCGTCGTACCTCTACACGACGCCCGCGGAGATCGACGCGCTGGTCGAGGGCCTGGAATACACCCGTTCCTACTTCAAGTTGGGCTGATGATGAGCCACGAACTCGACGCCCTCTACCAGGACATCATCCTCGACCACGCGAAGCGTCGGCTCAACGCCGGCCTGCGCGAGCCGTTCGACGCCGAGGTGCACCACGTCAACCCCACGTGCGGGGACGAGATCACCCTGCGCCTGCAGCTCGACGGCGACGTCGTCCGCGACATCTCCTACGACAACCAGGGCTGCTCGATCTCCACCGCCTCGGCCTCGGTGATGTCCGAGCTGTTGGTCGGCAAGACCGTCGCCGAGGCCGCGCCGGTGCACGACGCCTTCCTCGAGATGATGCGCGGGAAGGGCCAGGTCGAGCCCGACGAGGACGTCCTCGAGGATGCCGTCGCCTTCGCCGGCGCAGCCAAGCTCACCGCACGCGTCAAGTGCGCCCTACTGTCCTGGATGGCCTACCAGGATGCCCTCGCCCGAGCCCAGGAGGACTCGCATGCCTGAGACCAGCTCCATCGACCACGGCGACCTGCCGGTCGTCCCCGAAGCCGGCGGCGTCGGCACCTCGACCGTGTCGGTCGAGGACGTCACCGAGGCGATGAAGGACGTCGTCGACCCCGAGCTCGGCATCAACGTCGTCGACCTCGGCCTGGTCTAC
>NZ_JANINT010000244.1:0-23550 GCF_024509035.1 Nocardioides sp. | reverse complement strand
ATGACGCTGACCTCGGCGGCCTGCCCGCTGACCGACGTGATCACCGACCAGACCGAGAGCGCCCTGGAGGGCCTGGTCAACGACGTCGCGATCAACTGGGTCTGGATGCCGCCGTGGGGCCCCGACAAGATCACCCCCGACGGCCGCGAGCAGCTCCGCGCCCTCGGGTTCAATGTCTGACCGACGTTGATCCGGGAGTTCTGCGCCTCGAGCCGGGAGTTCGGTGCGCGGAGTTCGGACTGTGGTGACCGACGGCTTGCTCTGGGCCACCGGAACTCCTGGATCGAGCGTCAGAAGTCACGAATCAACCGTCAGAGGTGACGACTCGACCCGGATCGGGCTCGGGCTCGGGGCGGCCGACGTCTAGGCTCCGCGGTGTGAGCCAGGTGCAGGTGCCCGCGGAGCGGGTCGAGCGCTGGGTCGCCAACTTCGAGGCCCGGCACGGCGCCACGGCACTCGAGACGTCGGAGGGGGCGCTCCGCGGCGTCGCCACGGACGGGTCCACCTTCGAGATGCGGTTGCCCTTCGACGCGGCGTACGGCGGTCCGCCGGATGCCGCGGCGTTCGCTGGGATCCTCCACGCTCCGGCCGACTGGGGTGTGCTGCTGGTCCGCAAGGGCGGGTTCGCGGTCGCGCGCCTCACCGGCTCCACGATCGTCGAGAGCAAGGTCGGTCAGCGGCACGTCCAGGGCCGCACCAAGGCGGGTGGCCAGAGCCAGCAGCGGTTCGCTCGCCGACGCGACAACCAGGCGCGGCAGGCCTACGAGGCCGCGGCCGAGCACGCGGCCCGGATCCTCGCCGGCCTGCGCGGGCCCGTCGTGACCGGCGGCGACCACGCCGCGGTCGAGGAGGTCCTCAGCGACCCGCGGCTGAGGTCCATGACGACGGCCGGCCCGTGGCTCGCCGTACCGGATCCCCGGCGCAGCGTCCTGGACCAGGCCGTCGTCGACGCGTCCTCGGCACAGGTGGAGGTCACCAACGCCGCCTAGGGACCTGGTCCGTCAGCCGCACCAGCCCACGTCCTGGGTGCCGGTGATGCCCTTCCAGGCGCGCTCCATCGGCTTCATCCAGTCCTGGGTCACCGAGGTGAAGGCACGCGGCGTCCGGATGGGGTCGCCCGGAGGGTTGGTCGACCGGGCGTGCACGACCGTGATCGGGAGCGTCGCGGCGCGGGCGTCGGTCCCGGCCCAGCACGTCGACGCGCGCCGCTTGGTCCTCGCGAGCGCTGGCGTGACCTCGTCGCCGACCTGCTCCCCGCCGTAACGGAACGCCACGGTGGGCACGTAGCCCGGTCCGCCGTCCCACGGCGCGTCGACCGTGATGCTGATCCCGTGGGTGCGACGGGTGGGGATCCGCCAGGAGACGGTGCCGTCCTCGACCGTGCGGGCCGTGGACTGCCAGACCTGCTCGTGTCCGTCGAGCGCCTGGGTGAGGCGTAGGTCGCAGCCCTCGCAGCCCGTGACGCTCAGCGTCACGCGCGTGTGGGGCGTGGCCGATCGAGCCTCGGCGGGGGAGGTCCCCCCGGAGAGGCTGCCGGCGGTCACGGCGGCCGCCAGCGTGGCGGTCGCCGCGGCGGTGAGGGCGGTGGTGGCAACCCGAGTCGTCATGTCCGTTCCTTCGAGGTCAGCCGCCCGGCCGGTCCGGGCGCTACCTGGGGGAGATGCGCGAGGTCGGCCAGAGGTTGCGGTGGATCGGGACTGAGGACCGTGCTGAACGATCCGCGCGGCTCGTCTTGTTCAGCAGGGTCCTAGGTTGGAGGCGTGCCCTCAGTTCTGATGCTCGCCGACACCCATGTCCCGAAGCGGGCGCACGACCTCCCGGCGCTCGTGTGGGACGCCGTGGAGGCAGCGGACGTCGTGGTGCACGCGGGGGACTGGGTGGACGTCGCGCTGCTCGACGCGCTCGAGGCGCGCTCGCGCCGGCTGCTCGCGTGCTGGGGCAACAACGACGGCCCGGACCTGCGAGCCCGGCTCCCGGAGGTGGCGCGCGCCGAGATCGGGGGCGTCCGGATCGCGGTCGTGCACGAGACGGGTGCTGCGGCGGGCCGCGAGGAGCGGTGCGCGGCGGCGTACCCGGACACCGACGTGCTGGTCTTCGGACACAGCCACATCCCCTGGGACACGACGACCCCTACCGGACTGCGGCTGCTCAACCCCGGTTCGCCCACGGACCGCCGGCGCCAGCCGGCCTGCACCTACCTGACCCTCGAAGCCCGGAACGGACGGGTGGAGGACGTGGCCCTGCACCGGCTCCCGCCGCGTCGTTGACGCGCACCGGGCGTCAGCGGCCCAGGGCGCGCCGCCGCTCCTCCCATCGGGCCCTCATCCCTGCGAGCTCCTCGCGGACGAACTGCAAGAAGTCCTGGGACAGCTCCAGGCGGGGACGCGCCCCCGGCGGAGCGATCGCAGCAGCCGCGGCGAACGCAGCCTCGATGCCGGCGTAGGTCTGGTCACCCTGCAGCAGCGCGCGCCGCCACGCGTCGTCGTCGACGACGTAGAGGTCGCGGCGGGTGCCGCGCTCCTTCTCCCGGCGCGACCAGCCCAGGTGCTCGAGGATCCGGACAGCTCCCGAGACGGCGGCCGGGCTGATGGCGAGCACCTCGACGAGCTCGGCGGAGGTCATCTTGCCGTCGTCGTCGACGAGCAGGGCGGCGAAGACCCGCGCCGGGATGCGCGAGAGCCCCGCGCTGGTGAGGACGGCGCCGATGCGCTCGACCGCCTGGAGGTGATCTTCCATGCACGCACTCTACAAGATTCACAATTGTGTGAACTAGGTCTACCGTGGCTGACGTGACCGATGCACAGGTGATCGAGATCCGCGACCTGGTCAAGACGTTCGGGAGCCTGCGGGCGCTGGACGGTCTGGACCTCACCGTCGAGCGGGGAGAGGTGCACGGGTTCCTCGGGCCCAACGGGGCGGGGAAGTCGACCACGATCCGGGTGCTGCTCGGCCTGCTCCGCAAGGACGCGGGTCACGTGCGGCTCCTGGGCGGTGACCCGTGGCGCCAGGCAGCGCAGCTGCACGCCCGGCTCGCGTACGTCCCGGGCGACGTCAACCTCTGGCCGAACCTGACCGGTGGAGAGGTGATCGACCTGCTCGGCCGGCTGCGTGGCGGGCTCGACGAGCGCCGCCGTGCGCGGCTGCTCGAGCGGTTCGACCTCGACCCGACCAAGAAGGGGCGCAGCTACTCCAAGGGGAACCGCCAGAAGGTCGCCCTGGTCGCGGCGCTCGCCTCCGACGTCGAGCTGCTGCTGCTCGACGAGCCGACCTCCGGCCTGGACCCGCTGATGGAGGCGGTCTTCCGCGACTTCATCGACGAGTTCCGCGATGCGGGGCGGACGGTCCTGCTCTCGAGCCACATCCTGGCCGAGGTCGAGCACCTGTGTGACCGGGTGAGCATCATCCGCGCCGGCCGGTGCGTGGAGTCCGGCACCCTCGCCGAGCTGCGCCACCTGACGCGGACCTCGATCACGGCTGACCTCGCCACGGTGCCTGCAGGTCTGGCGGACCTGCCCGGGGTGCACGACGTGGACATCGACAACCACCGCGTCCACCTCGAGGTCGACACCACGCAGCTCGACCCCGTCCTCGACCTGCTGCAGACCGGTGGCGTCCGGTCCCTGGAGAGTCAGCCGCCCACCCTCGAGGACCTCTTCCTGCGCCACTACGGCGACCAGCTCGCCGGCGCGGGGGAGGACGACGGCCGATGACCGGCACCCTGGTCTTCCTGCGCGTCTTCCTGCGGCGCGACCGCTGGATGTACGTGTGGTGGCCCCTCGGGATCGCCCTGCTCTACGTGAGCCAGGGGTGGAGCGTCGACGGGCTCTACAAGACCCAGGCGGAGTTCGACCAGGCGGCCGCGGGGATGGAGGGCAACGCTGCACTCATCGCGATGGCGGGACCGGCGCGGGCCCTGAACACCACCGGCGGCCAGGTGACCTGGCAGTCCGCCGCGTTCGGGGCGATCCTGGTCGGCCTGATGAGCATGTTCCTGATCGGGCGGCACACGCGGGCCGAGGAGGAGTCCGGGCGCGACGAGCTGCTGCGCGCTGCCCCCGTGGGCCGCTACGCGCCCCAGACCGCCGCCGTGCTCGACGCCGCGCTCGCCAACCTCGTCGTGGGCGTCGTGACCGCGGGCGGCCTTGCGGCGTACGGGCTGGCGACCGCTGACTCCATCGGCCTGGGGCTCGGAGTCACGTTCTGCGGGTGGTTCTTCACCGGGGTCGCCCTGGTGGCCGCGCAGCTGACGACCAGCACGCGGGCCGCCTACGGACTCACGGGGGCGGTGATCGGCCTGGCGTACGCCCTACGTGCGTTCGGCGACGTGAGCCTCGCGGCGCTCAGCTGGATCTCCCCGATCGGCTGGTACCAGGCGATGCACCCGTTCTCGGGGCTGCGCTGGTGGCCGGCGTTGTTCCTGGTCGCCGGCTCGGCGGCCGGGATCACGGCGGCGTACGCCGTGTTCGACCGCCGAGACTTCGGCTCCGGTGTGCTGCCCGCACGTCCTGGACCGGCACGGGCGGCGCGAGGGTTGGCGACCGGTCCCGGACTCGCGTGGCGGCTCCAGCGGGCCACGGTGGTCGCCTGGACGGTGGGTCTGCTGCTGTCCGGGCTGGCGTTCGGCTCGATGGGCGACGACGTCGAGGACCTGGTCGGGGACTCCCAGACCTCGCGGGACCTGGTCCTGCAGGGCGGTGCGGACATCGTCGGTGGCTTCTACGCCATGTTGATGCTGATGCTCGCCCTGCTCGCGGGCTCCTTCGCGGTCTCCTCGGCCCTGCGCCCGCGCGGGGAGGAGGACGCCGGTCGGGTGGAGGGCCTGCTGGCGACGCGCCTGGCCCGGTCGACGTGGCTGGGCGGGCACGTCCTCGTCACCGGCGCCGGGGCGCTGGTCGTGCTCGGCTCCGCCGGACTGGGGCTCGGGGTGAGCTATGCGCTGGTCACCGGCGACGGGGGAGCCGTGTGGCGGATGACCTGGCAGGTGCTGACGTTCCTCCCCGGTGTCTTCGTGCTCAGCGGGCTCGCGCGCCTGCTGCACGGCGTCGCGCCGCGCGCGGCGTCACTGGCGTGGCTGTCGGTGCTCCTGGCCTACCTCGTGCTGATCTTCGGTGAGCTGCTGAAGCTCCCGCAGTGGCTGCAGGACCTCTCACCGTTCGAGCACCTCGCGATGGTGCCGGTGGAGGACTTCCGGTGGGTGCCGTTCCTCGCCGTGTCCGCGGTGGCGGCCGCCCTGAGTGTCGCGGGCCAGATCGCGTTCCTGCGCCGCGACGTGCACTAGCGTCGGAGCCATGTGGCAGCCCGAACCGGGGTGGCTCGCGCTCCCTGGTGGCTCGAGCGCCTCGACGGTAGGCGTGTGGAGGACCGTGCTCGGCGACCAGCCCGTGGTCGTCAAGCGGCTGGCGGCGCCCGCCGAGCACGACCCGGCGGAGCTGGGCGATCCCCGGCACTTCGCCTACTGGCGCCGCGCCGCGGACGTCGTCACCACCGGCCTCGTGACCTCGACCCCCGGGCTGCGCTCGCCCCGGCTGGCCGCGGTGGAGGAGGACGTCGAGGGCATCACGATCACCGAGGAGTGGGTCGAGGACGCCGCGCTGAGCGGGCTGTTCGTGGCGCACGCACTCGGCCGCTTCGCCGGGGCCCAGCTGACCCCGACTCCGTGGCTGGCACGCAACCAGCTGCGCGACCGGATGGCTCGGGTCGAGCACCGCGGCGGGTGGAAGACCCTGGAGCGTACGACGGTCGCCGACGTGGCCGCGCACCTCTGGTCGCGGCGGCACGAGCTGCTGGCAGCTGCGGACGCCCTGGTGCAGGTGCCGATGCACGGTGACGCGATCCCGGCCAACCTGCCCGGACGCGAGGGCGACGACGTCGTCGCGATCGACTGGTCGACGCTCGGCACCGGTCCGGTCGGCGCGGACCTCGGCTACTACGCCCTCGCCGCGCGCGAGGACCTCGAGCCGCTCCTCGACGCCTACCTGATGGGCCTGCCCGACGGGCTGGCGACGCGTGAGGAGGTCACCCTCGGTGCGCGCGTGAGTGCCGTCTACACCGTGCTCAACCGGGCCGAGTGGGCGCTGGCGCGTGTCGCCGGGGGCGAGGGCGCGCTGGCCGGGAAGTTCCGGCACCCCTCCGTCGCCCCGCACCTGCGGGCCCTGCAGCGGCAGTTCGCGCACATCGAGGCGCTCGTCGAGCGGTAGGACGGCCGCCTCAGCCTGGACCCAGCCTCAGCCTGGACCCAGCCTCAGAGCGCACCCGACGCGAACGTGTCGCACGCGTCGAGATCACCCTTCCTGAAGCCGGTGGTGAACCAGTCCACCCGCTGCTGCGCGGAGCCGTGGGTCCACTGCTCGGGGTTGACCCGGCCGCCGCTGCGCTCCTGGATCCGGTCGTCCCCGACGGCCGTCGCAGCCTCGATGGCCTGCTGGATGTCCTGGTCGGTGAGCGACTCGAACAGCACCTGGCCCGAGGCGTCCTCGGTGGTGGTCGCGGCCTTGGCCCACATGCCGGCGTAGCAGTCGGCCTGCAGCTCCAGCCGCACCGAGTCGCTCGTCGGACCCTGCTGGGTCTTCACCTTCCCCATCGTGCCGAGGACGTTCTGGATGTGGTGGCCGTACTCGTGCGCCAGCACGTAGGGCTCGACGAACCCGCCGTCGGGGCCGCCGAGCTGGCGCTCGAGGACGTCGTCGAAGAAGCTCGTGTCGAGGTAGATCGTCTCGTCGACGGGACAGTAGAACGGGCCGACGTCGGACGACGCTTGGCCGCACCCGGTGCTGGTGGCTCCCGTGAAGGTGTCCACCTCCTTCTCGGGTCGGAACGTCGAGCCGAGCTCGTCACCCCAGTAGTCGTACAGCGAGTTCTCGACCGCGACGCGTGCGCAGTCGGCGCTCTTGTTGGCGTCCGCACCGGTCTTGCAGCTCTCATAGCGGTTGGTGTCGGCCATCCGCCCGGTGTCGAACGCCCCACCGGTGCCGCCACCACCGCCGACGCACTGGGTGAGCACGATGAACAGCACGATCACGATGACGCCGGTGATGCCCCCGCCGCCGGCCACACCGCCCGGGATCGGCAGTCCTCCGCCGCCCGCTCCGCCGCCGAGCCCGCCGCCGCGTCCGCCCCCGCTGCCGCGCCCTCGGTCACGCACCCGGCTGGTGTCGAGCCGGGCCTTGGGGTTGAACCGCATGCGTCCTCCTGCGTCCGCCGATGTCTGGGTGGACCGTACCCACATCTAGGATCGAGCCCTCATGATCTCCACCCCACGAAACCGCGAGGTTCCCCCGCAACGCTTCACCACCTCACGCTTCCTCGGTGACCCCGCATGATCACGACCCACCACCTGGAGGTCCGCGCGGGCGCCCGCCTCCTCATGGAGAACGTCAGCTTCCGGGTCGCCGCCGGCGACAAGGTCGGCCTGGTCGGCCGCAACGGCGCCGGCAAGACCACGCTCACCAAGATCCTCGCCGGCGAGGCGCTGCCGGCCGCCGGCACCGTGCAGACCACAGGCGAGGTCGGCTACCTCCCGCAGGACCCGCGCATCGGCGACCCCGAGGTCCTCGCCCGCGACCGGATCCTCTCCGCGCGCGGGCTCGACGACGTCGTACGGCGGCTCCGCCAGGCCGAGACCGACATGGGCAGCGACAAGCCGTCGGTCCGTGAGAAGGCGATGCGGCGCTACGAGCGCGCCGATGCCGAGCTCCACGCAGGCGGCGGCTATGCGGCGGAGTCGGAGGCGGCCCAGATCGCGAGCAGCCTCGGCATCGACGAGCGGCTGCTGCACCAGCCCCTCAAGACCCTCTCGGGCGGTCAGCGCCGGCGGGTGGAGCTGGCGCGCATCCTGTTCTCAGGCGCCGAGACGCTGCTGCTCGACGAGCCCACCAACCACCTCGACGCCGACTCCATCGTCTGGCTCCGCGACTTCCTCAAGGCCCACAAGGGCGGCTTGATCGTGATCAGCCACGACACCGGGCTCCTCGAGGCGACGGTCAACAAGGTCCTGCACCTGGACGCCAACCGGGCGGAGATCGACGTCTACAACATGGGCTGGAAGGCCTACCTGACCCAGCGCGAGACCGACGAGAAGCGGCGCAAGCGCGAGCGGATGAACGCCGAGAACAAGGCGAAGACGCTGACCGACCAGGCCAACAAGATGCGGGCCAAGGCCACCAAGGCGCAGGCAGCGCAGTCGATGCTCAAGCGGGCCGAGAAGCTGCTGGCGGGCGTGGAGACCGAACGTCAGTCGGACAAGGTCGCGCGGATCAAGTTCCCCGCCCCGGCACCGTGCGGCAAGACACCGCTGACCGCGAGCGAGCTGTCGAAGTCGTACGGCTCCCTCGAGGTGTTCACCGACGTCGACCTCGCCATCGACAAGGGCTCCCGTGTCGTCATCCTGGGTCTCAACGGGGCCGGCAAGACCACGCTGCTGCGGATCCTCGCCGGCGTCGACCAGCCCGACACCGGCGCCGTCGTGCCCGGGCACGGCCTCAAGATCGGCTACTACGCCCAGGAGCACGAGACGCTCGACGTCGACCGGACCGTGCTGGAGAACATGCAGAGCTCGGCGCCTCAGCTGACCGACACCGAGGCGCGGTCGGTGCTCGGCTCCTTCCTGTTCTCCGGTGAGGACGCCCACAAGCCGGCCAAGGTGCTCTCGGGCGGTGAGAAGACCCGTCTCGCCCTGGCGGCCCTCGTCGTCTCGAGCGCCAACGTGCTGCTGCTCGACGAGCCGACCAACAACCTCGACCCGGCCTCCCGCGAGGAGGTGCTCGCCGCGATCCGCACCTACGAGGGGGCGATCGTCCTGGTCACCCACGACGAGGGCGCCGTGCTGGCGCTGGAGCCCGACCGGGTGCTGATCCTCCCCGACGGCGTCGAGGACCTCTGGAACGCGGAGTACGCCGACCTCGTGTCGCTCGCCTGACCGACCGCGCCCGTGCGGGCGAGCGCTGGTCGACCGCCTCGACGACGCGATGTGACTGGCCAGTAGGGTTCGCGCATGGACGCTGACACCCTCCTCGCGGCCGGCCTTCGGTACGACCTGACCGGGCCGGTCGCCACCATCACGCTCGACCGGCCCGACGTCCGCAACGCGCAGACTCCGACGATGTGGCGCGCGCTGGCGCACCTCGGCGCCGAGATCCCCGACGACGTCCGAGTCGTCGTGGTCCGGGGCGCGGGCCACTCGTTCTCCGCGGGTCTCGATCGGGCGATGCTCGACCCCACGAACGCCTCGGGGGAGGAGTCGGTCGCAGGGCTGCTGGCGCTCTCCGACGAGCAGGTGTCGGCGACGATCGACGCCTACCAGCAGGGCTTCACCTTCCTGCGCGACCCGCGGTTCGTCTCCATCGCTGCGGTCCAGGGCTACGCGATCGGAGCAGGCTTCCAGCTCGCGCTCTCCTGCGACCTGCGGGTGGTCGCCGAGGACGCCCAGCTCTGCATGAAGGAGTCCGCGCTCGGCCTGGTGCCCGACCTGACGGGAACAAAGCCGCTGGTCGAGAGCGTTGGCTACGCCAGAGCGCTGGAGATCTGCGCGACCGCCCGGATGGTCGGGGCCGACGAGGCCGTTGCCATCGGGCTCGCGCTGACCGCCGTGCCGGCCGCCGAGCTGGACGACACCGTCGCCGACCTGGTCGGCGCGCTGACCGCCCCGCTCGTCGGAGCGGTCCGCGAGACCAAGGCTCTGCTGCAGGGGGCGGCGGACCGTAGCCTCGACGAGCAGCGCCGCCTCGAGCGCGAGGCACAGACCCGCCGGTTCCGCGAGCTGGCGGCGCTCATGAAGGCTTGACGGGCGCCGGCCGGCACGGCCGACCGGCAGCGACAGGGAGGCAGAACGTGTCAGGAATGCACGGTGGCGGCGCGGCGTGGCGACTGCTGCGGTCGGACCGGAGCGTGGTCCACAACCGCATCGAGCGCGGCACCGTGCGGCGCGTCCTCGGCTTCGCGGGACCCCATCGCAAGCTGATCGCCGTCTTCCTCGCGCTCACGGTCATCGACGCCGGCATGGTCGTGGTGACCCCGCTCCTGGCCAAGCACATCATCGATGACGGCATCCGCGGCAACGACCCGGGGCTGATCACGCTGCTCGCGATCGCCATGGGCGTCACGGCGCTGGTCAGCGCGGTCCTCGCGGTGGCCGTCGGCTGGCTCTCCTCGCGCATCGGCGAGGGACTGATCTACGACCTGCGGACCCAGGTCTTCGGGCATGTCCAGCGTCAGTCGCTCGCGTTCTTCACCCGCACCCAGACCGGCGCCCTCGTCTCGCGGCTCAACAACGACGTCATCGGCGCCCAGCGCGCCTTCACCTCCACGCTGTCGACGACGGTGGCGAGCACGATCTCGGTCATCGTGGTCGGGATCACCATGGTGGCGCTGAGCTGGCAGGTCACCTTGCTGTGCCTGGCGATCTTCCCGTTGCTGGTGCTGGTCTCCCGGTGGGTCAGCGCCCGGCTCGCGGGCCTGACGCGCGACCAGATGGACGGCAACGCCGACATGGGCAACGCGATGACCGAGCGGTTCAACGTCGGCGGCGCGATGCTGCTCAAGCTCTTCGGCCGGCGCAGCGAGGAGGACGCGCTCTTCGCCACCAAGGCGGCCCGCGTGCGAGACCTGGGCGTCCGCATCTCGTTGCTCACCCGACTCTTCGGGGCCGCGATGATGGCCGTCCCCGCCTTCGCCACCGCTCTCGTGTACGGCGTCGGGGGACACCTGGCCGTCGACAAGACCCTGACGGTCGGCACGGTGATCGCACTCGCCACCCTGCTGCTGCGGCTGCTCGGTCCGCTGCAGAGCCTGTCGAACGTCCGCATCGACGTGATGACCGCGCTCGTCAGCTTCGAGCGCGTCTTCGAGGTGCTCGACCTGCCCTCGCTGATCCAGGAGCGGCCCGACGCGGTCGTCCTGCCGCGTACGGCCGCGCGCCTGGAGTTCGACCACGTGGCCTTCGCCTACCCCCGGGCCGACGAGATCTCGCTGGCGTCCCTCGAGGTCGTCGCGCGCACCGAGTCGCGCGACACCGGCCAGGTGCTGACCGACGTCACCTTCACCGCCGAGCCCGGGCAGATGGTCGCCCTGGTCGGCCCCTCGGGTGCCGGCAAGACCACGATCACCCACCTCGTGGCGCGGCTCTACGACGTGGGGGCCGGCGCCGTACGCGTGGGCGGGCACGACGTACGCGACGTCACCCTCCAGTCGCTGGAGGACGTCGTCGGCTACGTCACCCAGGACGCCCACATGTTCCACGACACGATCCGCGCCAACCTGCTCTATGCGCGCCCGGGTGCCACGGACCCCGAGGTGTGGGACGCGCTCGAGGCCGCGCAGATCGCGGGCCTGGTGCGGTCGCTGCCCGACGGGCTCGACACGGTCGTCGGTGACCGCGGCTACCGGCTCTCCGGCGGTGAGCGGCAGCGCCTGGCGATCGCTCGCCTGCTGCTCAAGGCCCCGGCGATCGTGGTCCTCGACGAGGCGACCGCCCACCTCGACAGTGAGTCCGAGGCCGCCGTGCAGCGCGCGTTGGACGCGGCGCTCGAGGGGCGCACCTCGCTGGTGATCGCCCACCGCCTCTCGACGGTCCGCGACGCCGACCAGATCCTCGTGGTCGACGAGGGCCGCATCGTGCAGTCCGGCACCCACCCCGAGCTGCTGGCCCGTGGCGGGCTCTACGCCGACCTCTACCGCACCCAGTTCATCGACGACCAGCCACCGACACCGGTCTGAGCATCGGTGAATCGAGGCCTAGGCTCCCGGCCATGGACCTCGACCTCACCGACCGCGTCTACCTCGTCACCGGAGGTGCTCGCGGGCTGGGCCGGGCCACCGCCGAGATCCTCGTGGCCGAAGGGGCGAGGGTCGTGCTGTCGAGCCGCACCGCCGAGACGGTCGATCGGGCGGTCGCCGACCTCGGGGAGCGTGCGGTGGGCGTGGCCTGCGACAACGCCGACCCACAGACGCCGGGCCGGCTCATCGCCGCCGCACGCGAGCGCTGGGGCCGCCTCGACGGTGCCCTGGTGAGCGTCGGAGGACCGCCGAAGGGATCGGTCGGCGAGATCACCGACCAGCAGTGGTCGGCGGCGTTCGAGTCGGTGTTCCTCGGGGCCGTGCGGCTCGCGCGCGAGGTCGCAGCCGTGCTTCCTGCGGGCGGATCGATCGCGGTCGTGCTCTCGTCCAGCGTGCGGGCCCCGCTCGCGGACCTGGCCATCTCCAACGGCCTTCGGCCCGGGCTCGCGATGGTCGCCAAGACCCTGGCCGACGAGGTCGGTCCGCGCGGCATCCGGGTCAATGGCCTGCTGCCGGGTCGCGTCGGCACCGACCGGGTCGCCGAGCTCGACGCGGCGGCGTCCGATCCCGAAGCGGCGCGGGCGGAGGCCGTCGCCTCGATCCCGCTGCGTCGCTACGGCGTGCCGGAGGAGTTCGGCCGGGTCGCGGCGTTCGTGCTCTCGCCGGCGGCGTCGTTCGTCTCGGGGGCGATGGTGCCGGTCGACGGCGGGATGCTGCGCGCGCTCTGAGCCTGCGCGCGCTCGCGCTGGCGTCGCTCCTCCTCCCAGGCGCGTTCGTACGCCGCGCGCACCGCCTGCTTGTGTGCGGCCTTCGTGGCGCGTCGCTGCGAGCGGGCCGGGCCGGTGGCGGCCGGAGCGGAGCCGTCGCCGCGCTGGCGGGAGCGCCACTCGTCGAAGGCCAGGTAGAAGAACCCGAAGGCGGCCAGCACCCCGAAGAACCACCACTGGAGCCCGTAGAAGAAGTGGGGTCCGTTGTTCAGCTCGGGCAGCTCGACCGGTTCCAGGTCGGCCGCGGGCTGGCCGTCCTCGGACTTCAGCACGACGAACCCGCCGTACACCGTCCGGTCGAGCGCGGTCCCGATCTGCTTGCTCGAGATCGCTCGCGTGGAGTGGTCGTCGACGGACGTGCTGTCACCCTCGGCGTCAGCACGGACCCAGCCCTGGACGGTGACGTGGCCCTCAGGAGGAGCTGGGACGTCGTCGGGGCCGGCACCGCGGTTGTCGGTCGGCATCCAGCCTCGGTCGACGAGCAGCGCGGTGCCGTCGGCGGTGACCAGAGGCACGACCACGTCGATGCCCGAGGAGCCGTCACGGGTGCGGTAGCGCACGATCACCGTGTCCGCGGTGTCGTAGCTGCCCGTGGCGGTCACGACGCGCCACTCGTCGTCGTCGGCCACGGCCCGCCCCGGCGCCAGGACCTCTGCCACGGGTGCGGGAGGTCGCTCCTCGTTGGCCCGCACCACCGCGTTGCTGTCCTTGCGGTCGGCCAGCCGTCCGAACTGCCACTCACCCAGCCACCACGCCGCGGAGCACAGCACAGCGACGACGAGGGCGAACGACGCCCATCGTCGACTGAGCAGGAACCGCCACGAACGCACTCACCGAGGCTATCCGGCGACCGAGGTCTGCCTACACTGCAGGGGTGCCGCACACGAGACCGCTCTCGGACCGCTACGGACGGGTCGCCACCGACCTGCGCGTCTCGCTGACCGACCGCTGCAACCTGCGCTGCTCGTACTGCATGCCGGCGGAGGGCCTCGACTGGCTGCCCGACGACTCGGTGCTGACCGACGACGAGGTGGTGCGCCTGATCCGCATCGGGGTCGAGCTGCTCGGCATCCGCGAGGTCCGCTTCACCGGTGGTGAGCCCCTCGTGCGCCGCGGCCTGGTCGACATCGTCCGGCGCACGCACGAGATCGACCCCACCGTGGAGACCTCGCTCACCACGAACGCTCTGGGCCTGGTCCGCGTCGCCGATGCGTTGGCCGCGGCCGGCCTCGACCGGGTCAACGTGAGCCTGGACAGCATCCGCCGCGAGACGTTCCATGCGATCACCCGGCGCGACCGGCTGCAGGACGTGCTGGACGGCCTGGCGGCCGCCCGGGACGCCGGCCTGGGGCCGGTGAAGGTGAACGCGGTGCTGATGCGCGGTCAGAACGACGACCAGGCCGCCGAGCTGCTCCGCTGGGCGATCGCCGAGGGCTACCAGCTGCGGTTCATCGAGCAGATGCCGCTGGACGCCCAGCACGTCTGGAACCGCGAGCAGATGGTCACGGCCGACGAGATCTTCGAGCGCCTCGAGAGCGAGTTCGACCTCGAGCCCGCCGCCGAGCCCCGGGGGAGCGCCCCCGCCGAGCTGTTCCGCGTCGACGGGGGACCAGCCACCGTCGGTGTCATCGCCTCCGTCACCCGCCCCTTCTGCGGCGACTGCGACCGGGTTCGCCTGACCGCCGACGGACAGGTCCGCAACTGCCTGTTCGCCCGCGAGGAGTCCGACCTGCGCACGGCTCTGCGAGCCGGCGCCTCCGACGAGGTCATCGCCGATCGCTGGGTGGTCGCGATGCGCGGCAAGCGCGCCGGCCACGGCATCGACGACCCGTCGTTCCTCCAGCCCGACCGCCCGATGTCGGCCATCGGCGGCTGACGAGGCACTCAGCCCTGGTGCGGGACGACGTCCTTGAGGAAGTCCCGCTTGCCGAGGAAGTCGATCAGCGACTGACGGTGCTCGTCGCACGCGAGCCAGACCTTGCGCCGCTCGGGCGTGTGCAGCTTGGGGTTGTTCCACAGCAGCTGCCACGTGGCCGGGGCCTGGCAGCCCTTGGCCGAGCAGGTCGCCTCCGGCTCCACCGGATCGGGGATGCCGGCCTGGGGGTCGCTCACGATGCTCCTTCAGGGACGAAAAAGCGGTGCCGGACAGCCACGGGGGAAGCCGTCCGGCACCGCTGCCAACCGAGACGGGGGAGACTCGGCTTGCGTCGGTGATTCTGTCACGGGTGCGGCAGTTCTCAAAGCACGTCGTGCCGGGGCTCGCCGTCGGATTTCGTGGCGGGACCCAGCTCGTTGGCGTCGTACTCGTTGTCGAGCAGGTCGAGCCCGTCGGATCGCGAAGCCGTCGCGTTGGCCATGACCACCGCTACGTAGGGCAGCACGATCGCCCCGGCGACCAGGATCCACCGCAGCCAACCCGCGCCCACGGCGATCGCGGCGACGAAGCAGACCGTGCGGATCGCCATCGAGAACACGTAGCGCCGCTGGCGCGCCGCGATCTGCTCGTCCCGGTTGGACGGCGCGGTCGTGATCCGGACGGCCTCCTCTCGGCGGCGCCGCAGGTCCTTGGCCATGCCGCCCAGCCTACGTCGGTAGGCTCGGCCTCCCACGTCCGCACCTGGAGGCAGCCATGACCAACCGCACCTACCGCGTCTCCGAGATCGTCGGCACCTCGCCCGACGGCATCGACGAGGCCATCCGCAACGGCATCGAGCGCGCCGCCCGCACCCTGCGCCACCTGGACTGGTTCGAGGTCACCCAGGTCCGCGGCCAGGTCAAGGACGGTGCCGTCGAGCACTTCCAGGTCGGGCTGAAGGTGGGCTTCCGGCTCGAGGACGACTGAGCGGGGGGCGCGGCACGTCGGGTTCGGCGTACCCAGGAGTAGTCGCTAGCGTCACCTGACGTGAGCGAGACCCACGAACCCCCCACGAACGGGCCGAGGTCGGTGCTGGTCACCGGCGGCAACCGCGGCATCGGCCGAGCGATCGCCGAGGCCTTCGTCGCGAACGGGGACCGCGTCGCGGTCACGACCCGCAGCGGCGGTGCGCCCGACGGCGCCCTCGACGTCCGCTGCGACATCACCGACCCCGAGCAGGTCGAGGCGGCGTTCGCCCAGGTCGAGGAGGCGCACGGCCCGGTGGAGGTGCTGGTCGCCAACGCCGGCATCACGGCCGACACGCTGCTCCTGCGGATGAGCGAGGACGACTGGGCCGGGGTGCTCGACACCAACCTCACGGCCTCGTTCCGGCTCGCGAAGCGCGCCTCCAAGGGGATGCTGCGGCTGCGGCGAGGCCGGATCGTCTTCATCTCCTCGGTCGTCGGGCTCCTGGGCTCGGCGGGACAGGTCAACTACGCCGCCTCCAAGGCCGGCCTGGTCGGTATGGCCCGCTCCATCGCCCGTGAGCTCGGGTCGCGGTCGATCACCGCGAACGTGGTCGCTCCCGGCTTCGTCGAGACCGACATGACGGCGGTGCTCACCGACGACCAGAAGAGCGCGATCAAGGCGCAGGTGCCGCTCGGGCGCTACGGGACGCCTCGGGAGGTCGCGGACACGGTGCTGTGGCTGACCGGCGACGGCGCGGCATACGTCACCGGGGCGGTCATCCCGGTCGACGGCGGACTCGGAATGGGGCACTGAACGATGGGCATTCTCGACGGCAAGCGGATCCTGGTCGCCGGAGTCACGATGGACACCTCCATCGGGTTCGCGACCGCCAAGGTGGCTCAGGAGCAGGGCGCCACCGTGCTGATCTCCAACTTCGGCCGGGCTCTGGGGATCACCCGGCGGATCGCCAAGCGGCTCCCGAGCGAGCCGCCGGTGCTCGAGCTCGACGTCACCGACGAGGACCACCTCGCCCGGCTGCCCGACCTCGTGCGCGAGCACGTCGACGGCCTGGACGGCGTCGTCCACTCGATCGCCTACGGCAACCCCGAGACGCTGCTCGGCGGCAAGTTCCTGACCGGCCCGTGGCCGGATGTCGCCCAGGCGGTCCAGGTGTCGGCGTACTCCTTGAAGTCGCTGGCCGAGGCCTGTCGCCCGTTGATGGGCGACGGCGGCTCGGTGGTCGGGCTGACGTTCGACGCGACGGTGGCGTGGCCGGCCTACGACTGGATGGGCGTGGCCAAGGCTGCGCTCGAGTCGTGCTCGCGCTACCTCGCGCGCGACCTCGGCCCCGAGGGCATCCGGGTCAACCTCGTCTCGGCCGGCCCGTTGAAGACGCTCGCCGCCAAGGCGATCCCCGGCTACGAGGCGCTCGACCAGATGTGGGGCGAGCGTGCTCCGCTGGGCTGGGACAACGCCGACCAGGAGCCCACGGCCAAGGCGGTGTGCGCGCTGCTGTCGGACCTCTTCCCGGCCACGACCGGAGAGATCGTCCACGTCGACGGCGGCTTCCACGCGATGGGAGGCTGAGCCGCATGACGGCGTACTGGATCAGCACCTACGACGAGATCACCGACGAGACCAAGGTCGCGGTGTACGCCGAGCTCGCCGGGCCGGCGCTCACCGGCGCCGGCGGCACGTTCCTGGCGCGCGGGATGCCCGAGCTGGTCTACGAGGCCGGCGAAGTCACCCGGACCGTCGTCATCGAGTTCGACTCGGTGGAGCAGGCTCGGGCCGCCCACGACAGCCCCGGCTACCAGGCCGCCCTGGCCGCGCTCGACGGCGGTGCCGTGCGCGACCTGAGGATCGTGCCCGGCGCCGGGACCGACTGAATCGAGTCACGCAGGTCGGGCATGACAGTCCTTGGCCGGGCTGCCACAGTTGTCACGTGCCATTGCCAACCGGGACCTCCACCCGCCTGCTCGCGCTGCTGCGCCACGCGAAGGCCGAGCAGCACGGCCCGACCGACTTCGACCGACCGCTCGCCGAGCGCGGTCACCAGGACGCCGCGGTGGTCGGCAGCTGGCTGGTGACAGAGGGCTTCGAGGCCGACCACGCCCTCGTCTCGGCCGCTGTGCGCACCCGCGAGACCTGGGCGTCGCTGGCCGCAGCCGCCGGGTGGGACCTCGACGCCGAGGTCGACCGGGGCCTCTACGCCGCCGGTCCGGACACGGCGCTCGACCTGGTCCGCGAGGTGGACGACGACGTACGCCGCCTGCTGGTCATCGGGCACAACCCGACGATCGCGGTGTTGGCCCAGCTGCTCGACGACGGCGACGGCGACCCCGACCTCGCCGAGGAGATGATGTCGGGCTATCCCACCGGTGCGGTGGCCGTCTTCGAGGTCGACGGCTCCTGGGCCGACCTGGAGGAGGGCGGCGCCCGCCTCGTCGGCTTCCACGTGGGGCGCGGCTGACCCAGGGGCTCAGCGCGGATCAGCCGGCGACGACGGCGAGCACGATCGAGCCGATCAGCACCAGCGCGATCACGGCCGCCACCACGATCAGGAGGGGGCGGTCCTGCGGCGAGGCGCCAGGGCGCCAGAGGTAGCCGGGTGAGGGAGGGCGTTCCTTCTCGTCCACGGAGCAGGCGACCCTCAGACGGGCGGCGCGGGGGTCACGAAACCCGCCTCGGCATCGGCGGCCTCGATCTCCTCGCGGGAGATGCCGAGCAGGTAGAGGATCGTGTCGAGATAGGGCACGTTCACGGCCGTGTCTGCCGCGTCGCGGACCAGAGGCTTGGCGTTGTAGGCGATGCCGAGACCCGCGGCGTTGAGCATGTCGAGGTCGTTGGCGCCGTCGCCGATCGCGATCACCGCGGCCTCGGCGACGCCCGCGGCCGCGGCGAACTCGCGCAGTGCGGCGGCCTTGCCGGCCCGGTCGACCACGGCGCCGACGATGCGACCGGTCAGGTGACCCTCGACGATCTCGAGCTCGTTGGCACGGGCGTAGTCGATGTCGAGGTCGGCCGCGAGCCGGTCGGTGATCTGGCTGAACCCACCCGAGACGATCGCGAAGTGGTAGCCCAGCCGCCGCAGGGTGCGCACCATCGTCCGGGCGCCCGGGGCGAGCAGGATGGCGTCGTACACCTGGTCGAGCGCGGCGGCGGGCACCCCTTCGAGCAGGGCGACCCGTGACCGCAGGGACTGCTCGAAGTCGATCTCGCCGCGCATCGCGGCCTCGGTCACGGCGGCCACCTCGGCCTCGCACCCGGCGTGCGCCGCGAGCATCTCGATCACCTCGCCCTGGATCAGCGTGGAGTCGACGTCCATCACGATCAGCCGGGCGCCGCGGCGCAGCAACGTGGCGGGCTGGACAGCGATGTCGACGCCCTGGCGGGCCGCCTCGGCGGCGAGCACCGTGCGCAGCGCAGCGGTCTCGACTCCGGAGACGTGCAGGTCGATCGCGGTGACCGGGTAGCGAGCCATCCGCTCGATGCGGTCGATGTTGGCGCCGGCATCGGCGATCCGACCCGCCACCGCGCCCATGGCGGCCGCCCGCAGCGGAGCGCCGATGACCGTGACGTGGGAGCGGCCGCCTCGGCGCGCCTTGTTGTCGCCGACGCCGCGCTCGAGCTCGACGCTCATGCCCAGCGCGGCGGCCGTCTGCTGGATCGCGTCCGTGACGCGGCGCACCTGGTGGGGCTCGGTGACCAGGACGCCGAGGATGAGCCGACCGCGCAGCACGATCTGCTCGACGTCGAGCACCTCGACGCCGGCGCCCGAGAGGGCGCTGAACACCGACGAGGTCACGCCCGGGCGGTCCTTGCCGGTGAGCGTGATGAGCAGGGTCTCCGGCTTGCGCCCGGCGCGAACGTCAGTCATCTCAGTGGTCGAGGCTATCGCGGTCCCAGGCTCAGCCTCGATTCACCGATGTGCGCCGTCGCGAGCGTCACCAGATGGGTGGGCTGGCAAGGCGTCCGGCGCGACGGCATACCGGGCGTCTGGTGAGGGTCGGCAACGCAGCCAGCGTGTCCGGATGGTGGCGCGCAGCAGGCGGACATCGGTGGATCGAGGCTCAGGCCGGCGGCCACACCTCCGGTGAGAACGCCGCGACGAGCGCGCGTCTTCCCGCGCGGGCCAGGGGGACCAGCGCCGCTCGCCGCTCCTCCATCTCGTACGCCGTAACGGCTCCGCCCTCGTCCTCGAGCGCCAGGTCGACGATCCCGGTCGCCTGCAGTCCGCGTCCGGCGAGGTCGACGCAGCGGGCGGGCACGCCCGGCGGCGCCGTGACCGGCGGGCGGTGGCGCAGGTTCATCAGCTGGTCGGCCACCTCGGGGCGCCAGCGGGCGACGTCGAGCCGCGCGAGGCTCTCGGCCGAGGTGAGCAGCGCGACCCGCAGCTCGCGGTCGGCCTCGCCGACGTCCGGGAGCTGCCGCCGCTCGGCCGGGTGGACGGTCCACACGATCGCCGCGCCGGTGCGGTGCGGCACCAGGCCGAGGCCGGTGCCGTCGACGACGACGGCCTCTGCTGCCTCGAGCGCGTCGGCGTTGAACGCCGGCGGGCCCCCGAGGCCGACCGGGTCGCCCTCCGCGGGGAAGGCTGCGCCGAACCCGGTGGCGCCCAGGGCGCGGAGCCGGGCGAGCGCGCCCACGAGCGTCTCGGTGCCGTCGGCGCCCGGCAGACCCGCAACCGCGTGGGTGGCGTCGCCGTCGAGGACGGCGTCGACGAGGAAGTCGGTGACCACGTGCCCCGAGAGCCAGGACGTGCCCCACCAGGCGAGTCGGGCAGACGGAGGCAGGAGGCTGGTCACGGCGGGTGAGGATACGCCGCGGCCCGGCCGCGGCGGGTCGATAGGGTGCTGGACATGACCGCCGTGCTGGACTTCGCCGAGGTGACCATCCGGCGCGGGCAGGCCACCTTGCTCGACCGCGTGTCGTGGCGGGTCGGCGAGAGCGACCGTTGGGTCATCCTCGGTCCGAACGGGGCCGGCAAGACCACGCTGCTGCAGGTGGCGTCCGCGCAGATCCACCCCACGTCGGGTGTGGCCGGCATCCTCGACGAGGTGCTCGGCACGGTCGACGTGTTCGAGCTGCGACCGCGCATCGGCCTGACCAGCGCGGCCCTCGCCGAGCGGATCCCCCGCGGCGAGCGCGTCCACGACGTGGTGGTCTCGGCGTCGTACGGCGTGGTCGGCCGTTGGCGCGAGGCCTACGACGAGCTCGACCACGAACGGGCCCTCCAGCTGCTCACCGAGGTGGGCGCCGCACACCTGGCCGATCGCACGTTCGGCACCCTCAGCGAGGGCGAGCGCAAGCGCGTCCAGATCGCCCGCGCACTGATGGCCGACCCCGAACTGCTGCTCCTCGACGAGCCGGCGGCGGGCCTGGACCTCGGCGGCCGCGAGGACCTGGTCTCCACGCTCTCGGTGCTGGCGGCCGATCCGGCGTCACCGGCGACGGTGCTCGTCTCGCACCACGTCGAGGAGATCCCGCCGGGCTTCACACACGCATTGCTGCTCCGTCGCGGGCAGGTCGTGGCCGCCGGCCCGGTCGCCGAGGTGATCACCGAGGCCAACCTGGCTGCTACCTTCGGGATGCCACTGGTGCTGCGCCACGAAGGTGGCCGTTGGAACGCCCGCCGACGCACCCGACACTTGTCGGGCTGAGCGGGTCGAACGGGGGATAGGGTCGAGTCATGGACTGGCTGAGCGAGCACGCCTGGGCGGCGTGGCTGGGGATCGCCGCCGTCCTGGGGATGGCTGAGCTCGTGAGCCTCGACCTCGTGCTGATCATGCTGGCCGTCGGTGCGCTGGCCGGGATGGCGACGGCCGCGGTCGGGGCGGCGTTCGCGATCCAGGTGATCGTCGCCGGCATCACCGCCGTGGGGATGCTGGCCATCGTGCGGCCCTCGCTGGTCGCCCGCCTGCACCAGGGGCCCGAGCTGCGTCTGGGCGCCGCGAAGCTGGTCGGCCAGCGCGCGGTGGTCACCGAGCAGATCACCGGGCTCGCCGTCGGCCAGATCAAGATCGGTGGGGAGATCTGGACCGCCGCCCCCTACGACGAGCACGACATCATCGAGCCGGGCGCCACGGTCGAGGTCTTCGAGATCCGCGGCGCCACGGCGTACGTCCACCCCGTTCCTGAGCTCGGCGAGTGACGCAGCGCCGGTCGCGTCGATTGAGAAGGAGAGTGCCGTGCCACCTGTGCTACTGATCCTGCTGGGGATCCTGCTGCTGTTCGTGATCATCCTGCTCGCCAAGACCGTGCGGATCATCCCGCAGGCCCGAGCCGGGGTGGTGGAGCGGTTCGGGAAGTACAAGCAGACCCTCCCCGCGGGCCTCAACATCGTCGTCCCGTTCATCGACAAGGTGCGCTACCTCATCGACCTGCGCGAGCAGGTCGTGAGCTTCCCTCCGCAGCCGGTGATCACCGAGGACAACCTCGTGGTGTCGATCGACACCGTCATCTACTTCCAGGTCACCGACCCGGTCGCGGCGACGTACGAGATCGCCAACTACATCACCGCCGTGGAGCAGCTGACGATGACCACGCTGCGCAACATCGTCGGCGGGATGGATCTCGAGGAGACACTGACCAGCCGCGACGAGATCAACACGCGGCTGCGCGGCGTGCTCGACGAGGCCACCGGCAAGTGGGGCATCCGGGTCAATCGCGTCGAGCTCAAGGGCATCGACCCGCCGCCCTCGATCAAGGACTCGATGGAGAAGCAGATGCGCGCCGACCGCGACAAGCGCGCCGCCATCCTGACGGCCGAGGGTCAGCGGCAGTCGGCGATCCTGACCGCCGAGGGACAGAAGCAGTCGGCCATCCTCAGCGCCGAGGGCGCCCGGGAGTCTCAGATCCTGCGCGCGCAGGCCGACCGCGAGGCCTCGATCCTGCGCGCCCAGGGTGAGGGCCAGGCGATCCAGACGGTCTTCCAGGCGATCCACGACGGACAGCCGGACCAGTCGCTGCTCGCCTACCAGTACCTCCAGATGATGCCGAAGATCGCCGAGGGTGACGCCAACAAGGTCTGGATCGTGCCGAGCGAGATCGGCAAGGCGCTCGAGGGCCTCGGCTCGACCATGACCAACCTCCAGGGCATCCCGCAGGAGGTCACCGGTCCCCGCAAGCGCGTGGACATGGGAGCGACCGAACCGCTCGAGCCGCGCGCGGACGAGGCGCTGCGCGAGACCAGCGCCGCCGTCGAGGCAGCGATCGCGGAGGCGGCGAGTGCCGCCAACCCGGGTCGTGGCTCCACGCCGGCCGACACCGATGTGCCGGCCTCGACCACGGACCCGGCGGTCGGGCCGGGCGAGGTGCCGCCCGCCCAGTGACGGCCTTCGAAGTCGTCGCGGTCCTGCTCGCCGGGGTCGCGGCCGGCACCATCAACACCGTGGTGGGGTCGGGGACGTTGATCACGTTCCCGACCCTGCTGGCGTTCGGCGTCCCTCCGGTGACGGCGAACGTCTCGAACACGATCGGTCTGGTGCCCGGGTCGATCTCCGGCGCTGTGGGGTATCGGCGCGAGCTGGCCGGTCAGCGCTCGCGGGTGCTCCGCCTGTGCGTGGCCTCGCTGCTCGGAGGGGTCGCCGGTGCGGTGCTGCTGCTCGTGCTGCCCGACGGAGCCTTCGCCGCGATCGTGCCCGTCCTCATCGTGCTCGGCCTGGTGCTCGTCGTCTTCCAGCCCCGGATCTCCGCGTGGGTGGCCCGTCGGCACGACGCCGCCGGCGGTCTGCCGCACCACGGCACGTGGTGGGTCTGGCCCGGCGTCGCGCTGACCGGTGTCTACGGTGGCTACTTCGGCGCCGCCCAGGGCGTCTTGCTGATGGCGGTCCTCGGCACCGGGATCGACGAGTCCCTGCAGCGGCTCAACGCCGTCAAGAACATCCTCGCCGCGGTCGTCAACGCGGTCGCCGGGCTGATCTTCGCCGTGGTCGCCGACGTGGACTGGTGGGTCGTGCTGCTCATCGGCGTCGGCTCGGTGATCGGGGGTCAGCTCGGGGCGTCCGTCGGGCGACGGCTGCCCCCGACGGTGCTGCGCATCGTGATCGTCTGCGTCGGCGTGGTCGCGCTCGGGGCGTTCCTGCTCGGCTGAGGTCCACCCGCCCACCCTCCGCGGGTCTTGGCGGTCTGCGGTTTGGTCACCAACGACAGATTCCGGAGCGGAATGATTGCGGTTGGTGACCAAAC
>NZ_JANINT010000243.1 GCF_024509035.1 Nocardioides sp. | reverse complement strand
GCCGAGTGGCTGGCCGCCTCGGCGACCGGCTCCGCCACCCGGTGCGCGGCTCGGATCCGCGACCAGCTCGACGCCGGCGCCGACAGCGTCATCCTGCACGGCGCGACGCCGGCCGAGCTCACGCCTGTGCTCGAGGCGTGGCGAGAGATCCGGCCAGCGGAGCGCCTGGCCGGGCTGCCGGTCAACCCGGGGCGTGCGGCATGAACGCCGAGGACCTGACGCCGCCGCGCCTCGGCGAGCTGCTCGGTCGCGCGGTCACGAGCGCCGAGGTCGAGCCGGTCGGCACCGGACAGATCGGCACCTGCTACCGGGTCCGGCTCGAGGGCGACGGCGTACCGGCCAGCGTGCTGGTCAAGCTCCCCCCGTCGGATCCCGCCACCCGCGACATGATGGCGGGCGCCTATCGCGGCGAGGTGCGGTTCTACCAGGAGGTCGCGCCGACCGTGGCGGTCCGGGTGCCCGACTGCCACCACGCCTGGGCTGCGGACGACTCGGGCGACTTCGTGCTCGTGATGGAGGACCTGGCGCCCGCCGAGCAGGGCGACCAGATCGCCGGGTGCACGGTCGACCAGGCGCGCGACGCCGTGGTCAACCTCGCCGGCCTGCACGGCCCCCGCTGGTGCGACCCGGCTCTGGTCGAGGTGGAGACGCTGGGCCGCAACGGGCCCGACGAGATCGCCCTGCTGCTGGAGATGTACGGCCCGACGACCGAGCTGTTCCTCGACGGCCTCGGCGACCTGGTCGGCGCGGAGGACGCCGCGACGTTGCGCGCGTGCGAGCCGGTCCTCGAGTCGTGGCTGCTCGGGCGGCCCGAGCGCTTCGGCCTGGTGCACGGTGACTACCGGCTCGACAACCTGATGTTCCCGCCCGAGGGCCCCGGAGTCGTGGCCGTCGACTGGCAGACGCTCAGCCTCGGGCTGCCGGCTCGCGACCTGGCGTACTTCCTCGGCACCAGCATCGACGTCGCGGCGCGGCGCCGCCACGAGCGCGATCTCGTGGCCGACTACCACCGAGCGCTGGTCGACCACGGCGTCACCGACTACGACCTCGTGACCTGCTGGGACGACTACGTGTTCTCCCTGGTCCAGGGTCCGCTGGTCTCGGTGTTCGGCTGCGCCTACGGCACCCGCACCGAGCGCGGCGACCGGATGTTCGCCGCGATGGTCGAGCGCTCCTGCGCGGCGATCCGCGACCTCGGGACGCTCGAGGCCGTCTCGTGACTGCCGCTACCGTCGCGACATGACTCTGCGGCGCGGACTCGTCCTCGGTGGCGGCGGGATCACCGGCATCGCCTGGGAGACCGGGCTGCTGCTCGGCCTGCGGGACCTCGGCGTGGACGTGACCGGAGCCGACGTCGTCGTCGGTACGTCGGCCGGCTCGGTGGTGGGCGCCCAGGTCACGACCGGCGTCGACCTGGCCGACCTGTTCGCCCACCAGGTCTCGCCGCCGAAGCCGGCGCCGCTCGCGAGCATCAGTCCGCTCGTGCTCGCCGGGTTCGTCCGGGCGATGATCCGGGCGCGTGGCGACCTCGAAGCGTTCGGCCGCCACGTCGGACGCTGGTCGGCGCGCCGGGCGGCCGCCGGCAAGGTGCCCACACTCGAGCAGCGGTTCGAGGCGATCCGCGAGCGGCTGCCGATCCAGGAGTGGGCCGCGGATGGCCGGCTGCGCGTCACCGCTGTCGAGGTGGCGACCGGCGCGCTCCGGGTGTTCGACGGCCGCGACGGGGCCTCGCTCGTCGATGCCGTGGCTGCGAGCTGCGCCGTGCCCGGGGTCTACCCGCCGGTGCCGATCGGGGGCCGGACCTTCATCGACGGCGGCGCGCGCTCCGGCTCGAACGCCGACCTGGTCGCCGACCACGACCGGGTGCTCGCGCTCACCCCCGTCGACCGTGCCGCTGGGCCGATGCGGACCGCGGGTCAGCTGCTCGGATCGACCCCGCACCTGGCCGTCTCGCCCGACCAGGCCTCGGTCGCCGCCATCGGCAAGAACGTGCTCGACCCGGCCCGCAGGGCCGCCTCGGCCCGTGCCGGACGCGACCAGGCCGCCGCCGTCGCACCGCTGGCGCGCGAGATCTGGGGCTAGCGCGGCCTCACGGTGAGCCGAGCCGGAGAGCGACGCCGCGGATCAGGTCGTGGTCCACGAACAGCGTGACCGCCCACCAGCTCAGGCACGAGTCGATCGAGTCCCCGGGGACGGTCAGGGTGATCGCGCGGAGCCCGGCCAGCTCGGGAGGCGCGGCGCCATCGCCGCCGGGGCAGGTGCCGGCCACCCCGCGGCCCACCTCGTAGTAGCCGCCGCTGGCCGCCGCCACGTCCAGGGCCGAGAACGGCCCGCCGCGCTCGGCGTACTCCGAGTCCAGCCGCCAGGCGGCGAGGTCCGCGCGCCGCGCCTCGCTCACGGCGGTCGCGACGGGGCCGTCCTCGATCCCGGTCCACACCGGCCCGTCGACGAACGGCGCCCCGAGCGAGGGATCGGCCGCGAACCGGTAGAACAGCCGCGCCAGCGCAGCGTCCCGTCCCGTCACCGGCCCGAACTCGGGCAGGTCACAAGGCCCGCGGAACTCGTCCAGGTCGAGGCGCGCGGTGCGCACCCGCACCGTGGTCCCGGCGGTGATCACCGCGCCGGCGGTCGGGGCCTGGCGGACGACGCTGCCCGGTCGCGCCTCGCAGCGCACCGTGACCGTGTCCCACGTCGAGCCCAGCCCCAGCTCGCCGAGCCGCCGTCCGGCCTCGGCCGAGTCCAGCCCGACGAGGTCGGGCATCCGCGCCCCCTCGGACACGCTCGTCGACGGCACCCGTGACGGGGTCTGCGGCGACCCACCCTCGTAGCTCGACTCACCGCAGGCACCGGCGACCATCACGACCGTCACCACCGTCACCCGCACAGCGACCGCGATCCACCGACGCCTCATCGTGCACCTCCGTCAGGTCCTACTGGTGACACGCGCACCTATGCTGCGGGGATGACACCCGAGGAGATCGGGACGTACGCCGAGTCGCTGCCGGAGGTCAAGCGCAAGGGCACCGAGCAGCGGCCCGCCTGGTACGTCCACGACCGCCTGGTCGTCCGCCTCCAGGACGCCGAGACGGTGGTCATCCGGGTGCCGCTCGGCGAGCGCGACGCGCTGGTCGACTCCGCCCCCGA
>NZ_JANINT010000242.1 GCF_024509035.1 Nocardioides sp. | reverse complement strand
GTGTGGACCAGCCCCCACGGCCGGACCTACACCCGACATACCTGACCACCCGACCCCGCCGGCCACGGCCGACGGGGCCATCTCCATGCCCGGGCACTCGTAGATCGAGCAGCGAGGGCCCCCAGGCCCGAGCGCCCGTCGAGATCCCCGCAACCCGGGCACCCACGACGAGACCCGCGGTCACCGGCCTGCCTCGGCTGCGGGGGTCTCGACGAGCTCGACCAACGGCGTCCCGTGCGGGGTCTCGACAGGCTCGACCAACGGCGCTACCTGCGGGGGTCTCGACGAGCTCGACCACCGATTCCGCCGCTCGACCAACGGCACGGCGTGCGGGGGTCTCGACGGGCTCGTCCAACGGCACGGCCGGCGCCGTTGGACGGAGGCGATGGGGCCCGTCGGCACGGGACGTTCGGCCCTCCCCGGAGGCCCGGATCGCGTTACGGTGCGAAGAGGTACCGAGGAAGGGTCGACAATGTTGTCGGACATCGAGATCGCCAACGCCGCGGAGCTCCACCCGATCACGGAGGTGGCCGAGTCGCTCGGCATCGCCGCGGAGCACCTGGTCCCCTACGGACACACGAAGGCGAAGGTCGACCCGGTCCACCTGACCTCGCTCGCCGACCGGCCGCTCGGCAAGCTGATCCTGGTCACGGCGCTCTCGCCGACGCCGGCCGGTGAGGGCAAGACGACCACGTCGGTCGGCCTCACCGACGCGCTGCACGGGATGGGCCACCGCGCGATCGCCTGCCTGCGCGAGCCCTCGATGGGCCCGGTCTTCGGCATGAAGGGCGGCGCGGCCGGCGGCGGCTACAGCCAGGTGGTGCCGATGACCGACATCAACCTGCACTTCACCGGCGACTTCGCCGCAATCGCCGCGGCCAACAACCTGCTCGCCGCCCTGATCGACAACCACGTCCACCACGGCAACGAGCTCGACATCGACGTGCGCACCGTGACCTGGAAGCGCGTGCTCGACACCAACGACCGCGCGCTGCGCGAGGTGGTCGTCGGGCTCGGCGGCCCGATCAACGGCTTCCCGCGCGAGGACGGCTTCGACATCGTCGTCGCCTCGGAGCTGATGGCCATCTTCTGCCTGACCGAGTCGTGGGCCGACCTCAAGCGGCGCCTCGGCGACATCGTCATCGGCTACTCGCGCGCCGGCGCGCCCGTCACCGCGCGCGACCTCGGTGCCACCGGCGCGATGGCCGTGCTGCTGCGCGACGCGATCGCGCCCAACCTGGTGCAGACCCTCGAGGGCGCTCCGGCGTTCGTCCACGGGGGACCGTTCGCCAACATCGCGCACGGCTGCAGCTCGGTGATGGCCACCCGCGCCGGTCTGCGCCTGGCCGACTACGTCGTCACCGAGGCGGGCTTCGGCGCCGACCTGGGGGCCGAGAAGTTCGTCGACATCAAGTGCCGCATGTCCGGCCTGCGACCCGACGTCGCCGTCGTCGTCGCGACCGTGCGTGCGCTGAAGTACCACGGCGGCGTCGCGCTCGCCGACCTCGAGCGCGAGGACCTCGGCGCCGTCGAGGCCGGCATGGCCAACCTGCATCGCCACCTGGACAACCTCCGCGAGGTGCACGGAGTCCCGTGCGTCGTCGCGGTCAACCGCTTCCCCTCCGACACCGACCTCGAGGTCGACAAGGTCGTCCAGCTCTGCGAGGCCAGCGGCGTCAGCGCCTACCCCGCCACGCACTTCAGCGACGGCGGTGTCGGTGCCCAGGACCTCGCGAAGGGCGTGCTCGGCGCGCTCGACGAGCCGTCGCCGTACGACTTCTCCTTCACCTATCCCGACGACCTGTCGCTCGCCGAGAAGGTCGAGGCGGTCGCCACCCGGGTGTACGGCGCCGGGCGCGTGACCTGGGACGCCAAGGCGAGCAAGCGGCTCGCGCGCATCGAGCGCGACGGCTACGGCACGCTGCCGGTCTGCGTGGCGAAGACGCAGTACTCCTTCTCCACCGACCCCACCCTGCTCGGCGCCCCCACCGGCCACGAGCTGCGGGTGCGGGAGGTGCGGCTGTCCGCGGGCGCAGGGTTCGTGGTCGTGGTCTGCGGCGACATGATGACGATGCCGGGGCTGCCCAGCCACCCCGCCGCCCAGCGCATCGACCTCGCCGACGACGGGACGATCATCGGGCTCTCCTGAGCGGGAACAGCCTCATGCCCGCGCTCGGGGCACGGCCTCACAACCCTCGTGGTGGTAGCTGCCCGGGCCTCGTCACAGTGGCCCCCCGAGCCCTCCTCCTGGCCTTCTTCGCCGCCTTGAAGCGCGCCTCCACCTCCGCCTCGATCCACTCGATCAGGGAAGCGAGGAGGATCCGGGTGCACAACCAGCCGAAGAGAAACCCGACCGCACCGGTCACGACCACGAGGGCGCCGGAGAAGGCCCGGGCGGCCGCCATGTTGTTCACGCTCAGCGCCTCACCCATCGTGGTGAACAGCTCACCCCCGGCGTCCGGGATCTTGCCGACCTGGGTGAGCGTGGCTCCTAGCAGGACCTTGGTCAGCCAGTCGGAGACCTGCTCCAGGTTGGTGTTCGGCTGAGTGTGGTTCTGCGGCGTCACCGTGGAGAGCGTGGAGCCTCCGCCCGTCGCCACTCGCGGGACCCCGAACAAGAACCCGAGGAGTGCGCCCACCGCGGCCGACGCGGACCCGTAGAGCAGCAACGTCCCAGAGACGCTCAGTCGGTGAGGTCCGTCCCAAGCGAACATCCCGATCGCGACGATGGCGAGCAGGAGCGCCACGATGAGCGCCCCGCCGATGACCCATGCCGCCCAGAACCCGACGGGGTGCTGTTCCTTGACAGTGCCGCCCAGCTGCTCGCCGTTTCGCTCGCCGGGTTGCTCGTCGGGTGGTCGGCCAGCCTGCTCGCGGGCCTGCTCGGGCGGTTCGTCGACGGTGACGTCGTCATGCTCCACGTGCTTGAACCAGGACATCTCGACACCTCCCGAATGCGGCGGAGACCTGTCTTCATCACCGTCACGCGGGACGGCTCCCAGCACTAGGGTCGGAGGTCTCTCACCACCCGGGAACGCGGACCTGGCTCCCGCGCGCCGCGACCCGGAACCCGGTCGCCACCCGGCGTCGTCACGGCTAGCGTCGGGCCGTGACGCTGCGGACCGAGCTGCTCGAGGCCTACGACTCCCAGCTGCGGCT
>NZ_JANINT010000241.1 GCF_024509035.1 Nocardioides sp. | reverse complement strand
CTGGCCCGGGCCGCCGCGGCCGGGCACCGAGTGGTGCTCGTGGTGGCGACCGCCGGCGAGGCCGGACTGGCCGCAGCCGGACCGGGCACCGAGCTCGGGGAGCGGAGGACGCGGGAGCTCGCGGCGTCCGCGCAGGCCATCGGCGCCACCCGCGTCGAGGTCCTCGGCTACGGCGACTCCGGCTGGGACCACGAGCCCACGGGAGCCGTGGTGCCGTTCCGCACTGCCGATCCCGAGCAGGCCGCCGTCCGACTCGCCGCCATCCTCCGCGAGGAGCACGCCGACGTGCTCACGAGCTATGACGCCGCCGGGGGCTACGGCCACCCCGACCACGTGCAGGTGCACCACGTCGGGCGCCGCGCCGCCGAGCTGGCCGGCACACCGGTACTGCTGGAGGCGACGCTCGACCGCGCCCGGGTGGACCGGCTGTTCGGCGTGCTGCGGTGCGTGGCCCGGGTGGTCCCGCTGCCGCCGCTGCCCGACACCCACCGGGCCTTCACCGCCCGCATCGACCTCACCCACGAGGTGGACATCCGCTCCCACCTGGACGCCAAGCTGGCCTCGTTGCGCGCCCACGCGTCGCAGGCGAGCGGCGGCGATCGGCCCCGCACCCTGGCGGTCCTGCTCCGGCTGCCCCGACCGCTGGCGCGCAGGGTGCTGGGCCGCGAGTGGTTCCGGGAGGTGGGCCGGCCCCCGGGCCGGCGCCTGGAGGACGACATCTTTGCCACGCTGCGGGCCCGGCCGGTGCCGTCCGGACGGTCAGGTTCTCGGCAGGTCCCGGGCGCGAGTGTCGCACCATGACCACCGCTGGCGTCCGTCTCGCGAGCGTGGCTCGTCTGATCCCCGGCCGCGAGGTGACGACCTTCCTCGCCGTCGGCGGCGCCGGCTACGTCGTCGACATCCTCGCGTTCAACTGGCTGCGCGGGCACACGGGCCTCGCCGGCGCCGACCCGACGGCCGCGAAAGTCATCGCGGTGGCCGCGGCGATGGTCGTCACCTACCTCGGCAACCGGCTGCTGACCTGGCGCGACCGCGCGAGCGACGGCGGGCGCGAGGTGGCGCTCTTCATCGTGTTCAACCTCGTCGGGCTGGCGATCTCGGTCGCCGCGCTCATCGTCAGCCACGACCTGCTGGGACTCACCAGCCGCCTCGCCGACAACATCTCGGCGAACGTCGTCGGCCTCGCCCTCGGCACGGCGTTCCGCTTCGGGACCTACCGACGCTTCGTCTTCACCGAGGAGTCCGTCGGGGGCCTCTCGGGCGGGCTCGACGCACCCCCGCGCTCGCTGCTCACCGCCGGGGAGAGCCTCACCGTCGACATCATCTCGGGGAGCTACGGCGCCGGCCACGACGCGGCTGCCCACGAGATCGCCACCCGTCTGGCCGCGAGCGGCCACGTCGTACGCCGCTGGGACGTCGTCGACCTCTTCCCCCTCGGCCTGGGTCGACTGCTGCGCCGCGCGTACTTCGCGCAGCTGCGGACCGTCCCGGGGTCGTGGGGCCTGCTCCTGCGACGCCTGGAGCCGGGCAGCCTCGCCCACCGGATCGCGACCGGCATCGTCTCGCTGCCCGCGCACCGCGTTCGGACGTGCGTGTCCGGCAGCGACCTGGTGATCTCCACCCACCCGTTCGCGAGCCAGGCGCTCGGCAGGCTCCGCGCCGCCGGCCGTCTCGACACCCCGGCCGTCACCTACCTGACCGACGCCTCCGTGCACGCCCTGTGGGTGCACCCCGGCGTCGACCTCCACCTGGCGCTGCACGAGGTCACCGCCGCCCAGGCGAGGGTCCTCGGCGGCACGACGACGCTCGTCGAGCCGCTGCTCCCGGAGGCCTGCACCCGCCCGGCGACGGAGTCCACCGCGCAGCTGCGGCGCCGGCTCGGTCTGCCCGGCGACACCGACCTGGCCCTCGTCGTCGGTGGCTCCCTCGGCGTCGGCGAGCTCGAGCAGACCGCACTGGACATCGCGGCCACCGGCCTGGCCCGACCGGTCGTCGCCTGCGGCACCAACGAGGTGCTGCGCCGCCGGCTGGACACCCAGCCCGGCGTGGTCGCGCTCGGGTGGCGCACCGACATGCCCGACCTGATCCGTGCCAGCGACTGCGTCGTGCAGAACGCGGGCGGGTTCACCAGCCTGGAGGCACTGGCGGCCGGCGTCCCCCTGCTGAGCTACCGGTGCCTCCCGGGTCACGGCGAGACGAACGCCGCCGCACTCGAGGCCGCCGGGCTCGTCCCCTGGGCGCGCGAGCAGGCGGACCTGCCCGGGCTGCTCGCGCGAGCGGTGCTGGGCACCGACCGTCACCCGCTGGGGCCGAGCTCCGCACCCGACCTGATCACGGCGCTGTCCCACGTGTGCGCCCCGGCCACGGTCCTCGGGGCCGGCCGATGACCGGCGCCGCGACCGGCCGGGGCGCCGACCTGCGCGACGTGCTGGTCTCCGGTCTCGGACCGCTCCGCCGCCGGCTCAGCCCGGAGCTGGCGGGCATCGGGCCCACCCGCCACCTGGCGCTCACCTACGACGACGGCCCCGACCCGGTCTCGACGCCCCACTTCCTGCGGCTCCTCGAGCGGACCGGTCTGCGCGCGACGTTCTTCGTGCTGGGCGAGCACGCCGCGCCGCAGCGCCGGCTCCTGCGGGAGATGGTCGCCGCCGGGCACGAGCTCGGCGTCCACGGCTGGGACCACCGCTGCGTGCTTCGGACCCGTCGCGACCGGCTCGTCGACGAGGTCCGCCGTACTGCGGTCGTCGTCGAGGACCTCACCGGCGCACCCGTGCGGTGGTACCGGCCGCCGTACGGCGTGCTCAGCCCCGCCGCGCTCGTGGCCGCCCGGGCGGCCGGCCTCCGGCCGGTGCTCTGGTCGGCCTGGGGGCGTGACTGGGAGCGGCACGCCACGCCGAGCAGGATCGTGAGCTCCCTGAGCGCACGCTCCGGCCGGGCGGCACGGTGCTGCTGCACGACACCGACCGCACCTCGGCTCCGGGTTCGTGGCGACGCACCCTGGCGGCGAGCGAGCTCCTGCTCACCCGGTGGGCCGCGGCCGGGACCGACGTGGGACCTCTGGCCGACCACGGGCTCGACCGGCGAGCGATAGCCAGCTCGAACCAGTGACCTCTTCGGTGCGAACAGCAGAGCCGCGCTACCCAGGTAGCGCGGCTCGTGTCTCGCAAGGT
>NZ_JANINT010000240.1:2792-3171 GCF_024509035.1 Nocardioides sp. | reverse complement strand
CGGGCTGCACGGCTTCGACGACACGGTGATCCCGCAGCTCGAGCGGGCGCTGATCGCCGGCCACGACATCGTGCTCCTCGGCGAGCGCGGCCAGGGCAAGACCCGCCTGCTGCGCACGCTCGTGGGGCTGCTCGACGAGTGGACCCCGGTGATCGAGGGCTCCGAGCTCGGCGAGCACCCCTACGAGCCGATCTCGCACGTCTCGCAGCGTCGCGCCGCCGAGCTCGGCGACGACCTCCCGATCGCGTGGCGGCACCGCTCCGAGCGCTACTCCGAGAAGCTCGCCACCCCTGACACCTCGGTGGCCGACCTGATCGGCGACGTGGACCCGATGAAGGTCGCCGAGGGCCGCTCGCTCGGCGACCCGGAGACCATCCAC
>NZ_JANINT010000240.1:0-2777 GCF_024509035.1 Nocardioides sp. | reverse complement strand
GGTCGCGATGCTCAACGTGATGGAGGAGCGCGACATCCAGATCCGCGGCTACGTGCTGCGGCTGCCGCTCGACGTGCTCGTGGTCGCCAGCGCCAACCCCGAGGACTACACCAACCGCGGGCGGATCATCACCCCGCTCAAGGACCGCTTCGGCGCCGAGATCCGCACCCACTACCCGACCGAGCTCGAGGACGAGATCGCCGTGATCCGTCAGGAGGCGGACCTGGTGGCCGAGGTACCCGACGCGGTCATCGAGATCCTGGCCCGGTTCACCCGCGCCCTGCGGGAGTCGAGCGCGGTGGACCAGCGCTCCGGCGTCTCGGCCCGCTTCGCGATCGCCGGCGCCGAGACCATCGCGGCCTCCGCGCTGCACCGGGCGACCTCGCAGGGTGAGGACGCCGCGGTCGCGCGGGTCGTCGACCTCGAGACCGCGGTGGACGTGCTCGGCGGCAAGATCGAGTTCGAGAGCGGCGAGGAGGGCCGCGAGGCCGAGATCCTCGCCCACCTGCTGCGCACCGCGACCGCCGAGACCGTGCGCCACCACTTCCGAGGCCTCGACTTCGCGCTGCTGGTCTCCGCGATCGAGGACGGTGCGATGGTCACGACGGGCGAGCAGGTCACCGCCCGCGACTTCCTCACCGGCCTGCCGGTGCTGGGGGAGTCGGAGCTGTACGACGAGATCTGCGACCGGCTCGGCGCGAGCAACGACGGCGAGCGCGCGTGCGCGATCGAGCTCGCGCTCGAGGGCCTCTACCTCGCCCGCAAGATCGGCAAGGACGCCGACGGCACCGAGACGGTCTACGGGTAACACCCGATGAAGGACCGCACCCGCTTCAAGCGCTACGAGGGCGGCGACCCCCTGGCCCCGCCGGTCGACCTCGCCGAGGCCCTCGACGCCATCGGCGAGGACGTGATGGCCGGATACTCCCCGGAGCGCGCGATGCGGGAGTTCCTGCGCCGCGGCGGCAGCGACCAGTCCGGGCTCGACGACCTCGCCCGTCGCGTGGCGGAGCGGCGCCGCGAGCTGACCCAGCGCCACCACCTCGACGGCACCCTCGAGGAGGTGCGTGAGCTGCTCGACCACGCGCTGCTCGAGGAGCGCAAGCAGCTGGCCCGCGACGCGATGATGGACGACGCGGACCGGGCCTTCCGCGAGATGCAGCTCGACGGGCTGCCACCGTCGACCGCGGCCGCGGTCAGCGAGCTGTCGTCGTACGACTGGCAGAGCCGCGAGGCCCGCGAGGACTACGAGAAGATCAAGGACCTGCTGGGGCGCGAGATGCTCGACCAGCGGTTCGCGGGCATGAAGCAGGCGCTGGAGAACGCCAGCGACGAGGACCGGGCCGCGGTCAACGAGATGCTGCAGGACCTCAACGGTCTGCTCGACAAGCACCGCCGCGGCGAGGACAGCCAGGCGGACTTCGACGAGTTCATGGCCAAGCACGGCGACTTCTTCCCCGAGAACCCCCAGAACATCGACGAGCTCCTCGACTCGCTCGCCCAGCGGTCGGCGGCGGCGCAGCGGATGTTGAACTCCATGACGCCCGAGCAGCGTCAGGAGCTGATGGAGCTCTCCGCCCAGGCCTTCGGGTCGCCCGAGCTGATGGAGTCGCTCGACCAGCTCGACGCCAACCTGCAGGCGCTGCGGCCCGGCGAGGACTGGGGCGGCTCGGAGCGGATGGACGGTCAGGAGGGCCTCGGCCTCGGCGACGGCACCGGCGTCTTCCAGGACCTCGCCGACCTCGACGAGCTCGCCGAGCAGCTCTCGCAGTCCTACGGCGGCGCCCGGATGGACGACCTCGACCTCGACAAGCTCGCCCGCCAGCTCGGCGACGAGGCGGCCGTCGACGCACGCACGCTGCAGCGCCTCGAGCAGGCGTTGCGCGACTCGGGCTACATGAAGCGCGGCACCGACGGCCAGTACCGGCTCTCGCCCAAGGCGATGCGCCAGCTCGGCAAGGCGCTGCTGCGCGACGTCGCCGAGCGGATGTCGGGCCGTCAGGGCCAGCGCGACCTGCGCCGCGCCGGCGCGGCCGGTGACCTGTCGGGCGCGACGCGGGAGTGGGCGTACGGCGACACCGAGCCCTGGCACGTCCCGCGCACGATGCTCAACGGCGTGCTGCGACGCGCCGGCGACCCGGGCGCTCCGCTGCTGAGCATCGACGACGTCGAGGTGCAGGAGACCGAGGCCCGCACCCAGGCCGCGGTCGCACTGCTCGTCGACACGTCGTTCTCGATGGCGATGGACGGCCGGTGGGTGCCGATGAAGCGCACCGCGCTGGCGCTGCACACGCTGATCCGCTCACGATTCCGCGGGGACGCGCTGCAGCTGATCACCTTCGGCCGGCACGCGCAGGTGATGGAGATCGAGGAGCTCACCGGGCTCGACGCCCGCTGGGACAAGGGCACCAACCTCCACCACGGGCTCCTGCTCGCCAACCGCTTCTTCCGCAAGCACCCCAATGCCCAGCCGGTGCTGCTGATCGTCACCGACGGCGAGCCGACGTCGCACCTCGAGCCCGACGGCGAGGTCTACTTCGCCTACCCGCCGCACCCGCTGACCGTGGCGTACGCCGTACGCGAGCTGGAGAACGCCGGGCGTCTGGGCGCGCAGACGACGTTCTTCCGCCTCGGGGACGACCCCGGCCTCGCGCGGTTCATCGACCAGATGGCCCGCCGCGTGGAGGGCCGGGTGATCGCGCCCGAGCTCGACGACCTCGGCGCCGCGGTGGTCGGGTCGTTCCTCGGGTCCCGCACCCCCGGCCGCGGGTCCTACG
>NZ_JANINT010000239.1 GCF_024509035.1 Nocardioides sp. | reverse complement strand
GCGGCGTCGGCCTCGCCGGAGCGGGCCGCGCCGCGCAGCCGGGTGACCGCCTCACGCACCTCGGGACGGTCGAAGAACCGCGCGGCGCCGCGCACGACGTACGGGATGGCGCGCGCGGCCAGCGCCTCCTCGAAGGCCTCGGACTGGGCGTTGATACGGAACAGGATCGCGATCTCGCCGAGCGAGCGCCCGGCCTCGCGGAGCCGCAGGACCTGGGCGGCGACCGCCTCGGCCTCGGCGACCTCGTCGGACCGCGGGGTGTAGGCGACGGGTGGCCCCGACGGGCGCTGGGCGCGCAGGTCGACGCCGGCGCTGGGTGAGCCGGCGAGCAGAGCGTTGGCCGCGGTGACGACCTCGGGGGTCGAGCGGTAGTTGCGGACCAGCTCGATCGAGGTGGTGCCGGGGTGGCGGGACGGGAAGTCGCGCAGGTAGCTGGCGTTGGCGCCCGCGAAGGAGTAGATCGTCTGGGCCGGGTCGCCGACCACGCACAGCTCGTCGCGGCCCCCGAGCCACAGCTCGAGGAGCGCCGACTGGATCGGCGAGACGTCTTGGAACTCGTCGACGACGAACCACTTGTACTGGCGGCGCACCTGCGCGGCCACCCGCTCGTCGTCGGCGAGCAGGCCGGCCGTCAGCAGCAGGACGTCCTCCATGTCCATGCGGCCCTGGGCGCGCTTGACCTCCTCGTAGCCGCTGAACACCCGGCCGACCGTGTCGTGGTCGTGGCCGCTGACGCTGCGTCCGCGCTGGGCAGCGACCGTGGGGTAGTCATCGGGGTGGACGTTGCTGACCTTGGCCCACTCGATCTCGGAGGCGAGGTCGCGCAGCAGTGCCTGGTCGGCGCTGAGCCGCTGGCGCCGGGCGGCACTGGCGAGCAGCCCGATCTTGGACTCGATGAGCGTGGGCAGCTCGGTGCCGTAGGTGGCCGGCCAGAAGTAGCGCAGCTGGCGCAGCGCGGCGGAGTGGAACGTGCGGGCCTGGACCGGCCCAGCGCCCAGCGCCCGCAGCCGCGCGCGCATCTCGCCGGCCGCCCGGGTCGTGAACGTGACCGCGAGGACCTCGGTCGGGGCGTAGACGCCCGTGGCGACGCCGTAGGCGATGCGGTGGGTGATCGCCCGGGTCTTGCCGGTGCCGGCCCCGGCCAGCACCCGCACCGGGCCGCGCAGCGCCTCGGCGACCTGGCGCTGCTCGGGATCGAGGGCGTCCAGCAGGTCGGCGGGGGCGGGCATGCGGGGAACAACTCCTGGGGCACGGTGGTTGGATCGGTGCAGACCAAACCCTAGACGTCGGAGGCGACAGTCCCAGATGAGCGGCTCGTTCACCATGTACACCACCCCCTGGTGCGGCTACTGCCACCGGTTGAAGAGCCAGCTGGACCGTGAGGGCATCACCTACGACATCGTCGACATCGAGCAGGAGCCCGACGCCGCGAAGATCGTCGAGTCCGCCAACAACGGCAACCAGACCGTGCCGACCCTGGTCTACGCCGACGGCTCCGCCCAGACCAACCCGTCGCTCGCCCAGGTCAAGGACAAGCTCGCCGCGCTGACGGCCTGACGGGCGCCAGACGCGGTCACCAGTGCCCCGGGAGCGGGCCGCCGTACCAGTGCTCGACGAGTGAGCGGCTGATCGAGACCCCGCTGGGGAGCAGCAGCGTGCCCTCCGCGGCGAGGGCCTTCATCTCGGCGCGGGTGAACCAGCGGGCGTCCTCGATCTCGTCCTCGTCGATGCGGATGTCCGTGGTGACAGCGCGTCCGACGAACCCGACCATCAGGCTCGCGGGCAGCGGCCAGGGCTGGTTGCCGAAGTACTCCACCTCCCCGACGACCACGCCGGCCTCCTCGAGCACCTCGCGCCGTACGGCGTCCTCGAGCGTCTCGCCGGGCTCACAGAAGCCCGCGAGCGTCGAGTAGCGACCCTCGGGCCAGACGGCCTGCCGGCCGAGGAGGCAGCGCTCGTCCTCGGCGCCGGGCTCACCGGAGGTGACGATCATGATCACCGCGGGGTCGGTGCGCGGGAAGTGCGTGTGCCCGCGGGGGCACACCAGCTCGTGCCCGGCCGCGCGCGGGGTGAGCGGATCGCCACAACGCGAGCAGTGGCGGGTGACGAACAGCCACTCGGCCAGGCCGAGCGCGTGCATGACCAGCGGGGCTTCGGCCACGCCGGCGGCGGGCTCGCCGGCGAGGATCGGCAGCAGCCCGCGGAGCGGAGTCCACTCCCCCGGCTCACCGGCCTGCGAGAGCGCCGCGTCGGTGACGACCGCGAACCATGCGCGGCCCTCGTGCTCGCCGAGCAGCACGCGCAGCCCGTCGGGCGCTGCCGCGGGCGAGACCCACTCGATCGCGCCGTCGCGTGGACGGACGCGGGTGCCGGACACCACCAGCACCCGGGTCTCCGGGTCGGCCCACCGCTGGTCGAGCCACTCCTCGTCGCTGCGGTGCAGCGCGGTGCGGTCGTGGGGGTTGGCCGACAGCCGCTCGTGCGGATACGTCACCCGACCGACGTTAGCCCTAGCCTTGTTGCACGTGAGTACCCACATCGGAGCCCAGCCCGGAGACATCGCCCCCCTCGTCCTCATGCCCGGGGACCCGCTGCGCGCCCGATGGATCGCCGAGACGTTCCTCGAGGACGCGCAGTGCTACACCGAGGTGCGCGGGATGTACGGCTACACCGGCACCTGGCAGGGCCACCGCGTCTCGGTCCAGGGCTCCGGGATGGGGCAGCCGTCGATGTCGATCTACGTGACCGAGCTGCTCACCGAGTACGACGTGCAGTCGGTGATCCGGGTCGGCTCGTGCGGCGCGGTCAGCGAGCGGCTCGCCGTCCGTGACGTCGTCCTCGCCTCCGGCGCGTGCACCGACTCCTCGATGAACCGGATCCGCTTCGAGGGCCTCGACTACGCCCCGGTCGCCGACTTCGACCTGCTGCGCGCCGCCCACGACGCCGCGACCGCGAAGGACCTCGCCGAGGACGTGCACGTCGGGCTCATCTTCAGCAGCGACTCGTTCTACCCGGCCCGCCCCGAGCTGGCCGCCCGGATGGCCGACTACGGCGTGCTCGCGATCGAGATGGAGGCCAGCGCGCTCTACACGATCGCCGCCAAGCACGGTCGCCGGGCGCTCACGATCTGCACCGTGAGCGACCACATCCTCACCGGTGAGGAGACCACGT
>NZ_JANINT010000238.1 GCF_024509035.1 Nocardioides sp. | reverse complement strand
CCAGGTCACGATCGCCAGCACGCCGGCCACCGTGTGCACGTGGAGTGCGGTTCGTGAGGTCTGCAGGCGCCCGGCGCCGCCCTCGCCGCGACCGAGCCGCAGACGGGTCAGCACGATCACCACCGCCGCGAGCGCGGTAAGGATGTAGACGACGATCTCCTCGGTCGACACGGTGCGAAGTGTGCCCTACGCGACGGGTTCGTCGCCATGACCCCCGGCGGACACCGGCGGTTCACCTGCCGCCCGCGGGATCTGGTCGGGCACGTGGGCCGCACCCTCGAGCTGGGTCGCGAGCCGGTCGAGCAGCGCGTCGACGTCCGACATCCGGTAGCCGCGCACGGCGAGCGGGAACCGCACCCGACGCAGGTCGTCGGCCTGCAGCGGCCCCTCCGCGGGCACCCCTGCGTCCGGGCGGTCGTCGTGGACCTCGGCGAGCGGAGCGCCGCGGCCGGACGCCACCACGGCGATCCCGCCGAGCGCGAGCACGATCAGGATCGCGAAGAACCACATCACGGCTGCTCACCCGCCCGGGACTCGACCATCCGCGCGATCGCCTCGTCGACGTCGTCGGTGAGGAGGATCGAGTCGAGGTCGGCCTGCTTGATCCGGCCGTCGGCGAGCATCGCGTCGCCCATCCAGTCGAGCAGGCCCCTCCACTCCTTCACGCCGAGCAGCACGATCGGGAACGAGGTGATCTTCTGGGTCTGCACGAGCGTCATCGCCTCGAACAGCTCGTCGAGGGTGCCGAGCCCGCCGGGCAGGGCGATGTAGCCCTGGGAGTACTTCACGAACATCGTCTTGCGCGCGAAGAAGTAGCGGAAGTTGATGCCGACGTCGACCCACGGGTTGAGCTCGGACTCCCAGGGCAGCTCGATGCCGAGGCCGACGCTGATGCCGCCGGCTTCGCTCGCGCCCTTGTTGACCGCCTCCATCACCCCGGGGCCGCCGCCGGTGACCACCGCGAAGCCGGCCTCGGCGAGCCGGCGGCCCACCTGCTCGCCGAGGGCGTACGCCGGGTGGTCGGCCGGCGTGCGCGCCGAGCCGAACACCGAGATGGCCGGGCCCAGCTCGGCGAGGGCGCCGAAGCCCTCGATGAACTCGGCCTGGATGCGCAGCACGCGCCACGGGTCGGTGTGCACCCAGTCCGACGGGCCGCGCGAGTCGAGCAGCCGCTGGTCGGTGGTGCCGGCGTCGACCTGGTCGCGGCGCTGGAGGATCGGGCCCTTGGACTTCGAGCGCACCATGTCAGCGGCCCTCCAGCCAGGCGCGCAGGAGGTCCTCGCTGCGGCGGATCTGCTCGACGGGCACGTGCTCGTCCTGCTTGTGGGCGAACAGCGGGTCACCCGGCCCGAAGTTGACCGCCGGCACCCCGAGGGCGCTGAAGCGCGCCACGTCGGTCCAGCCGAACTTCGGGGCCACCTCGCCGCCGACCGCCTCCACGAACGCCTTGGCCGCCGGGCGGTCCAGCCCCGGGAGGGCACCGGGAGCGGAGTCGGTCAGCGTGACGTCGAAGCCGTGGAAGAACTCCCGGACGAACGCCTCCGCCTCCTCGACCGAGCGGTCGGGGGCGAAGCGGTAGTTGACCTCGACGACGCACTCGTCGGGCACCACGTTGCCCGCCACCCCGCCGCGGATCGCCACGGCGTTGAGCCCCTCGTGGTACTCCAGCCCGTCGATGACCGGCCGCCTGGCGTCGTACGCCTCCAGGCGGCGGAGCACCTCGCCGGCCTTGTGGACGGCGTTGACCCCGCGCCAGCTGCGCGCGGAGTGGGCGCGCTCGCCGGTGGTGCGCACCTCGACGCGCAGGGTCCCCTGGCAGCCGGCCTCGACGCCGGCGTTGGAGGGCTCCATGAGGATCGCGAAGTCCGCGGCCATCAGCTCGGGGTGGCTCTGCGAGAGCTTGTTGAGGCCGTTGTGCACGGCCTCGATCTCCTCGGCGTCGTAGAGCAGGTAGGTGACGTCGCGGACCGGTTCGGTGAGCGTGGCGGCGAGCCGCAGGATGACCGCGTCACCGCCCTTCATGTCGCAGGTGCCGAGGCCGTGGAGGACGTCCCCGTCGGGACGCTGCTCGTAGCGCGCGGGCAGGTTGTCGTTGAGCGGCACGGTGTCGAGGTGGCCGGCGATCACGACCCGCTCGCCGAGACCCAGGTCGGTGCGCGCCACGACGGTGTTGCCGTGCCGGCTGACCGTGAGGTGGTCGTACGCCGCGAGCGCCGTCTCGACCACGTCGGCGATCTCCTGCTCGTGGCGGCTGACGGACTCGATGTTGACGAGCTGCTCGGTGAGCGCGACGACGTCGGTGGTGAGGTCGAGCTGCATGCCCTCATCCAACCAGTACCGCAGAACTGGAACACGTTCTAGTATCGCCGCATGCGCAATGGCCTCGTCCTGTTCACCTCGGACCGCGGGATCACCCCGGCGGCCCTCGGCGCCGCCGCGGAGGAGCGTGGGTTCGACACGTTCTACGTCCCCGAGCACACCCACATCCCGGTCAAGCGCGAGGCCGCCCACCCCGGCACCGGCGACGAGTCGCTGCCCGACGACCGCTACCTGCGCACGCTCGACCCGTGGGTCTCGCTGGCGACGGTCGCCGCGGTCACCTCGCGGATCCGGCTCTCGACGGCCGTCGCGCTGCCGGTCGAGTCCGACCCGATCACGCTCGCCAAGCAGATCGCCACGCTCGACCACCTCTCCGGCGGCCGCGTCGACATCGGCGCCGGGTTCGGGTGGAACACCGACGAGCTCGCCGACCACCACGTCCCGGCCGGGCGCCGCCGTACGGTCCTCAAGGAGTACGTCGAGGCCATGCGGGCGCTGTGGACGCAGGAGGAGGCCTCCTACGACGGCGAGTTCGTCTCGTTCGGACCGTCGTGGGCCTATCCCAAGCCGGCGCGGCACATCCCGCTGATCATCGGCGCCGGCGGCGGACCCAAGACGTTCCGCTGGATCTCCGAGAACGCCGACGGCTGGATGACCACCCCCACCCAGGCCGACATCTCCGCCAACATCGAGGCGCTCACGAAGGCCTGGGCCGAGGCCGGCCGCGACGGCGCGCCCGAGATCCGGATCCTGATCGCCTTCAAGCCCGACCCCGAGGACCTCATGGCCTGGGCCGAGGCCGGCGCCACCGAGCTGATCTGGGGCGTGCCCGACAAGGCCCCCGACGAGGTCCTCGCCTC
>NZ_JANINT010000237.1 GCF_024509035.1 Nocardioides sp. | reverse complement strand
CGGGTGCGGCGCGGGCTGCTCGTCGAGCTCGGCGAACTTCGCCTGGGCGCCGGCCGAGTACTCGCGCCAGCGGGCCGGGTCCCAGATCTCGATCCGGTCCATGACGCCGATCACGACGACGTCGCGGTCGAGCCCGGCGTACTCGCGAAGCGGGGCCGGGATGCTCACCCGCCCCTGCTTGTCCGGGGTGCCCTCGTCGGCACCCGCGAACAAGATGCGGGCGTAGTCACGCGCGCCACGCACCGTCATCGGCGTCGCCTGCGCGCGCCGTGCCTCCTCCATGAAGACGTCCGTGGGCCACACGACCAGGCAGTTCTCCTGACCTTGCGTCACCACGAGCCCCTCCGCGAGCCGATCCCTGAACTTGGCCGGGAGGAACAGCCGCCCCTTGTCGTCGAGCTTCGGGGTGTAGGTGCCCATGAAGAACATCGGGCGCCTCCACTCCGGCCCTCGACGGGCCCTTCCTCCACTTCGCACCACTTTACGCCACTTTCCTCCACCGTCAACCACTTCACGCGTGTCGACGGGCCCGATCGCGGCGTGCTGCCGCCGGCCGGGCCGGCTCCCCTGCCAGCCGTGGGCGCGACGGACCGACATCGGGTGCGGGTCCCTCCGTACGCATCCGTGCAGGTCAGCGCGCTGCAACGACGGCCAGCGGGCGGTGGTGTCACCCGTGGTGGAGCGCCGGTGGGGAGGGATCGCGCCGTGGTGGAGCGGAGTGGAGCGCCGGGTGGAGGACGTGGTGGAGGACGTGGTGGAGCAGGGCGGGCGGCGGACTCGATCGAACCGGCGACGCAACCAAACCGTGGTCCCAGGAGTCGGATCGAGCGGGTGGAGACGCCTGCGGGTTCGCGGCACGACTACCGTGGGCCCCACCGGTGACACGGGTCACTCGGGACGGGAAGGGACGCAGACGTGGGAACTGAAGCGGGGGGCGCGGACCTCCAGACCTTGGCGCGGGTGATCGGCCGCGTGCGTGGGAACGTCGAGCGAGTCATCGAGGGCAAGCCCGACGTCGTCAACGCCTCCCTGGTCGTGCTGCTCGCGGAGGGTCACCTGCTGATCGAGGACGTGCCGGGGGTCGGCAAGACCCAGCTCAGCAAGGCCCTGGCCCGGAGCATCGACTGCTCGGTACGACGCATCCAGTTCACCCCCGACCTGCTCCCGTCGGACGTGACCGGCGTGTCGGTGTTCAACCAGAACACGCGGGAGTTCGAGTTCCGCCCCGGCGGCGTGTTCGCCAACATCGTCGTGGGCGACGAGATCAACCGCGCCTCGCCGAAGACGCAGTCCGCGCTCCTGGAGTGCATGGAGGAGCGCCAGGTCACCGTCGACAACACGACCTACCAGCTCGAGCAGCCGTTCATGGTGATCGCGACGCAGAACCCCATCGAGATGGAGGGCACGTACGCGCTGCCCGAGGCCCAGCGCGACCGCTTCATGGCACGGGTCTCGGTCGGCTACCCGGTCGAGGCCGCGGAGATCGCGATGCTGGCCTCCCACACCGGCGCGAACCCCCTCGACGACCTCGAGCCGGTCACGGACGCCTCCGAGCTGCGCAAGCTGATCGGGATCGTCGGCCAGGTCTACGTCTCCGAGGCCGTGCAGCGCTACGCGGTCGCGATCGCCGCCGCGACCCGCCGTTCCGACGAGCTCACCCTGGGCGCCTCGCCGCGCGCGACCTTGCACCTCGTGCGCGCGGCCAAGGCGGTCGCAGCCATGGACGACCGCGACTACGTGCTGCCCGACGACGTGACCCGGCTGGCCCGGCCGGTGCTCGCGCACCGGCTCCTCCCGAGCGTCGAGGCCGCCATGACCGGACGCTCCACGACGACCATCCTCGACGGGATCGTCGCCGCCGTGCCCGTCCCCGACCGATCCGCACGCTGAGCCCCGGCGAGAGAAGGTCCCAGCGATGAGGGAGGCACTGGCCGGGCTCACCGTCCGCGGGCGGGCGTTCCTGGCCGCGGGCGTGACGGCCATCGTGTGCGCCGTCCTGCTCGACCAGGAGGCGCTCACGCGGGTCGGCGTCCTGGTGCTCGTGCTCCCCCTGCTCACCGCGTGGGTCGTCGGGCGCAACCGCTACCGGCTCGCCCTGGTCCGCACCGTCACCCCCCAGCTGGTCGCGGCCGGCCAACCGGCGCGGGTCTCGCTCACCCTGAGCAACGAGGGCCGCACTCCCAACGGCACCCTCCTGCTCGAGGACCACGTCCCCTACGTCCTCGGGACCCGCCCCCGCTTCGTCGTGGAGGGCATCGGCTCCGGGTGGCGGCAGACGGTCAGCTACCAGGTCCGCTCCGACGTTCGCGGGCGCTTCGAGATCGGCCCGATGTCGGTGCGGATGACCGATCCGTTCGGCCTGGTCGAGCTCGGGCGGACCTTCCGCACCACGGTGCCGCTCACGGTGACACCGCGCACGGTGCTCCTCCCCCAGATCCCGCTCGGCGGGGCGTGGACCGGCTCCGGCGACAACCGCCCGCGGGCCTTCGCGACCGGCAGCGCGGAGGACGTGACCGTCCGCGAGTACCGCCAGGGCGACGACCTGCGCCGGGTCCACTGGCGCAGCTCGGCCCGGCTCGGTGAGCTGATGGTCCGCCGCGAGGAGCAGCCGTGGCAGTCGCGAGCCACCCTCTTCCTCGACAACCGCGTCCAGTCCCATCGCGGCCAGGGCATCGCCTCCTCGATCGAGGCGGCCGTCTCGGCCGCCGCGTCCATCGCCGTCCACCTCAGCCATCGCGGGTTCGCCGTACGCCTCGTCACCGCGCTGGGCGAGGACCCCACCAACGCCTGGCACCTGCGCGACACCGACCTCAACACCGGGCCGCTCATGGAGGCGCTCGCCGTGGTGCAGCCGGTCCAGCAGCCGCGTCTCGACACGGCCTGGCTCGCCGAGGGCGCCCATGGCGGCCTGACCGTCGCCGTCTTCGGCGGCATCCTGCCGCCGGACCTCCCGATCCTGCGTCGGATGCAGCACCAGTCCGGCTCCGCGCTCGCGATCGCCCTCGACGTGGATGCCTGGACCGGCGCCGCGGCCGGTTCCTCGGCCACCCAGGCGCTGGGTCAGCAGGGGTGGCGGGCCGTCTCCCTCGGCCCGCGCGACCGCCTCGATGCGGTCTGGCAGGAGCTCGGGCACACGAGTGCGCAGAGCTCGCGCGGCATCGCCGCCCCGGCAGCGGGAGCGATCCGATGATCCACTCGCTCAACCGGACGCGCGGCTCGCTGGCCGCCAGCACGACGCTGGCCGGCGTCGCCGCGGCGACCACCCTCGTCGCCATGTACGCCTGGCGCGGCTTCGCCGAGCGACCAGGTGGGTTCTTGAACCCGCTGCTCCTGCTGGGGATCGTCGTGGCCGCCACGGGCACGGCGACCCGCTGGTGGCGGTGGCCCGTGCCGGTGGTGGTCGCCACCCAGGTCGTCACCTCCGGCGTCGTGGCGACGCTGCTGATCACCGGCGAGGTGGTCCTGAACGCCGCCGTCCTCGCCGAGGTGCGCACCGCCGTCGGTGACGCCATCGACAGCGCCCAGGGGTTCGCCGCGCCCGTGCCGGCCACCGAGGCCCCGATCGACCCGCTGCTGATCCTCTGCGGACTGGTCTGCCTGCTCCTGGTCGACCTCCTCGCGTGCTCGCTGCACCGGGTGCCCCTCGCCGGGCTGCCGCTGCTGACGATCTACACGATCCCGGTCAGCCTGGTCGAGGCGCCCATCGCCTGGTGGGTCTTCGTCGGCACGGCCGGCGGGTTCCTCGGCCTGCTCTTCCTCCAGGAGTCCGAGCACGTCAGCCGGTGGGGGCGCCCGATCGCCGAGGACCGCGAGACCGGCGACCCCATCTCCTTGGGGGCGGGCGCCCACGCCGTACGCCGGACCGCCGGCGGCATCGGCGGGGCCGCGACCGCGCTCGCGCTGGTGCTGCCCCTGGCCGTCCCGACGCTCGGTCTGCACGTGTTCGACTTCGGCCCCGGCAACGGCGAGGGCGACGACATCCGGGTCGACAACCCCGTGGCCGACCTGGTCCGGGACCTCAGGCGCGGCGAGGACACCGACCTCGTGCAGATCACCACGACCGATCCGCACCCGGCGTACCTCCGGATCCTCGCGCTCACGAACTTCACCGACACGGAGTGGACGCCGGGCGATCGCGACGTGCCCGTCGCCAACAAGGCCGACGGCCTCATCCCTCCGCCCCCAGGCGTCGACGCCGAGGTCAGCCGTCGCGAGGTCCCCTACGACGTCACGGTGCTGCCGGCCTTCAAGTCACGGTGGCTGCCGACGCAGTACCCCGCCAGCAACGTGCAGGCCGAGGGCGACTGGCGCTACGACGACTCCACGATGGACTTCCTGGCCGTCCCCTCCGACCTCACGACCTCCGGCCTGCACTACACGATGAGCGGGCTCGAGCTCGACCTCAGTGCCGAGCGGCTGCGCAACGCGGCCCCGTCCACCGGCAAGGTGGAGGAGCTGTTCACCGACTTCCCCGCCGACATCCCGCCGATCGTCCGCGAGCTCGCCGCGAGCGTCACCCAGGGCAAGACCACGCGCTTCGACAAGGCGGTGGCGCTCCAGGACTGGTTCCGCTCCACCGGTGGGTTCGAGTACTCCCTGCGGAGGGCCCCCGCCGGCAACGGCTCCGACGCGCTCGTCGCCTTCCTGACCGAGGGTCCCGACGGCCGCACCGGCTACTGCGAGCAGTTCGCCTCGGCCATGGCGCTGATGGCGCGGGTGCTCGGCATCCCCTCCCGGGTCGCGATCGGCTTCCTGACGCCCGACTCGATCGGGCCCAACACCTGGATGTACAGCTCCGACGACATGCACGCCTGGCCCGAGCTGTACTTCCAGGGCTCGGGCTGGGTCCGCTTCGAGCCCACCCCGGCGCGCCGGGCCTCCGGCGTGCCGTCGTACACCGTCAACGGGCTGCCCGACGACCTCGGCCCCTCCGACCCGGCACAGACCCGGTCGGCCTCCGTCGCCCCGGGCCCCACCAACCGGCCGACGCAGAGTGCGGACGCCGCCGGTGACAAGGCCGCCGACGAGTCGGACGACGCCGGCGTGCACTGGCGCCCCCTGCTGGCCACGCTCAGCGGCATCGCCCTCCTCGGCGCGCTGCTCGCGGTGCCGAACCTGGTGCGGCGCCGCCGGCGCGCCGGTCGGCTGGCCACCGCCGACCCGGAGCTCATCTGGACCGAGCTGCGCGACACGGCTGTCGACCTCGGGGTCCCGTGGGCCTCGGGCCGCTCGCCGCGGGCGACGCACGAGGTGCTCCTCGGTTACCTGGGCGAGCCGGTCGGCCCGCACACGCTCGAGCGGCCCCCGCGGGGCGCCCACACCTCGCCCGAGAGCGAGGCGGCGCTCGGTCGGATCGTCACCCACCTGGAGCGACTGCGCTACTCCCGCTCCCCTGCCGAGCCGGACCGCGCCCGGCTGCGTTCCGACGCCGAGACCGTGATCGCCTCGCTGGCCGGCGGCTCGACCCGCGCGACGCGCCGGCGGGCGACGTGGTGGCCGCGATCGGTGCTCGACCTGAGCCTGCGGCGTCCCGCGCGCACCACCCCGGGCACCGTCGAGGCGAGGTACGGCGGGGTCGTCGACCACGCGGGGTGACACCTGGCGGCATTCTGAAGGTCGACGTTGCGACCGACCTTCCAGGCCGCCGCCTCAGCGGGTCTGTCGGCCGCGACGGTCTCGCCGAGCCCACGCAGCGAGCTCGTTCCTCGCTCGCTGCTGCTCGGCGATCTGCGCGACCGTGGGGGCGACCCGATCAGCCGAGCCGATGCTCCGGTCTCGATACGCCGGTCGCGGCTTCGTTCCTCAGCCGCGCGGCTACTCGACCTGGCGCAGGCTTCTCGTCCGGAGCGAGCTCCGGACGAGAGCGCTCAGAACCCGCCGTCTTCGCGGCGGCGGCGCCAGCGCTCGTCCATGCGCTGCATGAAGGAGTGGCCCGAGTGGCCGGAGCGGCCGCGCCGCGGACGCCGGGTGCGACCCGAGCGACCACCGTCGACGACGGTGAAGCCGCCGCGGCTGGGGTGCTGGATCGTGCGCGGGTCGGCGGCGGCCGGTGCGTGCTGGCCGCGGATCGCGGTGAGCGCGACGGTGGCCGAGCCCAGCATGATCACGAAGCCGACGATCCCGACCGGGGTGATCTGCGCGACCGCGCCGGTCATCAGGACCACGACGCCCAGGACGAAGCAGGCACCGGCGATGATCGCCCGGCGACGAGCGGAGCGGCGGAACGCCGTACCGCGCAGCGTCGAGGCGAGCTTGGGGTCCTCCTCGACGAGGGCTCGCTCCATCTGCTCGAGCAGTCGGAGCTCCTCTTCCGAGAGTGGCACCGTTCCTCCCCACCAGTCTTCGCCGTCTTGCCGCCGCACGTCGGCCGGCGCCTCAAGTCTAGGCAGCGCTTGGTCATCGCGGTAGGCGGGTTCCAGAAAATCGTGACCGAACCGTTCCCGCCGCGAGCGCCGGCGAAACGCCGGACCCTCAGCCGGCGAGGACGTGGAGCTGCGCCGCGAGTGGCCGGAACTCCGGACGCACCGAGACCGCGCGCTCCAGGTCGACCAGGGCCGCGGTGGCTCCGGGCTCCAGGTCGAGGAGTGAGCCGGGCACCAGGTCGGCGAAGACCCGGACGCCGTGGACCGCGCCGACGGTGAAGCCCGCCGCCTCGAGCAGCCCGGTCACCTCGACGTCGGTGAAGCGTCGACCCGAGCGACCGGTGCCGGCGTCGCGGGCGCTCGAGCTCGCAGGACCGCCGTCGAGCAGCGCCAGCGCCTGCGCGAAGTGCCCGGCCATCGCGCGAGTCACGACCGCCGCGTGGCGCTGACCGACCAGGAGGCTCAGGGTGCCGCCGGGACGCAGCACCCGGCGCAGCGTGGCCAGCGCGGCCGCGGGGTCCTCGACGACCTCGAGCACGCCGTGGCAGAGCACGACGTCGGCGCTGTCCGGGCCGGTGACCTCGAGCAGCGTCGACAGGTCGCCCTGCTGGCCCTGGACGGTGACGCCGAGCTCTCGCGCCCGGCGGTCCAGCGAGGCGAGGGCGTCAGGGCTCGGGTCGACGACCCTGACCCGGTGCCCGAGCTCGGCCACCCGGACGGCGAGGCCTCCGGTGCCACCGCCGATGTCGAGGACGTCGACAGCGTCGCCGTCGAGGACCGGTCGCAGCGCGTCCCAGACGACGGAGGTGCGGGCCGCGTTGCGCCGCTCGCTGGGCCGCTCGCTGAGCCGATCGGTGGGCCGATCGCTGGGCCGGTCGTGAGGCATGACCCCACCCTAGGGCCCGACCCGCCCGGCGGGCTCACCAGATCGTGTCGGCCCACTCGGGGTGGTCGATGAACGGGTTGCGATTGTGCTGGTAGTCGTCGTAGATGACGTCGTTGCGACGCATCTCGAGCGCGCTCGGCGGATCCTCGGCGTTCCACCGCAGCAGCACCGAGAGCCGACCGATGTGCGGGCTGGTGCCGTTGCCGACCAGGTCGTTGACCTCCAGGTCGGGCCAGCCGTCGCCGCCGTCGTAGCGCACCGACATGTAGAAGATCATCCGGGCGACGTCGCCCTTGACCGCGTCACGCGGCTCCCAGGAGTCGGCATCGGCGTAGTTGCCCGGCGCTTCGGCGTTCTGGCTGCCACCTTCGTCGAAGTCGAGGTTGCCGCGCGCCGAGTTGACCGTGACGTCCTCGGGCCGGAGGTGGTGGAGGTCGGTGCCGGGCCCGGTCGCGGTGCCGAAGTCGCCGTGGGACTTGGCCCAGACGTGCTCACGGTTCCACTGGTCGACGCCGCCGCCGTTGTCGCCGGCGGGCAGGGAGAACCCGCTGTAGAGGCAGATCACGTGGCTGGGGTTCGCGGGGTCGCGGTCGGTCACCTTCAGCGCGTTCCAGACCGCGTCGTAGGACAGCTTGGTGACGCCGGTGGAGATGATCGTGTGCAGCGCGGACTCCAGCGCGGCGCCGGACTTGCCGATCGCCGAGGCGTAGTAGGTCGCGTCGTACTCGCCGCTCCCCCCGGTCGGCGGCGGGTCGCCCGGGGTGGTCGCCCCGGCGAAGGCGAAGGCCGAGCTCGAGGTCAGGCCCGGACGTGAGAAGTACGCCGCGAGCGTGCCGGTCACGTCGACCTGGCGCCCCATCAGCCCCGGGTTGCTGCGCAGCCCCCAGACCGAGCGGAACGCGCTGGGCACCTGGACGTAGATCATCCGGGAGGTGTCCGTCGTGCCCGGTGCGTCGGCGAGCGCGAGCGCGTAGTCGTTGGGGAAGCCGCTGGTGACCACCGTCGTCGACGAGGTCGGCTGTCCCACGACATAGCCCCGGACCGTCGCCGACGACCCGTCCTGGGTGGCACGCGCCGTCGCCACGGTGATCGTCGTGGCCGCGTCTGCGGGAGCAACGGGGACGGCGGCGGTGCCGGTGAGGACGAGGAGGAGGGCGACGAGGATCCACTGCGCACGGCGGCGCGGCCCGAGGGTCTGACGCATGCCGCCAGCCTGCCCGGCGGCAGGCCCACCGCGCATCGGGGGAAATCCCTTGTCCTGCGCGGCTCGGCGCTCGTCAGCCGGCGCGCATCGCCGCGGCACGCGGCGGCGTGGACGTGTGGGGCACCAGCCCGAGCGAGCGCTCGACGACGGCGAGGAACCGGTCGGCATCGCGTACCAGGTCGTCGGCCTCACGCTCGGAGACCGCGCGGGTCGACCCGGCCTCGGCCGCCGCGCGCTTGGAGGCACCGGCCGCGAAGAAGCGCGCCCACTCGGCGAGCTCGGGCGCCACCTCGGCCAGCAGCACCCAGGCGTTGCGCTGGGAACGACGGCGCGCCGGCTCGGGATGGGCGCGAGCGGCCAGGAGCGCCGCGGCGGCCCGTAGCGCGGCGACGTGGGCGCAGGCGTAGCGGGTCGGCACCTCGGAGGCTGCGATCGCCTCGCTCAAGGACTCGGCGGCGCGCGCGAGGTAGGAGTGCGTGGTGGCCGGCAGGGCATAGGGGTTCATCGACGATCCTCTCCGTCGACCCCAGAGCGGCGACCCCTCACTCGTCCCGGCGCACCGGGCCCGGCGGGGACGGGGGTCGAGGTCGTCCCCGCCGGGTGCGTTCGAACGCTTGTTCGAACACACCCAACGGTACACCTCTCCGCCCGCGGGTCGTCAAGACCGGGCGTCGACCGCCCGCCCCCTGGGGTGCGTCGTCGCGTCGCCGCCGGGGCGGACAGGCGTCAGGAGCGGACGCTGTCGACCGGCGCCGGGTGGGTGTACTCGCGCGAGTCGGGGTGCCAGAGCAGCCCGGCCGCGACCAGGTCGAGCACCAGGGAGACCAGCGACAGGACCACGAAGAGCACCGGCGGGTTGGCCCGCAGGCTGGCGAGCGTGGCGATCGCCATCAGCAGCACCAGCGCGCTGAGCAGCACCCGCGCCCAGTTGTGCCCCTGCCCGAGGAACATGATGAGGACGACGGCCAGCATCGCGACGACGACGAACATCGTGATCGCCACCGGAGCGAAGGCCGGCGGCTCGACCGAGCCACCGTCGGTGCGGTCCGCGGCCCACGAGGCGTCGAGGTCGTCGGAGAAGACGAGCGTGAGCAGAGCGGTCACGCCGCTCGTCACGATCAGGCCCACCAGCACCCAGATCGCTGCGGTCAACGCTCCCGGCCGCTGCGGCGTCATCCGCGCTCCTCTCCCCTGTCTGTGCCCACGAGCTCCTGGAGAGCCTAGGGTCTCGCTCCATGACCACCGAGCACCCGACGATCACCCGGTTCCGTGAGGACCACCGACGCCGTGGCGGCGCCGGTGACGTCGTCATCCTGCCCGACTCCGTGCACACGGCGGCACTCGCCGCCGAGGCCCTCGGGTGCGAGGTCGGGGCGATCGCCAACAGCCTGCTCTTCGACGCCGACGGATCGCCGGTGCTCATTCTGACCTCCGGCGCCCACCGCGTCGACACCGCGAAGGTAGCCGCGCTGCTCGGTGTGACCAAGCTCAAGCGCGCCTCGCCCGACTTCGTCCGCGAGCACACCGGGCAGGTGATCGGCGGCGTGTCGCCGATCGGGCACCCGGGCCCGGTCCCGACGTACCTCGACGGCTGGCTGCGTCGCTACGAGGTCGTGTGGGCGGCCGCCGGCCACCCGGCCGCGGTCTTCTCGACGACGTACGACGAGCTGGCGGCCATGACCGGTGCCGCGACGATCGAGGTGGAGTGATGGAGATCTGGATCAATCCCGCGTGCTCGAAGTGCCGCACGGCGCTCGGCGAGCTGGACGCGGCCGGGGCGGACTACACCGTGCGTCGCTACCTCGAGGACCCGCCGACCGCGGCGGAGCTGGGCGCGGTCGTGGACCGTCTCGGGCTCGAGCCCTGGGACCTGGCCCGGGCCAAGGAGGCGCGCGAGGAGGGCATCGACCTGCCGCGCGACGCGGCCCACCGGACCGAGTGGCTCGAGGCGCTGGCCGCCCGTCCGCGGGCGATCCAGCGCCCGATCATCACCGCCACCGACGGCACCACCGTGGTCGGGCGCGACGAGGAGTCCCTGCGGCGGGTGCTCGACGCCGAGGCCTGAGCTCGAGGCGCGGGCGCCGCCGTTAGGGTTCGGCCCATGGCGCGCGTCGTGGTGATCGGTGGCGGCTTCGGCGGCCTGGCCTCCGCGGTGCGGCTGGGCAAGCTCGGGCACGACGTCACGCTCGTCGAGCGCTCCCCCGAGCTCGGCGGTGCGCTGAGCGAGGTGAGCGCCGACGGGTTCTCCTGGGACGCGGGGCCGACGTACACGCTGCTCCCGGCGGTGGTCCGCGACCTGTTCCGCAAGTCCGGGCGGCCCCTCGAGCGTGAGCTCGACCTCGTGGAGCTCGACCTGGTGCGCGAGCACCGCTTCGAGGACGGCACCGCGGTACGGCTCACCTCCGGCCGCGCGCCCCAGCTGCGCGCCTTCGACGAGCTCGGCCCCGGGCTGGGACAGCGGTGGGTCGACCACGTCGCGTCGTACGGCGAGGACTGGGACGTCGTGCGGCGCGGCTACCTCGAGAACCCCTGGGACCGCGACCACCTCCCCCGCGAGCTCGCGGCACGCCTGGACAGCCGGGAGTCGCTGGCCAAGCGCCTCAAGCGCACGTTCAAGGACGAGCGGCTGCGGATGGTGGCCGGGCACCCGTTCGTCGCCGAGGGCCACGACCTGCGCAACGTCCCCGCCTGGATGGGGATCTCCGCGTACGTCGAGCAGCGGTTCGGCGCGTGGACGATCGATGGCGGCATGAGCCGCCTCGCTGCCGCGCTCACCACGCGGCTCGGCACGCGCGGCGTGACGACGATCGTCGCGACCGAGGTCACGGACATCGTCGTGCGCGAGGGCCGCGCGGTGGCGGTGCAGACGCCCGGCGGCGAGATCGACGCCGACGCCGTGGTCTGCGCGATCGACCCACGACGGCTGCCGGCGCTCGCGTCGTACGTCGCCCGATCGATGCCGGCGATCCCCCCGGTCGTGGTGCACGTGGGGCTGGACGAGCAGGCGCCCGACCTGCCGCACGAGCTGGTGCTGCACGGCGACCCGATGCTGGTCGTGCGCACCGGCGGCCGCGCTCCCGCGGGCGGCGCTGCCCTGACGATCCACGGTCGCGGCCGGCTGTCCGAGGACGTCCTGCGCGCGCTGGCGCGGCACAGGATCGACGTGCGGCCCCACGTGGTCGCCCGGGTCGACCGCAGCCCGCGGGACCTGGTCGAGCGGTGGGGTGGCTCTCCCCTGGGCGTGCTGTGGGAGGGCCGGCAGACCGTCCGCCGCCGGCTGGGTCCGACGACACCCGTGCCGGGCGTCTACGCCGCCGGCGCGCACGCGACGCCCGGCTCCGGGCTGCCCTTCGTCGGTCTCTCCGCCGCCTTGGTCGCCGCCGCGATCGGGCCGGCGTGACCCGGGCCCGGCCCGAGCCCGGCCTCAGACCGTCAGGTTGAGCGCGGCGAAGATCTCGCGCGTCGCCTTGGACCGGTTGAGCGTGTAGAAGTGCAGGCCCGGCGCTCCGCCGGCGAGCAGCTCGTCGCACAGCTCGGCTGCGATCGTGATGCCCTCGGCGCGCATCGCCACCGGATCGCCCTCGTGGGCGGTGATGCGGGCCACCACCTCGCGCGGCACGTCGGTGCCGATCAGCTCGCCCTGGCGGCGGATGTTGGCGAGGTTCAGGATCGGCATGATGCCGGGCAGGATCGGCAGGTCGACGCCACGCGAGCGCACCCGCTCGACCAGCGCGAAGTAGTCCTCGGCGCGGAAGAACATCTGGGTGACCGCGAACTCCGCACCGGCGCGGGCCTTCGCGACGAGCACGTCGGCGTCGTGGTCGAGCGACTCCGCCGAGGGGTGTCCCTCGGGGAACGCGGCCACACCGATGCTGAAGTCACCCCGGCTGCGCACCAGCCGGACCAGGTCCTCGGCGTACGTCAGGCCGCCCTCGGTCGGCGTCCACGGCGCGCGCGGCCCCTCGGTCGGGTCGCCGCGCAGCGCCATCACGTTGCCGATGCCGACCTCGGCGTAGGCGTCGAGGATGCCCTCGAGCTCGGCCCGGGTGTGCCCGACGCAGGTGAGGTGCGCCATGGCGGTCAGGGACGTCTCGGCGGCGATGCGGCCGGTGATCCGCACGGTGGAGTCGCGCGTGGAGCCGCCCGCGCCGTACGTCACCGAGACGAACGTCGGCCGGAAGGGCTCGAGCTCGCGGATCGCCTGCCAGAGCTGGTCCTCGCCTGCGGCGTCCTTGGGCGGGAAGAACTCGAACGAGAACGACTGCTCGCCCTCACGGACGAGGTCGCCGATGCGTCGAGCCCCGTGGTTCGCCATGCCGGGAAGTCTAGGGACGGGACCGGCCCCGTCCGGGTGGCGTCCACTGGATAGTCTCGCCGGGTGGTGGCGACGGAGCGGGAATGGGACGGATCGGGCTTCCGCGCGCGCGTCCAGGCGGCGTTGGACACCTTCATCGAGCAGCAGGCCACCGTCCTGGCTCCCTTGGGCCCCGACGCCGCGCGACTGGTGCATGAGGCGCACGCCTCGGTGTCGGGAGGCAAGCGCTTCCGAGCGGCGTTCTGCTACTGGGGGCACCGGGCCGTGGCGGCCGAGGTCCCCGACGAGGACGCGCTCGTCCGCGCCTGCGCCTCGCTGGAGCTGCTGCACGCGAGCGCGTTGGTCCACGACGACCTCATGGACGCCTCCGACACCCGGCGCGGCCGGCCCGCCACGCACCGGCTCTTCGAGAGCGAGCACCGCGGGTCGCAGTGGCGCGGCGATCCCGAGCAGTACGGCGCGGCCGCGGCGATCCTGCTCGGCGACCTCCTGCTGAGCTGGTCCGACGAGCTGCTGCGCCGGTGCGGCCTGCCCATCACCCAGGTGGCGCCCGCGCTGGAGGTCTTCGACCGCTGCCGCGCCGAGGTGATCGCCGGTCAGTTCCTCGACGTGTCGGTGCAGGCGCGCGGTCGTGCCGACGTCGACACGGCGATGACCGTGCTGCGCTACAAGTCCGCCAAGTACTCCGTCGAGCGGCCGCTGCACATCGGCGCGGCCCTGGCGGGTGCCGACGACCGCACGCTGGGTCAGCTCTCGGCCTTCGGCCTGCCCCTCGGCGAGGCGTTCCAGCTGCGCGACGACCTCCTGGGGGTCTTCGGGGATCCCGAGGCCACGGGCAAGCCGGCCGGCGACGACCTGATCGAGGGCAAGCGCACCGTCCTGGTGGCGCTGGCCCTCGACGCAGCCGCTCCCGCCGCCGCGGCCCTGCTCGACCGGTCGCTCGGCACCGCGTTGGACGTCGAGCAGGTCGCCGAGCTGCGCGGCATCATCGACGGGTCCGGGGCGCACGCCCAGGTCGAGGCCGTCATCGAGGAGCTCGCGGCCCACGCCGTGGCCGCTCTCGACAGGGCCGACATCGACGAGGGCGCGCGCGAGGTGCTGCGCCAGCTGGCCGCGGCCGCGACCCAGCGGGTCGTCTAGAGACTCACAACGCCATGGCCTGCGCGCGGCGCTTGGCCTCCGAGCCGCGGTTCTCGCGCAGCGCGTCGATCGGACGGCCCGGCAGGTCGTCGTCGGTGAACAGCCAGGCGATGCACTCGCGGTCGTCGTAGCGGCCGTCGTGGAGCATCGTCAGCAGGCCGGGCAGGCCCTTGACGACCAGGCCGTCCTGGATGAAGTCGGCGGGGATCTGCTGGCCCGCTCCCGGAGTCGGCACGGCGGCGGCGAGCTCGTGCTCGCGGATCATCGTGCGCACCTTCGCGACGGTCACACCCAGGCGGTCGGCGGCCTCGGACCAGTCCAGCCACTCCGGGACGAGGGCGGCGAGGTCGGCGTCGGCGAGTCGTGACTGGTTCATGGGACCAGTCTCCCACCGTGGCCCACGCCACGCCGGGAGCGGCTCAACGCGCCGCGGGCGGCCATCGTCCGTACGATGGACTCTCCTGGTCCTTCCCCATCAGGAGCGCAGGAGGGTCGCTGTGCCGCCAGACCGGCAGTCCGATCGGCACGCCCGCACGGGCGCCGACGCGGCTGGCGACCCCATGATCGGCCGCCTGCTGGAGGGCCGCTACCGGATCGGCGCCCGCATCGCGCGCGGCGGCATGGCCGGCGTCTACGAGGCCACCGATCTGCGCCTGGACCGCACGGTCGCGGTCAAGATCATGCATCCGGGCCTGGGCGACGACGACGAGTTCGCCGCGCGCTTCGTGCGCGAGGCCCGCTCGGCCGCGCGGCTCTCGCACCCCAACGTGGTCGCGGTCTACGACCAGGGCGACGACCACGGCACCGTGTTCTTGGCGATGGAGCTCGTCGACGGCATCACCCTGCGCGACGTGATCCGCAAGGAGGGCCCGATGTCGCCGGCGCGGGCGCTCGCGCTGCTCGAGCCGGTGCTCTCCGCCCTCGCCGCGGCCCACCGGGCCGGGATCATCCACCGCGACGTCAAGCCCGAGAACGTCCTCATCGCCGCCGACGGACGGGTCAAGGTCGCCGACTTCGGCCTGGCCCGTGCGGTCAGCGCGGACACCCAGCACACCGCGACCGGGGGCGTGCTCATCGGCACGGTCTCCTACCTCGCGCCCGAGCTGGTGGTCGACGGTCGCGCCGACGCGCGCGCGGACGTCTACGCCGCCGGGGTCGTGCTCTTCGAGCTGCTGACCGGCGCCAAGCCCCACGAGGGCGAGAGCCCCATCCAGGTCGCCTACAAGCACGTCCACGAGGACGTGCCCCCGCCGTCGAGCCTCGAGCCCGGCATCCCGGCGTACGTCGACGCGCTGGTCGCCCGGGCCACCGCGCGCGACCGCAGCCTGCGCCCGGCCGACGCCGGCGTCCTGCTCCACCAGCTGCGCCGGGTCAGCCACGCGATCGCCGAGGGCGTGCGCGACGACCCGGAGCTCACCGCCGACCTCGCCCCGCTGCTGGTCAAGGCCGAGCCGGTCGAGGCGCCCTCCCCCGACGACACCGCGGCCGACCCGTTCGACTCCCGCGAGCTCGCCACCTTGCTGACGCCCCAGGAGCTGGTGGCCGAGGTCGTCGCCGACCGCACCACGCCGATCCGCACCCTCGACCGACGTCCCGACACGCCTCCGGCTCCGCCGACGGGGCCGCCCGCCACCCGGCGTACCCCGCCGGGTCGGCCGCGCCGGTCCCGCCGGGGCCTGGCGCTGCTGCTCGCGGCGGTGCTCCTGGTCGCCGGCGTCGGCACCGGCGCGTGGTGGTTCCTCGACGGCCGCTACACCTCCACGCCGGGCGTCCTCGGCCTGAGCCGTGCCGCGGCCGAGCAGCGTCTCGAGGACGCGGGCCTCGAGGTCGCCTGGGGCGACAAGGCCTACTCCGAGACCGTCCCGGCCGGCGACGTCGTCGCGACCGACCCCGCGCCGGGCTCGAAGATCCTCGACGGGGGCACGGTCACCGTCGTGCTCTCGCTCGGCAAGGAGCGCTACGACGTCCCGAAGCTCAAGGGCATGACCGTCGACGAGGCCCAGGACGCGCTGGCGCAGACCCACCTGACCTACGGCACGACGACCGAGAAGTGGTCGGACACCGTCGAGGAGGGCGTGGTGATCGCCTCCTCCCCCAAGGCCGGCACGACCCTGCGCCCCGACGCCGCCGTCGATCTCGTCGTGAGCAAGGGCCCCAAGCCGGTCAAGCTCAAGGACTGGGTCGGGAAGGACGCCGACGAGGCCGTCGCCTGGGCGAAGGGCAAGGGCCTCGACCCCTCGATCAGCGACCGGGAGTACTCCGACACCGTCGCCGAGGGCGACGTCATCTCGATGGACCCGCCGTCGGGCACCGTCCTGCACCGCGGCGACGGCGTGTCGTTCGTGGTGTCCAAGGGTCCGCGCCTGATCGAGGTCCCCTCGGTGCGCGCCCAGGGCGTCGCGGACGCCACGCAGACCCTCGAGGATCTTGGCTTCGAGGTGGTCACCCAGAACGCGCCGGGCTACCTCGGCCTGGGCTTCGTGTTCTCGCAGAGCCCGGGCGGCGGCGAGATGGTGCCGGTGGGGTCGACGATCACCCTGAGCATCATCTGAACTAGCGTGTGCGGGTGCTCGACCCGGCCCTCCGCAATCCCATCGGAACCCACGTCCTGGTCGGCAAGGGCCTCGTCGACGGAGCGGTCGCCAACGCCGACCTCGTCGGCGCGGAGACCTTCCAGGTCTTCACCGGCAACCCGCGCGGCTGGGCGTTGAGCGAGGGCAAGCCGGCCGAGGACCACCGGTTCCGCGACCTCATGGGCGAGCGCGGCACGCGGGTCTTCATCCACGCGCCCTACCTGGTCAACCTCGGCTCGCCGACGCCGGCGACCTACGAGCGCTCGGTCGCCTCGGTGGCGCACAACCTCAAGCGGGCCGCCGAGATCGGCGCCGAGGGCGTCGTCGTGCACACCGGCTCGTACGTCGTCCCCGGCGAGGGCGACACCGAGGAGCGCCACGCCGCGGCCATGCGCCAGGTCCGTGAGGGTCTGCTGCCCCTGCTCGACGCGCTCGGCGACGACGGCCCGTGGCTGCTGCTCGAGCCGACCGCGGGCCAGGGCCGGTCGCTGTGCGCCGGCGTCGAGGACCTGGCGGCGTACCTCGCGGCGCTCGACGACCACCCGCGCGCGGGGGTCTGCCTCGACACCTGCCACGTGTTCGCTGCGGGCGCGCCCCTCGACGAACCCGGCGGCACCACCGCCACCGTCGACCGGATCGTGGAGATCGGCGGACCCGGCCGGCTGCGACTGGTCCACGCCAACGACTCGATGGACCTGCGCGGTGCGTTCAAGGACCGCCACCAGCGGATCGGCGAGGGGCACATCGGTGAGGACGCGTTCGTGGAGCTCTTCGCACACCCCGCCACCGAAGGCGTTCCGTTCATCCTCGAGACGCCCGACTCGCGCGACGCCGACACCCGCGACATCCCGCTGCTGAAGAAGCTGCGCGGATGAGGCGCACCACGCTGCTCGCCACCGCGGCGCTGCTCGGCATCACCGCGTGCTGGGGCTCGACGTTCTTCCTCATCCACGACCTGCTGGACCGGATCCCCACGCTGGACTTCCTCGCGGTGCGCTTCACGATCGCGGGCGCCCTGCTGCTGGCGGTCGCGCCGCGGGCCGTGCGCCGGCTCTCCCCCGACGCCCGCCGTCAGGCCGCGGTGCTCGGGGGCCTGTACGGCGTCGCGCAGATCCTGCAGACGGCCGGCCTGGCACACACGCCCGCGAGCGTGTCCGGCTTCATCACCGGCATGTACGTCGTGGCCACCCCGCTGTTCGCCGCCGTGCTGCTGCGCAACCGGATCACCGGGGTCACCTGGCTCGCCGTCCTCCTCGCCGCCGCCGGGCTCGGGGTGCTGACCCTGCAAGGCTTCTCGGTCGGGTACGGCGAGGCACTGACCCTCGTCGCCGCCATGCTCTACGCCCTGCACATCGTCGGGCTCGGCGCGTGGTCCAACAGCCAGGACGCCCTCGGCATGTCGATCCTCCAGGTCGTCATGGTGGCCGTGATCTGCCTGGTCGCCAGCGCCCCGCACGGCATCGTGCTGCCCGACAACGGCCAGGACTGGCTCTCGGTCCTCTACATGGCCGTGTTCCCGGCGGCACTCGCGCTGCTCGGCCAGACCTGGGCCCAGGCCCACCTCTCGGCGACGCGCACCGCGATCGTGATGAGCATGGAGCCGGTGTTCGCGGCGTTCTTCGCCGTCCTGCTCGGCGGGGAGTCGGTGACCACGCGCATGCTCGTGGGCGGACTGATGGTCCTCGCCGCGATGCTGACCGTCGAGCTGGCCCCGCGGCGCAAGGTGGAGGGCGAGGTGCCGCACATCGCCGTCTGACGCGGGGGCTCCGGCGAACGTCCCGGTCACCGCTGCCCATTGGTCCTAGTACCCGTCATTCGCCCGCGAGCGGCGCCGGCAGCGACCTAGCCTGTGGCGGTCCGAGGGTGCTCGTCGCCCTCCCCCGCAGCGCAGCGGCGGGTGAAAGCACTGGCACCCTCGGGCCTCCACGCGCGACACCCACTACTCTGCTCGCGGGCCACGCAGGGCGGGCCCGCGAGGAGTCCGATGAAGCACTGTGTGAACTGCGGTCACGAGCTGGGGGTCGGCCGCTTCTGCACGAACTGCGGCCATCCCGTCGGCCGCGTCCCCAGCGACACCGGCTGGCGCACCGACACCGCCGAGCGCCCGGCCGTCTCGTCGACGCCGCGGTTCCCGCTGTTCGCCGACGAGGTGGAGCAGCCACCGTCCGCGGTCCCGCCGTACGCCGAGCCGCGCCGCCCCAGGCCACCCTGGGCGATGTGGGCGATCGTCGTCGCCGTCCTCGTCGTGGTCGCCGGACTGGGCCTGTGGCTGCTCGTCGGTGGCGACGACGGCGGCACCACCGCCCGTCCCGACGGCGGTCGCACCGATCGGGCCGAGACCGCCACGGAGTCGCCCGCACCCGGCGACGCCTCCCCACCGGGCGACCCGGCGGACGTCACCGCCACCGCGACCGTCGAGGCTCCGGCGACCGCACCGCCGGGCCAGGACGTGCAGGGCAACCGGGTCGACTACGAGGCCACGAACATGCTCGACGGCGTCCCCGAGACGACCTGGCGGATGGCCGGCGACGGCACCGGCGCCGAGATCGTGCTGACGCTGCCCGACGCCACGCGGCTGCGCAGCGTCGGCCTGGTCAACGGCTACGCCAAGACCGCCACCGACGCGCGCGGACGCGAGCTCGACTGGTACCACGGCAACCGTCGGGTCGAGCGGGTGGAGTGGGTCTTCGACGACGGCACCACGGTCGGTCAGGACCTGACGGACTCCACGGACATGCAGTCCGTGGACGTCGACGTCACCACGACGACGGTCCGGTTGCGGCTGGTCACCGTATCCGCGCCCGGCACCGGTCGGGCCGCGCGCGACTACACCGCGATCAGCGACGTCTCACTGGTGCGCGCCGGCTAGGGACTGTTGACCAAGTCTCGGTCGAGCTGAGCGTCGTCAGGTGCGTGCGCTGGCAAGGCGCCGTCGCGAGGGCATACCGGGTCGTCTGTCGAGCGGCGGCAACGCAGCCAGCGTGCGTGCATGGCGGCGGTCAGCCGACCAAGGCTTGGTCAACAGGCCCTGACTGGGCCTGTCGCGACCAGGGCATCGGCTCCTCCTCGCTCAACCGGCCCGCGCGGCGCAGCCGGTGGACCACCAGCGCCGCCACGACCGCGCCGAGCGTGCCGAGCCCGAGGTCGCCGAGCGTGTCGGCGTACGCGTCGATCCGCTCGGGGGAGGTGCTGAGGAACGCGAAGTACTCGGCGATCTCCCAGGCCAGGGCGGCTGTCACGCCGATCGCGAGAGCGCGCTCCACGTGCGCCGCGCGGCTGGCCGCGCGCGGCAGCGTGAGCAGCAGCGCCGCCGCGGCGAAGACGCCGGTGTTGGCCAGGTGCACGACGTCGTCGAACCAGCGGATCGTGTCGTAGAGGTCCATCCGGTTGCCGAGCGTGTCGGTGAAGCAGGTGAGCGTGACGAGCAGGTCGGCCACCCACGGGAACGACACCCGGTCGCGCCAGAACAGCCACCATGCCGCCGGCAGCACGAACGCCATCGCCGGATAGCCGACCGCGCGCATGCCGGCACCCTTGCCGCGCAGGTTGCCCAGCTCGGGGTTGGCGATCGCGACCCACAGCAGGACGACCAGTCCGGCCTTCGCCAGCACGTCGAGGGTCCGGACGACGGACGGTGTGCTGGGTTCGGAGGCCACCGTGTCCGTCATGCACCGATCCTAGGTGGGCCGGCGCGCGGCCGCGGACCCGGTCCTCAGGAGAGGCGGGAGAGCACCGCCGCCGCGTGCTCCGCGTGCTCCCGGGTGACGTCGAGGTGGGTGACAAGACGCACAGCCGCCGGTCCGACGGCGGAGATCAGCACGCCCTCCGCGCGGGCAGCGGCCACGAAGTCGGCGGCATCGGGTCGGCGCACGACCACGATGTTGGTGTCCACGGTGGCCGGGTCGACCTCGCATGCCTCGGCGAGCAGCCGGGCGTGTGCGTGGTCGTCGGCGAGCCGCTCGAGGTGGTGGTCGAGCGCGTGCAGGCCGGCCGCCGCGAGGATGCCGACCTGGCGCATGCCGCCGCCCATCCGCTTGCGCCAGATCCTCGCCTCGGCCACCGCGTCGCGGCTGCCGACCATGAGCGAGCCGACCGGGGCGCCGAGCCCCTTGGACAGGCAGACGGACAACACGTCCGCCACCGCGCCGTACTCGGCCAGCGGCGTGCCGGTGGCGACATGGGCGTTCCAGAGCCGCGCGCCGTCCATGTGGACCCCGATGCCCACCCCGGTGGCGTACTCGCGCAGGTCGCGCAGGTCCTCGAGGGGGAGCACCGCTCCTCCGGCGAAGTTGTGGGTGTTCTCGACCGAGATCGCTGCCGTCGGCACGAAGAACGGGCCCATGTCGGGCGCGAAGATCGTCTCGATCGCCCCGAGGTCGACCTGGCCCCGCGGGTGGATCCAGGTGCGCATCGTCAGGCCGGTGTAGGCACCGTGGGCACCGAGCTCCGCGCGCGCGATGTGGGCACTGGCCTCGCAGAGCACCTCCTGGCCCGGACCGACCAGCGAGCGTACGGCGAGCACGTTGGCCATCGACCCGGTCGGAGTGAACAGCGCCGCCTCGTGGCCGAGCAGCCCGGCCACGTGCTCCTCCAGCCGCGCGACCGTCGGGTCCTCGCCGTAGACGTCGTCACCGACCTCGGCGGACGCCATCGCCGCCCGCATCTCCTCGGTCGGCTTGGTCAGGGTGTCACTGCGCAGGTCGATCACACCGCCATCCTGCCAAGGGTCGCCGCGGTGGTCGCACGCACCTGACGGATCTGTCGCTCACCCGCCGGGAACCCAGCAGGTGCGTCAGGTGCGCGCGGGAGACAGCCGCGCGCTCTCAGGCTTGCCTGAGCATCTCCGCGACGAGGAACGCCAGCTCGAGGGACTGCACGCGGTTGAGCCGCGGGTCGCAGACGGACTCGTAGCGGTTGCCGAGGTCCATCTCGAGCAGGTCCTCGCCACCACCGACGCACTCGGTGACGTCGTCACCGGTAAGCTCGACGTGCAGCCCGCCGGGCCAGGTGCCGAGCGAGCGGTGGACGTCGAAGAAGCCCTGGACCTCGTCGATGACGTCGCCGAACCGCCGGGTCTTGTAGCCCGAGCTCGCCTCGAAGGTGTTGCCGTGCATCGGGTCGCACACCCACGCGACCTCGAGGCCCGCTGCGGTGACCTTCTCGACCAGCGTGGGCAGCCCGTCGCGGATCTTGCCGGCGCCGAAGCGGGTGATGAACGTCAGCCGCCCCGGCTCGTTGTCGGGGTTGAGCTTGGCGGCCAGCGCCAGCGCGTCGTCCGGCGAGGTCGACGGGCCGAGCTTGACGCCGATCGGGTTGCGGATGCGGCTCATCAGCTCGACGTGCGCGCCGTCGAGCTGGCGGGTGCGCTCACCGATCCACACGAAGTGGCCCGACACGTCGTACGGCGAGTTGGTGCGCGAGTCGATGCGCGTCATCGCGTGCTCGTACTCGAGCACCAGCGCCTCGTGGCTGGAGTGGAAGTCGACCCGGTGGAACTCGTCGGGGTCGGCACCGATCGCCTGCATGAACGTCAGCGCGCGCTCGATCTCGTTGGCCATCGCCTCGTACTGCTGGCCCACCGGCGACTCGCGCACGAAGTCGGTGTTCCAGGTGTGCACCTGGCGCAGGTCGGCGTAACCACCGGTGACGAACGCGCGCACGAGGTTGAGCGTCGCCGCCGAGGAGTTGTAGACGTCGACGAGCCGCTGCGGGTCGGGGATCCGCGCCTCGGGGGTGAAGTCGTAGCCGTTGACGGCGTCGCCCCGGTAGGCCGGCAGCGTCACGCCGTCGCGGGTCTCGAGGTCGGAGGAGCGCGGCTTGGCGTACTGGCCGGCGATCCGGCCGACCTTCACGACCGGCACGGACGCGGCGTAGGTCAGCACGACCGCCATCTGCAGCAGCACCCGCAGCTTGTTGCGCACGTTGTCGGCGGTGACGCCGGCGAACGTCTCGGCACAGTCGCCGCCCTGGAGCAGGAACGCCTGGCCGCGCGCGACCTGGGCGATCTTGTCCTTGAGCTCGTCGCACTCACCCGCAAACACCAGCGGCGGTGCCGTCCGCAACCGCTGGACCGCCGAGTCGACGGCGGCGCGGTCGGGGTACGACGGCTGCTGGGCGGCGCCCAGGGCGTGCAGGGTCGCGAGGTCGGGGATGGTGCTCACCGCTCCAGGGTACGGCGGTGGGCCACCGGGCCCCGATTCGGTGAGCGGACGCGAGACGGTTCAGACCCCGGGCGTCACGCCCCGGTCACTCACCCAGATGCTCGATGTCGCGGAAGCCGGTCTTCTTCGCGCGCACGCCGCGGTTGGTCAGCCAGGTGAACAGCCACAGCACGAACCCGACGGCCAGGAGACCGACCGCGATCCTGTACTGGATGTAGTCGGCCTCGAGCCGCGCCCATGGGCCGAGCAGGTAGGCGCAGGCCACCGCACCCAGCACCGGGAACAGTGTCGGGGCGCGGAAGCGGCTCGGCGTGGGGTCGCGCCGCAGGATGAGGCAGGCCACGTTGACGACCGTGAAGACCGCGAGCAGCAGCAGGGCGGTCGTCCCCGAGAGGGCGACCACGATGCTGCTCTCCGACTGCAGCCGGACCACGAGGATCAGCGCGAGCGCCAGCAGCGTGGTGAACGCGATCGCGGTGTACGGCGAGCGCCGGGTCGCCGAGACCCGGCCCAGGCTGCGCGGCAGCACGTCCTGGTGGGCCATCCCGTAGACCAGTCGGCTGGCCATCAGCATGTTGATCAGTGCGGTGTTGGCGACCGCGAACACGGTCATGAACGGGAACAGCTTGTCGATCGGCAGGTCGGGCGCGCCCACGCGGACCACGTCGAGCAGGACCCCGGCCTCGGGGTTCTGCGGCGAGGCGATGTCCCCGGCAGGGATCACGGCGACCACCGAGATCGCCACCAGCATGTAGATGACCACGGCGATGCCCAGGCCGGTGAGCATCATCTTGGGGAAGATCCGCTCGGGGTCCTTGGTCTCCTCCACCATGTTCACCGAGTCCTCGAAGCCGACCATCGAGAAGAACGCGATCGCGGTCGCGATCGTCACCGCCGCGAACATGCCCTTCTGGTCCGGGCTCTCGAACACCGTGATGCGCGAGACGTCGCCGTCGCCGCGCCCGACCACCCACAGCCCGATCGCGATCACGATCGCCAGCGCCGTCATCTCGACGAGCGTGAGCACCACGTTGAACTTCACGCTCTCGCCGACTCCGCGCAGGTTGATCATCGCCAGCAGCAGCATGAAGCCCAGCGCGACGAGGAGCGTCGCGGTGTCACCGGTGGGCACCCCGGGCAGCAGCTCGTCGAGGCCGACCAGGAGGTTGGCCGAGAGCAGGCTCGAGGAGGTCGCCGCACTCGTGATGCCTGAGCACACCACGGTGAACGCCACCAGGAACGTGACGAAGTGGATGCCGAACGCCTTGTGCGTGTAGAGCGCGGCGCCGGCGGCCTGGGGGTACTTGGTGACCAGCTCGAGGTAGGAGAAGGCAGTCAGCGTCGCCACCGTGAACGCGACGAGGAACGGCGCCCAGGCGATGCCGCCGACCTGTCCTGCGATCTTGCCGGTGACCGCGTAGACCCCCGAGCCGAGGATGTCGCCGACGATGAACAGCAGCAGCAGCTTGGGGCCCATCACCCGTTTGAGATCGGGTGTGGGGCCGTTGACGTCGACGGTCTCTGCGGTGGACGCAGTCATCGCGGTCTCCTCGGTCGGGGTCGGATCCTTGAGGATCGTTCCCCAACCGAGGGCCGCTTCAACCCCACGCGAGGCGGGGTGGGGTCGATCAGTGCTCCGAGGGGACCGTCTCACCCATCGGCTGGCCGATGCCGTCGAGCAGCTCGCCGAACCACGGCACGGAGGTGTCGAAGACCTTGCCGCCCTTGATCCGCGGGAACTCGCAGACCCGCAGCTCGTCGCCGGCGTCCTCGTCCTGGCCGACCACACCGCTCTCGCCGCGCAGCGCGGCGTCGACGGCCAGGTCGGAGCAGGCCCGGATCAGCGCGAGGTCCTCGTCGTTGGCGGCGGCGGAGCGGGAGAAGTAGCCGCTCTTCTGCACCATCGTCTTCTCGGCGTCGATCAGGTGGCCGAACTGCTTGGCGAACCACGCACCGGGGTTGATCGTGTCGATCTTCACGTGGCCGAACGCGTCCCGCTTGGGCTCGTCACCGCGGGCGATCATCTCCTCCACGATCGTGGACACGCCGGCGCCCTCGGAGAGGAAGATGTTCACGCAGCCGGTCTCGTCCATGACCTTCTTGAGCCGCTCGGCCTCCTCGGCGATGTCGAAGGCGAGCTCGGGCACGTAGACCGCGTGCACGTCCCAGTGCGCGGCGGTGTTGTTGCCGAAGCCCGAGAACTCCTGCTCGGCGACCCACTCGCGGAACTTCACGGCGGTCGCGGCGGTCAACCAGCCGCAGTTGCGACCCATGACCTCGTGGATGATCA